>LAEA01000137.1 GCA_000961745.1 Rhodospirillaceae bacterium BRH_c57 | reverse complement strand
GCTCCGGCTCCGGCCCCGGCCCCGGCCCCGGCGCGGACTCTGCAACGGGTTCGGGCGCCGGTACGAGCACGGGTTCAGGTGCAGGCGCGGGCTCTGCAATGGGCTCCGGCACTTGTTCCGGCACGGGCACAGGTTCGGGCGCGATCACCGGCGCCACGGCGGCGACGGGAGCGGTGACGGGAGCGGTGACGGGAGCGACGGGCGGGGCGCTTGCCACGCGATCGGCGTCGGACAGCCACCGGGCGGCGCCAAGTCCAGCCACCAGCACGAGGAGCAACGTGGCGGCCGCCCATTTCCAGCCCGTTCCGGTCCCCCCCGCTCCGCCCTCTTCGGCGGCTATCCCGGCGATGATGGTCGGGGAATCGGCCACGGCGGCACGGGCATGGGCCCGCGTTACGGCCCGCGCACCGTCGCCGTAGGCGATCAGCAGGGCCTTGTCGCACAGGATGTTGATGACCCGCGGCACCCCGGCGCTGGCCCGCGCGATCTCGTCCACGGCCTTGGGCTCGAAGATGTCGTAGGCGACGCCCTCCAGGCGCGACATGCGCAGGCAGTGCTTCACATAGGCGCTGATCTCGGTCCGCAAAAACGGCCCGCTGGTGAACGAAAAGGCGATGCGCTGGTTGACCTGGCGCAAGTCGGGGCGGACCAGCAGGCCGTCCAGCTCGGTCTGCCCGAACAGCACGATCTGGAGCAGCTTGGCGCGGTCGGTCTCCAGGTTGGACAGCAGGCGGATGGTTTCCAGCCCGCCGGCGCCCAGGGCCTGGGCCTCGTCCACCACCAGCACGCTGTCGTGGCCCTCGGCGTGGCGGGCCAGCAGGAACTCGTTGAGGCCGCGCAGCATGGTGGCGCGATCACCAAGCGGCAGCCCGAACTCGTGGCACACCAGGGCGATCAGGGTGTCGCCCTCGGCCTGGGGGGCGCTGAGGTAGGCGATGCCCGTGACATCCCCCCCCACGGCAAGTTGGCGCAGAAGCAGGCGGCACAGTAGCGTCTTGCCGGTGCCGACGTCGCCGACCACCTTCATGATGCCGGCCGACCGCCGGATGCCGAATTCCAGCGACTGCAACACCTGCATCTTGTCCGACGCGGGGAAGTACCGCTCGGTGTTGGGGGTCAGGGAGAATGGGTGCTCCCGAAGGCCGAAATGGGCGAGATACGGCATGAAAAGGCCCCCTCCTAGCGGGCCGCGATCAGGAAGTCGAGCCGGGCCTTGATGCTGTCGGCCGACACGGCGAGGTCGCCGCTGCCGCTGCCCGCCCGCAGGCCGTCAAGGACCGCGCGATAGGCCTCGGCCGCCGCCTGCCGCTGGCCCGACCGGTCGAGCAGGATGGCAAGGTTGTAGCGGTAGGGCAAGTTGCCGGGGTCCTGTGCCACGGCCCGCCGGAGATAGCCGACCGCCTGTCCGTCAAGCCCAAGCTGCCCATAGACCAGGGCGATCTGGGCCAGAACCGGCGTGAAGTCGGGGGCGGCACGCTCCAGGGCCTGAAGGCGTTCCAGGGCCTCCTGGGGGGCGGCTGCGCCGAGGATGGCCAGCAGGTTGGTCAGGGCCTCGCGGTTGGTCGAGTCGAGGGCCAGCACCCGTTCGTAGGCATGGCGGGCCTCGTCCAGGCGGCGCAGCTTGTGGAGCGTTGCGGCGCGGCCGAGCAAGGCCTGCAAGCTGCGGGGGTCCCCCGTCAGCACCGTGTCATAGGACGTCAGGGCCGAGTGGTAGTCGCCACGCAGCAGGGCGCGGTACGCCTCGGCCACGGTGTCGCGGGCGCCCGGAGTCGGCACATTGACGTTGACCACGTTGGCGGCGCCGGCACGCCGGGCCTCCGGCCGGTCAACCACCACCGAGGGAGCCAGCGCCCGCGCCTGGTCGATGCGCCGGCGCTCGGCCATGACCTCTTCGAGGGTGCGCGGTTCGGGCGGCAGGACGGGGGCTTCGGGATCGGCGGGGGGGGCGGCCAAGTCTTCAGCCAGATCCTCGGGCGGCAGGTTGGTGACTTGCGGGGCATCCAGACCAACCAGCGGCACCGGGCCGCCGCGCTCGCCGGGCGCCAGAGTCGGGGTCAGAGTGGGGGACGGGGTCGGTTCGGCTGGGGGCTCGGTGCTTTGCACGGCACGGGCGGCGGCCATCAACTGGGCGATATCAGTCGTCTTTGGATCGGTCGTCTTTGGATCAGTCGCCTCTGGACCAGTCGTCGTTGAATCGACAGCGCCGGGAAGGACGGCGGGCGTTTCGGCCGGTGGATCCAGCACGACAATCACGGTTTCGGGCGCGGCGGGAGGGGATGATTCCGGCACCGGCACGGCGACCATTGGCGGCGCCGGGCGCGGCATGGGCGTCGGGCCGCCGACCACCAGCGTTTCGAGGGCGCGCTCGACCTCGTCCCCAAACAAGATCATGGCGGCGGTCGACGAGCCCAGCATGATGATAAAGGAGATGCCTAGGCCCCGCACCAGCGCCCGGCCCCGTCCTGTTCCCCGTCCACCTCTGGGCCGTTGGCGCAGGCCCAGTGCCGGCATGCCCTGAGGCGCGGACTCGGCCATGGTGGCCGGCCGAGCATCGTCCGAAGCCTCTCCGCTACGAGCTTTCTCCGCCCGTTGCAGCGCCTTGAAAAGTACACTCATTGTTACAGTCCGTCGGATCCGCTCGCGCGGCGCCGCGCCCCCCTGGCGCGGTTTGTTCCGTTACCGGACTGTAGGGCAAAAGGAAACCCGCAGCAATACGAGCCGGATGGAGCGGATGCGTGCCAGCGGCCCGGTTGCTGCGGGGTCTCAGAGGTGTCTTTCGGCCTCTGTCGTCTCGTCGTTAAACGGTTCGTCGTCAAGCAGGGCCATCAGGTGGTCCGGCACCGGGTCGTCCAGCATGGCGTCCAGGCAGACCAGCAATTCGGCTTCGGCCGCGCGGATCCGTTCGACCTTGTCGCGTTGATCCGGGTTGGCGTCCAGGCGGCGATCCAGTGCGGCGCGCTGGCCGGCATCCAGGTCGTCGTCCAGGTAAAGCCCCAGTTCCCCCTCGGTGAGGGGCGGCAGGGCGCTCATTCCTCCGTCCTTCATCCGTTCCTTCCCATTCCATCTTTGGCCGGTTCAGCGGCCCTGTCGGCGGTCGCTTCCGGTCGGGAAGGGCCGCCACGTTCGGTGAACGATACAGGAGAAACTACCAGTTTCGGGATTGGTTCCGACTCCCCGCGCACTTTCTGAACATGGTTCGCTTACATCCGACAAGCACATCCCCGGATTAACGCCGTTTTTACCCGGAACCTATACTAAAGCGCAGCGGTCGGATTCCTTCCGGGCAACCAGGCGCCCCGGCGATTCGTTTACAGGAGCCATACTTGGACGATCATGAAAGGGTGCCACGGTGAAGGACCTCGGTTCGCGGTCGGCGCCTCCCCCCGGCGTCCCCGCTCATGAGGGACCTTTAGCCGATGACGCAAAGGCTCCCCATCCCTCCTTGCCAACGGAAGACCACCTCTCCTCTGGCCCGCCGCCCGAGGGCCCGCCGCGCCCAGCCAACCTGTGGCAACAGGTCAGCGGGCGCAGTCTGGTGGCGCTCCTGGTGCTGGCCCTGCTGTACACGTTGTGGGTCGCCAAGTCCCTGATCCTGCCGCTGGTTCTGGCGCTGTTCCTGGCCATCGTGCTGAGCGCGCCTTTGCGTCTGCTGCGCCGCCTACACCTGCCTGACGTGTTTTCGGCCGCCATCGTGGTGCTGAGCTTCCTTGGGGTCATTGGTGCCGGCATTTTCTTTTTGTCGGATCCGGCCCTGACCTGGGTCAATCAGGCGCCACAGGTGGTGCGGAACCTTGAATACAAGCTCGCCCCCATCACGAAAAGGCTGGGCGGCGCCACCCGTGCCACCCGCGAGATCGAGGAAATGGGCGAAACCAAAGGCGACCAGCCGACCGTGCGGATCAGCAAGGGATCGCTTGCCTCCACCCTGGTTGATCGCATCAGTTCGTTTGCCGCTGGCGCGGTGGTGACGGTGGTTCTGGTGTACTTCCTGCTCGCCATGGGCCGACGCACGGTGATTCAAGTGGCGCGCGCCCAGGTCCCGGAGAGCCGCCGCGTCTACGCCGACATCATCAGCAGCGTCCAGACCGAAATCGCCATTTACCTGCAAACCATCACGGCCATCAACATCGGCCTGGGGGCGGCCACGGCGGCCGCCATGTGGGCGACCGGAATGCCCAGTCCGGCCCTGTGGGGCGTGGTTGCCGGAATGCTGAACTTCATGCCCTACCTGGGACCGGTCATCACGGTTGGCATCCTGACCATCGTTGCCATTCTGACCTTTGGCACCCTGTGGACCATCGCGCTGCCGCCGCTGATTTTTCTGTTCCTGACCGCCGTCGAGGGCCAGGTCCTGACCCCGATGATCGTCGGCCGGCGCCTGACCCTCAACCCGCTGGTGGTGTTCCTGTCGGTAGTGGCGTGGGGCTGGCTGTGGGGCGTGGCCGGAGCGCTGCTGGCCGTGCCGCTGGTGGCGGTGTTCAAGATCGTCCTCGACCGCACCGGTCGCCTGAGGTTGTTGCGCGCCGCCATGGAGTAGGCGGGATCCGCCGTCATCCCTGAACGCCCTTAACCCCATCGTCACCCTTTCGGGATAGCGTTCAGGGCGCTATTCTGCTGCGGGGTGCGTTTCGGCGCCGGGGACAAGGGGAGCGGTGTCCATGCCTTTGGTGCTTGGCGACACGCCAACGCCGACCAAGACAAACGACGACGCCACGGTGCCTGAGGCGTCGGCGCGCGGCTTGCGCTTGAGCCTGGGTGATCGTCTGGAGAGCACGCCGACCGTTTCTCCCGATGTCACGGCCGCGCCCGCCGCGCCCCTCGACCTGGCGTTGGGCGATGTCCTTGTCGAGGACACGGCCGGGTTCCAGGATGCCGCGCCGCAGGTCGTTCCGACCTTCAGCCTTGGCGCCGCGTTTCCGAGCCCCCCACCTCAGTCGGACCCCGAGCAGGACCCCGAGTCGACGCCGGAACCCGCCCCGGATGTGCCTCCGGCTCCCGATATTCTGCCTGCGCCTGTGCCTGCGCCCAAGGCCGTGGCGGCTGCCCCGCTTGCCGTGGACAGCCTGCGTCGGGTGGGGGATGGCATGGGCGTGGCTGCCCGTCGCCTGGATGCTCCGCCGTCCGCCACCGCGCCCGCCGCCCCGCCACCGGCCCTGCCGAC
>LAEA01000033.1 GCA_000961745.1 Rhodospirillaceae bacterium BRH_c57 | reverse complement strand
CTGGCACCGGGGGACGGCCGCGTGGTGCGGCGCGGCGGGCGCAAGGTGGGTCTGGCCCGTGACGCCGCCGGAGCCCTGCACGCGGTCAGCGCGATCTGTCCACACATGGGGTGCGTGCTGGCCTGGAACGGCGTGGAGCACAGTTGGGACTGTCCGTGCCACGGCTCGCGCTTTGCCATCGACGGTTGCCTGCTGCACGGCCCGGCGGTCAAGGACCTGGAGACCCTGGCGTCAGACGGCGAAACAGAAGGGGACGGGACTTCCAAAAGCACCCAGTCGTGATAGGCTATTTGCCGCTTTTCAGGGACGGATCACAGGGGGAACCATGGCCTTCATCGCGTGGCGGGATGACATGAGCGTCGGGGTGCCCGTGCTTGACGACGACCACAAGACGCTCATCAACCTGCTCAACGACTACGTCGACGCGCTGGACAACGAGGAAGGCCTGTTCGTCACCGACACGATCTTCACCGCGCTGGGCCAGTACATCGACACCCACTTCCGCCGCGAGGAAGGCATCATGGCCGAGGCCGGCTACCCCGACCTGGAGGCCCACAAGGCCGTCCACGCCCGCATGGAGGCCCAGTTCGGCGACCTGCGCGACCGTTTCCTGCTGGACCCCAGCGACGCCGCCCAGGACCGCCTCAAGGACTTCCTGCACGACTGGCTGACCGACCACATCCTCAAAACCGACATGGCCTACAAGCCGGTGTGCTCGAAGCTGTCAAAGACGTAGGCAAGAAGTGAAGTGAAGGGCTTCACTTCCTTCTTTCCTTCTCCCGCCCTCACCCCTGGATTTCTGCCGAGTCGCGGGCGGTGGCGCGCCATGTGGCGATGGCTTTGGTGACGCCGGCGCGCGGGCTGCACAGCACCGGCATGGAAAGGTCGGACAACTCATCGGCCGCCGTCGCCATGGAGGCCTGGGCCAGAACCACGGCATCGACGTCCCCAGCGGCGGCACGCACGGTGGCGACCACCGTGCGCCGATAGCCGGTGCGGTCGCCGGCGGCAAACAGCGGCCAGGCCCCCGGCACCAACAGGCCGCGCACGTCAACCGGGCGGCCTTCGGTTTCCGCCGTGCGCTCGATCAGGCCACGGGCCGAGGCAAGGCTTTCCTCCACCGTGGCGACCACCAGGATGCGGCCGCCGATGCGCACCGCCGCCTGGGCCATCGGGGCGTCGATGCGCAGGAAACGCGGCGTCCCCGCCTCTTGCATCCCCCCCTCCTCCATCCCCGCCTCTTGCATCATGCTGACGCAGCCGCCCACGGTCGAGCAGGTGCACACCACCACGCGCGCCCCGTTGGCGGCCAGATCCTCCAGGGCCTCGCGGGCCAGGGCGGCAATCTCAGGGGTCAGGCCGCCGGCTTGGCGGGCGGCCTCCAGCAGGTCGGCCTTGACGGTCTGGCGCACCGGAATGTTGGGCGCCATGTCGGTCATCAACACGCCGAAGGTGGCGACGTGTCCGGGCGCGGTGTGCAGAAAGGCGATGCCGCCAAATCCGTCCCGTGGGGTCTGCGGGGTCGTTGCCATTGTGCCTCCCGGCGGCCTCGGCGTGTTCCGCCAGTGTGCGGTCCGGATTATTGTTTCGAAGAAGCTTGCGGGAAACCGCCGCCCTCGGCAACCCACAGCACGATGCCCGGACGGGGATGACGTGGTGCAGGAGGCTTATATCGGGCTCACAAGCGCCAGGGCTTTCCACCCGGCCGAGCCTCCCCTATACTCCGCGCCCGATTTACACAGTTTTCACACCCGTTCAATGGGGGCGCGTTTCCATGAAGAAGGGCGACGTCAAGAAGGTCGTTCTGGCCTACTCCGGTGGCCTCGACACCTCGATCATCCTCAAGTGGCTCAAGGATGAGTACAATTGCGAGGTGGTGACCTTCACCGCCGACATCGGCCAGGGCGAGGAACTGGAACCGGCCCGCAAAAAGGCCGAAATGCTGGGCATCAAGGAAATCTACATCGAGGACCTGCGCGAGGAATTCGTGCGCGACTTCGTGTTCCCGATGTTCCGCGCCAACACCCAGTATGAAGGCGTCTACCTGCTCGGCACGTCGATCGCCCGTCCGCTGATCGGCAAGCGTCTGGTCGAGATCGCCCGCGCCACCGGCGCCGACGCCATCTCCCACGGCGCCACTGGCAAGGGCAACGACCAGGTACGCTTCGAGCTGACCGCCTACGCGCTGGAGCCGGGCATCAAGGTCATCGCGCCGTGGCGCGAATGGGACCTCAACAGCCGCGCCAAGCTGATCGAGTACGCCCAGAAGCACCAGATCCCGGTGCCCAAGGACAAGCACGGCGAGTCGCCGTACTCCATGGACGCCAACATGCTGCACATCTCCTACGAGGGGAAGGCGCTGGAGGATCCGTGGCTGGAGGCCGACGACGACATGTTCCGCATGACCGTGTCGCCCGAACAGGCGCCCGATCAGGCCGAATATATCGAAGTATCATTCGACAAGGGCGACGCGGTTGCCATCAACGGCGAGGCCCTGTCACCCGCCGCCCTGCTGACCCGCCTCAACGAACTGGGCGGCAAGCATGGCGTCGGCCGCCTGGATCTGGTGGAAAACCGGTTCGTCGGCATGAAGTCGCGCGGCGTCTATGAAACGCCCGGCGGCACCATCCTGCTGACCGCCCACCGCGCCATGGAATCGATCACGCTCGACCGCGAGGAAGCCCACCTCAAGGACAGCCTGATGCCCAAGTACGCCGAGCTGATCTACAACGGCTTCTGGTATGCGCCGGAACGTCTGGCCCTTCAGGCCCTGATCGACCAGACCCAGCACCACGTGGTCGGCGACGTGCGCCTGAAGCTGTACAAGGGCAACTGCTCGGTGGTCGGCCGCCGGTCGCCCAAGTCCCTGTACCGCATGGACTTCGTGACGTTCGAGGAAGACACCGTCTACGACCAGTACGACGCCAACGGCTTCATCCGCCTGAACGCCCTGCGCCTGCGCCTGGGCAAGATGGCGCGCGGCTGAGGTCGGGGGTAATCGTCATGGAAACGGGGCGGCGCGCTGATCTGGCGGCCGCCCTCTTTCTTGGTCTGGCGGGTGTGCTTGGCGCCTGCGCCGCGCCGCCACTGGACATTCCGCGCGCGGAATGGTCGGGCATGACAGCCGACCAACAAGCCCTGGCGGTGGACAAGGCGGCCGAACTTGCCGCCGGACGGACCCAGGCAGCCCTGCCCGAAACCCAGGCCGCTATCCGCCGCGACGCCGTGTCCGAGGCCGCTCGCCACGCCCGCGTGGCCGAAAATTACACCTCCGGGCGGCTCGGCGACGTGGTCCTGTGCACCCTGGGGCCGGGCGACGCCGGCGGGACACCCTTTGCGGCGGTCGAGTTCCTGCTTGCCCGCGAGCAGCAAAAAACCCTTGGTCTGACCGGCCCCGCCGGCCTGTGGGTGACCCTGTCCCAGACCGGCCAGTCCCTGCGCTTGTGCCGCGCCGATGCGCCGGCCGCCGACAGCCTGCCATGTACCGCCGTCGCCGCCCCGTTCCGGGTGCTGGAGCAAGGCATTACGTGGCAGGTCGGCATTCCGGGCCACCTGAGCGCGCCGCTGCACTGCCAGTATGCCGTGGCGTCGGGAATGGAAGAAGGTTAGCGGCAGAAGGGGCGGGCGGCGGCGTTCGAGGGCTTGGCGACGCATAAGGAACGCTGTCGTCTCCCGCCGCTCCGAAGATGGGGCTTGCCCGAAAACAGGCTTCTGGCATAATGCCGCTCGCAACGAGGAAACGGCAATTCATCGCCCTTTCCCGCACCCGAGCGGGTGTAGCTCAATGGTAGAGCAGAAGCTTCCCAAGCTTAAGACGAGGGTTCGATTCCCTTCACCCGCTCCAATCTCTTTTTATAACGCGATTACAGTTACTTAGCGTTATGGAAACGACCCCTCGGACCCCTGAAATCAGCCTCTGAAATGCCGATCCGCCACGATTCCGCCACATCGCGGAGTATTTTCACGTGGCAACTATCCGCAAATACAGGGGAAAATGGGAAGCCCAGGTCCGGCGAAAAGGCTTCAAAACTCTCTCGCAGACCTTCGAGACCAAGGGTGCAGCCTCAGCGTGGGCCAAGGAGGTCGAGCGTGAACTCGACTTTTCCAACCACCCTGATGATGTCTCAGTTCTCCGTCAGATGACGCTTGGTGACCTGCTCGAACGCTACAGGGACACCGTCACACCCCAAAAGAAGAGCCGCGTCCAGGAAACCTACCGGCTGAACTTTCTCCTCCGGCAGCCTCCTTCCGCATTGCATCTTGTGGGCTCCCTTGATATCCAGATAAAACTCGTTACCTATGTCGTAAAGGCTTTCTGGTGCAGATCAGCTTTAAAACCAAGAAGCTTGGGGCGACGCTCAACGACATCCGGCTTCTGGAACGTTCCTATGGGAGCACGTGCGGACGCAAGATTGCTCGAAGAATGGCTGTCCTTGCGGCGGCTTCTTCCCTTGCTGACGTTCCCACAACGCCACCCGAGCGAAGGCACCAGCTAAGCGGGGACAGAGACGAGCAGTTTTCGGTTGATGCCGAGCATCCTTATCGGCTGATCTTCGAGGTAGCCAATGACCCCATGCCCCGGTTGGCAGATGGGGGCATCGATTTACGAAAAGTCACAGCCATTAAAATTCTGGCCGTGAAGGATTATCACTGATGACCGCCACGACGAACGAGTTCACGCCGAACTACATCATTTCACCAGGAGAAATCCTTGAGGAAACCCTGGATGCTCGCGGACTCAAGAAAAGGGAGTTCGCGGATCGCTGCGGGCGTTCTGCCAAAACCATCAGCCAGATCATCACCGGTGACGCCCCAATCTCTCCGGACACCGCTATTGCGTTTGAGCGGGTGCTAGGTGTCAGTGCCGCTCTGTGGAACAGCCTTGAGTCCCGCTACCGCCTTCAATTGGCTAAGCAGGAAGAGCGGCAACGTTTAGCCGCTCAGGAGCAGTGGGCGATGCAGTTCCCTGTCTCAAAGATGGTCAAGTTCGGGCTCCTTAAAAAGGCCACGGGAGGCGAACTGGTTGAGCAACTGCTTGACTTTTTTAGCACAGGCAGCGTGGAAGCATGGGAGAGCATGTTCCTTCGCCAGCAGCAGGCGGTTGCTTTTAGGGCCTCCCAAGTCTTTCTAAGCCATCCTCATGCCGTGGCCGCTTGGCTGCGGTGGGGCGAACGGGATGCCGAAGGCGTGGAGACGGCTCCGTTTAATAAGGATGCCTTTCAGCAAGCCCTTGACGAAATTCGTGGCCTCACCCGGCTACCTGCAAAAGATTTTCAGGAACCTCTCCACGAACTGTGCAGGAAGGCGGGCGTTGTTGTTCTATGGCGGCCTGAGCTTGATGGAACTCGGCTGAGTGGAGCAGCTAAGTGGCTGAGCAAAGATAAGGTTCTTATTCAGTTAAGTATTCGTCACAAGACAGACGATCATTTTTGGTTTAGCTTCTTCCACGAGGCGGGACATATTCTACTTCACGGAAAGAAGGACGTGTTCATTGACGAGGCGAGCAATTCGGCAACGCCCGAAGAACAAGAGGCGAATAACTTTGCTCAGGAACGCCTTATTCCGCGACGGGAGTGGAGAATGTTCGTTGCTGCTCGTAAATTTTCGGCGGCGGCCGTCAATGCGTTTGCCGCTCGCATCGGCATTGCCCCAGGAATTGTTGTAGGCCAACTCCAGCACAACAAGCACATTCCGTATCGCTATTTAAATGGACTTAAGAGGACATTCTCCTGGGTGGAGAAAAAATATAATTGATGTGAGAATGGGAGACCTCACGGGTTGCCGATTTCACCATATAAAACCGTCTTTTGTTTGAGGACAGAAGCGACTTTTTTGGCGTCCATGTGGGTGTAGCGAGCAAGCATTCGGAAATCCTTATGGCCAGAAATCTGGGCAACTTC
This sequence comes from Rhodospirillaceae bacterium BRH_c57, assembly GCA_000961745.1. Lineage (GTDB taxonomy): Bacteria > Pseudomonadota > Alphaproteobacteria > Rhodospirillales > Rhodospirillaceae > Cauispirillum. Next base: position 2,578 of record LAEA01000033.1, on the reverse strand, counting down.
TGGAACTGAAAGGCCAATTTCGAAGAATCTGCTGATCGCCTCATGTCGCAAGTCATGAAAATGGAGGTTGGTGATATTCGCCTTAATGGTCACGCTCGTCCACGCGTGACGGATAGCGGGAACGCTGTGCGGGAATGGCCTCGGCAATTGATTATTCCGTTGCTGGAGAAGAATAGCCAATGCCCTCTCCGTCAGCGGAACATCTCTTGACAGTCCGTTTTTGGTTTCTGGTAGATGTGCGAACCGTTCTCGCCAATGGATATGCTGCCACTCCAGCCCAAGAATCTCCGCCTTTCGCATCGCTGTTTCCAGGGCGAACTCGATGACAGGCCAGACATAGGGCAAATTGCCATAGAAAGCCGCTTCCCGAAGCCGTTCGAACTCCCCCTCACGGAGGCGGCGGTTACGTCCCGGTGGCATCCTGGGCTTCCTCAGATCATCCAACGGTATTTTGGGGAGCGGAATATCCCAGTCCAGTTTGGCTGTCCTGAGGACAACGCTCAGGGCGTTGAGTTCGTGAATCACCTGCTGGGGACCGACCTGCTGAAGGCGGTCATCCCGATAGCGGGCAAACACCCCAGTCGTGAGTCCATCAAGGGAAAGCTGAGCCAGAAGCTGCCGGAGGAGAAAGTTCAGCCGGTAGGTTTCCTGGACGCGGCTCTTCTTTTGGGGTGTGACGGTGTCCCTGTAGCGTTCGAGCAGGTCACCAAGCGTCATCTGACGGAGAACTGAGACATCATCAGGGTGGTTGGAAAAGTCGAGTTCACGCTCGACCTCCTTGGCCCACGCTGAGGCTGCACCCTTGGTCTCGAAGGTCTGCGAGAGAGTTTTGAAGCCTTTTCGCCGGACCTGGGCTTCCCATTTTCCCCTGTATTTGCGGATAGTTGCCACGTGAAAATACTCCGCGATGTGGCGGAATCGTGGCGGATCGGCATTTCAGAGGCTGATTTCAGGGGTCCGAGGGGTCGTTTCCATAACGCTAAGTAACTGTAATCGCGTTATAAAAAGAGATTGGAGCGGGTGAAGGGAATCGAACCCTCGTCTTAAGCTTGGGAAGCTCCGCCCAGACCATCCGACCTGCCCCGTCTCGTGAGAAATCAACCACTTACCGAAGCCGCTTGACACGATTTTCCGCAGGTTTCCCCGCCGCGATGTGGCGGAATTGCAGCGACCATCGGACCTCTGGGAAGGCCGGGTCAATCCCGTCCCTTTGATGATGGTGCGGCGTTCTGCTGAACCATTTGGAGACCATGGTTCCGGTGTGGGGGTGGCTACTCTGCTGCGTTGGCCGCAGGCAGAAGACCCTGAGTGACAAGGTCATTCTTGATCCGGTGTGCAGTCGCTGGGGACACCTTTGCCAGCCTTGCTGAGGCTCGGACACCATGACCGGCCAGCAGGGCTTTGGCGACCTTGTCGGCCAAGGCTTGATCCAGGTTCGGTCTTCCGAGTTTGTGGCCCTGGGCTTTCCGGCGTTCGAGACCTGCGATTACCCTGGCCCTGATCATGGACCGTTCGAACTCGCTGAAGACGCCCAATATCTGGAAGAGGGCACGTCCAGCCGGGGTGGATGTGTCCAGGGACTGTTGGTGCAGGTACAGGTCCACGCCTGCGGCTTGGACCTCAGAGAGGAAGCCTACGAGGTCTTGGAGGGACCGGCCCAGACGGTCAACCGCCCATGCTGCGATGAGATCGAACTCACGTCTTGTCGCAGCCTTGAGGAGGCTGTCGAAGGCTGGGCGTTGATCGCGTCCCTTGGCACCACTGATACCCTCGTCCTGGAACACCTTCACGATGGTCCAACCGGATCGCTCAGCGACAGCCTGAAGGTCGGCAAGCTGGTTTTGGACCGTTTGCTGATCCGTCGAGACCCTGGCGTAGATGGCAACGCGTTTTGTCATGGCCCAAGGATGCTTCCTGGACCTTGAAGTCACCAATCCCCAGACGTTGAAATTTCGAACGTCCTGGAGGGTCAGGATGGCGAAGAAACCACGTGGCCGTCGGCGGCCTGCGGATGACTGGTAAAGCTACTACGGCGAGATCATCGACTGGGAGGCTGGCTACTCGATCTCCGGGGACGACCCCTTCGATACCAGACGCCCTTTTCAGGAGTACTCGGACCTCACGCTGAAGGTCCGTCTCCTTCGGCCAGAGAAGCACGCGGGCACCGAGATCGAGATGCGGCTCTTGGGGAACCGGGAGATGGACCGCGAGATGGCCAGTTCCAGGCCATCGGGAAGCCCGCCGCATGGCGTCGGCACCCTAACCATCCGAGGGACGCGACAGCGGGACTTCCTGGGCTCGCTCCCGACCTCAGCGATCTTCGGCCTCCTTCCCAGCCTGGAGAGCGGGCGGCTGAAGTTCGTCCACCTCCACGGCGAGAAGCTCTACCGGGGATCGGCGTCGATCAGCTACCTCCAGCTATGCCGGTCACTGGAGGACGATTAAGCCTCTTCGTCCTCCAGTGACCGGCGTGAGATTTCAGCCGTTACCTTCGCCACGTCATTTCTCGTCCAACGGAACGGGAAAAATCCGATCAAGAAGGCAGAGAGCTTCAGCCGTCACGCGAAAGCCCATTAGC
>LAEA01000192.1 GCA_000961745.1 Rhodospirillaceae bacterium BRH_c57 | reverse complement strand
CCAACGCCCGAGGACGTCCTGAAGGCGGTGGTCCACCAGCTTGACGAAATCCTCGGCCTGCGGTCGAGCCTGTACCTGCCGCCAACTGGGGAGCGTGGGGCCGCGCCCCAGGACAGCCGCCGCCCGGTGCCGTCCTATCCGCCGCATCTGGCGCCCGGCCCGCGCGACCGCGAGGCCATCGACTGGGTGTTCGACCAGGGCCGTCCGGCCGGTCCCGGCACCGGCACTTACGAGGACGCCACCACCCTGTTCTGGCCCCTGCGCACGCCGCATGGCGCGGTCGGCGTACTGGGCCTGAGCGGTATGGCGGCCGAGCGGTCGCGCGAGCCGCCGTTCCGCCGCCGCCTGGAATCACTGGCCGGGCTGGCCGCCGTGGCGATTGAACGCATGATGCTCAGCCGCGAGATCGAGTCGGCCCGCTTCACCGCCCAGACCGAGTCGCTGCGGTCGGCCCTGCTGTCGTCGATCTCCCACGACCTGCGCACCCCGCTGGCGTCGATCATTGGATCAGCAACCAGCCTTTTGTCCTTTGGACGCACCTACGATGAGTCCGTGCGTCTGGACCTGTTGAGGACCATTCTGGAGGAAGCCGAACGACTCAACCGATTCGTCGGCAACCTGTTGCAGATGACCAAACTGGAATCGGGAGCCATCACGCCAAAACGCCAATGGATCGACGTGGACGACCTGATCGGCACCACCCTGGAACGCATGGAGCGCCGCCTCCACAGCCACCGGGTGGTAACCGAGATCGAACCCCTGCTGCCGCCACTCAATGTGGACTTCGTGCTGATGGAAAACGTCCTGACCAACCTTCTGGACAACGCGGTAAAGTACTCGCCACCGGGCTCTACCATCACCGTGCGGGCCGCCCGCCGCCACGCGGAGTCGGGGGACGACACCCTATGCCTGGCCATCACCGACCAGGGCGTGGGCATCGCCCCGGAAGATCACGCCCATGTTTTTGACAAGTTTTTCCGCGTATATGCAAAAGATTCGGTGATTGCCGGAACGGGCCTGGGGCTGGCGATCTGCAAGGGTATCGTGGAAACCCATGGCGGGACTCTGGACCTGGAAAGCCAGGGGGAACTGGAAAGCCAGGAGCCGGAAAGCCAGGAGCCGAAAAGCCAAGGGCCGAAAAGCCAGGGCCGGCAGCGCGGGACCACCTTCCGGGTCCTGCTGCCACTGCCGCCCCTGCCCAAGGAAACCCACCCGGAGGGGAGCGAGAATGTCTAGTTCGGGATCGAAGATCCTCATCGTCGATGACGAACCGCAGATCCGGCGTTTCCTGCGCGCCAGCCTCACCGCCCACGACTACGAGGTGCTGGAGGCCGACAACGCCGCCAACGCCATCAAGATCCTGACGGTCGAACTGCCCGACCTCGTGGTCCTCGACCTCGGCCTGCCCGACATGGACGGCCTGGAGGTCATCGAACGGGTGCGCGAGTGGTCCCAGGTGCCCATCCTGGTGCTGTCCATCCGCGCCGACGAGGCCGACAAGATCGCCGCCCTCGACCGGGGCGCCGACGACTATATCACCAAGCCCTTTGGCATGGGCGAACTGATGGCCCGCATGCGCGCCGCCCTGCGCCACCGCCACCAGCAGACCGAAGGCGAAGACGATCCGGTGGTCGCCCTCGGCGACATCACCGTGGACCTCTCCAAACGCCAGGTCACCCGCCAGGGCCAACCGGTCAAGCTGTCGAAGAAGGAATACGAACTGCTGCGCGTCCTGGTGTCCCACCCCGGCAAGGTGATGACCCACCAGCAGCTCCTGCGCGAAATCTGGGGCGATGCGTATATCGAGGAAACCCAATACCTGCGCGTCTACGTCGGCCAACTCCGCCAGAAACTGGAAAACGACCCCGGCCGCCCACACCTCATCATCACCGAACCCGGCGTCGGCTACCGCGTCCAGGGCGAGGAAACGACGGCGGTTTAGGAAGTGAAGGGATTTACCACAGAGGACACAGAGATCACAGAGATCACAGAGAGAGTGGAGAACCTGCGCCGCAGGCAATACCACCCCAGCACAGTTTTTATGCGCTGCGCGCAGCCGTTTTCACCGAAACCTCTGTGACTTCTCTGTGTCCTCTGTGATCTCTGTGGTTCACCCACTTCACTTCCTCAACTCCCCGCTCCCCGCCAGCATCTCGATCACCCGGCAGTCGCGGACGGTGTCGGACTGGCAGGCTGTGGCGATTTTTTCCAGTTCGGATTCCAGGCGGCGCAGGCTTTCGATGCGCTCGCGCACGGTATCCAGATGGCGGCGGGCGATGCTGTCGGCCGCCGCGCAGGACAGTTCCGGGTGCTCGCTCAGGCGCAGCAGGTCGCGGATATCGTCCAGGGTGAAGCCCAGGTCGCGGGCATGGCGGATGAAGGCCAGCCGTTGCAGCGCCGCGTGGTCGTAGAGGCGCTGGTTGCCTTCCGACCGCTCGGGCGCGGCCATCAGGCCGATCTGTTCGTAATACCGGATGGTCGGCACCTTGCAGCCGCTGCGGGCGGCCAGTCGGCCGATGGTCAGGCGGTCCATCATTTTTCCTCTTGAACCTATAGCTCCTAGAGACATTAGGTTTAAGGGCAGGAGAGTCAAACCCTGCGGGAGAAAACCTCATGTCCGGCTGCGGATGTTCGTCCACCACGGTCAAATTCGACGGCGTATCGAAGGCCTACCGCCGCGTGCTGTGGCTGGTGATTGCCGTCAACGCCGCCATGTTCGCGGTCGAGATGGGGGCCGGCATCTTCGCCGGATCGAAAGCCCTCCAGGCCGACGCCTTGGACTTCCTGGGCGACACGGCGACCTATGGCCTGAGCCTTGCCGTGGTCGGCATGGCCGCCCCGGTGCGCGCCCGCGCCGCGCTGCTCAAGGGGATCAGCCTCGCCTTGATGGCCGCCTGGGTGCTGGGCAGCACCGTCTATGGCGTGTTGGTCACCGGCCTGCCCAAGGCCGAGGTCATGGGCGCGGTCGGCGCCTTGGCCCTGGCCGCAAACCTGTTCAGCGTGCTGCTCCTGATGAAATGGAAGGACGGCGACGCCAACGTGCGGTCGGTCTGGCTGTGCAGCCGTAACGACGCCATCGGCAACGTTGCCGTCATGCTGGCCGCCGGCGGTGTGTGGGCGTCGTCCACCGCGTGGCCGGACCTCGCGGTGGCCGGATTGATGGCCGGGCTGTTCCTGTGGTCGTCGGTGTCGATCATCCGCCAAGCCCGCGCCGAACTCGCCGCGCCGCCGTCGTGCAGCATGGCGGCGGAATAAAAAGAAGCCGCGGACAACGCGCCCGCGGCTTCCATTCAAGACTCCACACTCAGCCTACTGCACGGCAGCCATGGCCGGGCCGCCGGCCTGGATACGGACACGGCGGTTCTGCGGCTCGCGCACGCCGTCCCCGGTGGGCACCCGCAGGTCCTGCTCGCCCCGGGCCCGGAGCTGCATCCGGTCAGGGCTCACGCCGCGCTCGATCAGGGCATTCGCCACGGCTTCCGACCGGCGCTCGGACAGGTTCACGTTATAGTCGGCCGCACCCGAGGTATCGGCGTGGCCTTCGACGATCACCGGAACATTGGGGTTCTGGCGCAGAGCGTCGGCCAGTTGGTTGATGATCGGCATGGCGTCCGGGCGGATTGTCGCCTCGTCCCAGTCGAAGAACACCAGCACCGGCGGCGGTGCGTCGGCGACCGGCTGGATCGGCTGCTCCATGGCCTGGACGGCGATGATGAAGTCATCGCGGCATGACGCGATGTGGTCGAACTGGTGGCCCTCGCCAGCCTGCTCGACCCAACAGTCGAATTTCGTCTGCGCCAGGGCGGCCTCGGCCGGGAATCGTTCGGCGGCGCCTTCGTTCATGACCGTGTTCAGGCGCTGATAGCCCGAGCCCAACTCGGTGGCATAGCCGCCGGTCAGGTCGGCCTTGCCCGGATCGTCGGGTGCCACGGCCTCACCGGCCGCAGCCCGCTGCGCCTTATCGGCAAAATGGCGGGCCGAACTCCAGTCGTACATGCGGTCGGCCTCGTAGACGGCCAGATCCCGGTAGTTTTCAGCCAGACGCTGGTTGAAAGCCGTCCCCGACGGCTGCAAGGTGCGCACCTCGTCCACCGAGTTGGTGAACATGCCGCCACCACAGGCGCTGAGCGCTGCGGCGGCGATGGTCAAGGGTAGCGCCTTGGTTAAAATACGGTTCATTGCGCTCATCTCCTTCATCGGTCGGAAGCGGGCGGGCGGCCGGCGTCGGGGAAACAACGCAGTACCCCGGCTTGGGGTTCAGACTATGCGGAAAGGGGTGGGGAAACGCCGGGGACGGCGGGCACGGGTACGTTTTCATGCGCACCGATGCCCCGCCCTTGAAGTACTGCTGTGGTCAGGCCGCCGAATCACGCTCCAGGCGCAACGTGTTGCGAAGATTGGCGCGACCACGCGACAGGCGTGATTTCATGGTCCCGACGGGAAGGCTGGTTTCCTCGGCGGCTTCCTGGTGGGAGCGCTCCTCAAGACCCAGCATGGTCACAGCGGAACGTTCCTGATCGGACAGTGCGGCGATGGCCTTCATCGTCTCGTTCAGGAAAACGCGGTGCATCTGCGATGGGTGGGCGATGGAGGCGCCCTGGTGCATGGCGTGCTGCAAGTAGCGCATGGACACCGCGTCACGGCGTTTCTGGCTGATGAAGACGTTGCGCATCAAGGTGAACATCCAGGACCGCAGGTTGGTCCCCTCGCGATACAGGTCGCCTTTCACCAGAGCCCGCTCAACACAGTCCTGCACCAAGTCGTTGGAGTCATCCTCACTGCGGGCGAGTGACCGGGCATAACGCTTGAGGTCAGGGAGCAGCGGCTCGATCTGGTGGCTGTTGAGGCTCATTCAGTCCTCCCTCATCGGGGTTCCTGGGGGGGGCGCCGCGTCTCTTGAGCGGGATGCGGCGCCGGGCGTCTCGATGTCCCCACCATGGACCCCAACCCCATAAAGGCTCCATGCGAGTCCGTAGGCCCCGGCGTAAAATTTCCGTGCCGGGCCGCAACCCTTTCCGCCATGCCCGAAGCGGGCGGGCCAGCGCCCACCCGATGCCTGGCAAACGGTTGATTTAACACGATTACAGGAGTTTTCTTGTCGGCTATTCAAGCCGTTCAGAATGCCCATGTCGGACATAAAGGCAGCATAAAATAGTCCACTAAACGGCCATCTTTGTGCCGCTTTGAAACCCCCTCTTCCTGAGGGAAAGGGGGGAGAGTTAGGCCTCGTCGCGTTCCTCGGCCGCGCCGAGGCCGCGCACGGCGGCAAGCACGGCCACCACCAGGAACGACACGCCGCTCACCATGGCCACCGTCCGCGCAACGGCCATATCGCCCTTGCCCGTGTTGTCGTCGGCAAACCCGACCAGGGCGCACAGGATGGAAACAATCAACAGAACCATCGCGAGGTAGGGCATTTCCGCTCCCCTGGCGTTCCACTCGCCAGCCGCTACACTTGTCCGCCGCCACACGTATCAGCCGATGACCGGGCCGGCACTTCTCCGTGTTCGTGCTGAAGCCAACGCCGAACCCCGCCTGCGGTTGCGAAAAAGAGTCGCAGGATCGCCCAGTCTACTCCGTTAGATCCGCGCACGCCCCATGGTCCCCCCCATGGTACTGTCAGCCGTGTTATTGTCATGGAATTTGAACAGCCTGCCGGAGACGCCATGCGCCAGGATGCGGACTTCCCCAACCTGTTCGTTCTCGACCACCCGCTGATCCAGCACAAGCTGACCCACATGCGCGACGTCGGCACATCGACCCGCACCTTCCGCGAGTTGCTGCGCGAGATCGCGATGCTCATGGGGTACGAGGTGACGCGCGATCTGCCGCTGGCGACGCGGCACATTCAGACGCCGATTGCCGCAATGGACGCCCCGGTGATCGCTGGCAAGAAGCTGGCCGTGGTGCCCATCCTGCGCGCCGGGTCCGGCATGGCCGACGGGTTGCTGCAACTGGTGCCGGGCGCGCGGGTCGGGCACATCGGCCTGTACCGTGACCCGGTGACGCTCACCCCACACGAATATCTGATCAAGCTGCCCGAGGCGGCCGGGCGCACCTTCATCCTGGTCGATCCCATGCTGGCCACGGGAAATTCAGCCGCCCATGCGGTGGACGTCCTGAACCGCCACGGAGTCGCCGATGAGTCGATTCTGTTCCTGGCCCTGGTCGCCGCCCCCGAGGGCGTGCGCGCCTTCCACGCCGTCCACCCGGCCGTGAAGGTCTACATCGCAGCCCTCGACGACCGGTTGAACGACCATGCTTACATCGTGCCGGGCCTGGGCGACGCTGGCGACCGGCTGTTCGGGACCAAGTAAGCACTCCGATCCGCTATGGCGGATACCGGCCGCCAGCGGCGCAAGAGGTCGCCATTCGCATGTTTGAAACTCTGATCAGCGCGGGGCAACCGCCACGTTTCCATGGGCGGCCGGGGCCAGGGTCTGGTCGAAGGCCTGAAGGGCGGCCTTGACGCGCGGGTCGGCGCACCCCTCGACGCGGATGATTTCCTTCATGTGGAACTGGGCGTCATCCTGGATGGCCAGCTTGCGGCCGGCGCTGGGGGGTTCCCCGGTCTGCGACTCGATCTGCTTGACGATGGCGCTCATGGCAGGGGCGCTGAGGGCGCTACGGCAGTTCTGATGCGCCGAGACCGCCTGATGCATCTGGATATACCGGTCCATGTCCCACATCTGCACGCGCCCCTGGAGACTTGACGAGTCGCCGACGGCACCCGGCCGGGCGCCCATCTGGGGCTGTTGCTGAGCCTGTTGCATGCGGCCCCGCATCTGCTGCTGGCGCAGCATCGTGTCGCTCTGGGTCATGCCCTGCTGCTGCATTCGTTGCTGCATGGCCCGATCCTGCATCATCATGCCCCCCTGCTGGCCGGGGGATCCCGGCTGCGCCGTCTGGGCATATGCGCCAGCGGCGAATGCGGTCAGCGCGGCCGCAGCCACGGCTCCGGTGAGGATACGGCTGGGGGAAAAACGGAACTTCACCATGGTGTGCCTCGCTGTCTGTGATCCGGTGGACGCACGCCCCGAGGCGCGGCAACCGGGGACTGCAAGGCTGTCATAAAAGCCCTAAACCCCCGCCTACCCGTTCGAGGCGCGCGCGAATTCCCAATAGAGGGCTCGCGCCTTCTTATACGTCTCACCAATGGGGAAGGTTCGGTCATCGAGTTGCGTGCAGGGGCCGACCTTGAAGAAGTTTCCGGTGGCGAACACCTCGTCGGCGGCCAGGACTTCGGCATAGCTCACGGCCCGTTCGATCACCTCCACGCCGGCGGCGCGCAACAGGCCAACCACCCGCTGACGGGTCAGGCCGTTCAGGAAAGTACCGTTGGGGGCGGGGGTATGGACCTGGCCGTCCTTGGCGAAGAACAGGTTGGTGTAGGCGAATTCCGCGACGTTGCCGTTGGGGTCGAGGACGAGGGCGGTGTTGAACCCCTTGTCATTGGCCTCGCGCACGCAACGCGCCACGTTGGGGTACAGGCAGGACGCCTTGGCCTCGGTCGGGGCCATGTCGCGGGCCGGGCGGCGGAAGCTGCTGAGGCAGGCCGTAAAGCCGGTCGGCTCGGGCATGGCGGCCTCGGAGATGCACAGCGCGAACCGCGTGGTCGTGGGGTCGGGCATGATGAACCCGTCGTCGGCCCAGAACACCGGCTTGATATAGAGCTGGGAGCGCGGGCCGAACTTGTCGATGCCGCGCCACGCCAGTTCGGCGATTTCCTCGCCGGTCAACTGCGGCTCCAGGCCGAGCAGGCGGGCCGAGCGCACGGCGCGGGCACAGTGGGGAACCAAGTCGGGGGCGCAGCCGTCGAAAAACCGCGCGCCGTCGAAAACCGTCGATCCCAGCCACACGCCGTGGCTCTGTGGCCCCAGGACGCCAGGGTTTCCGGTGTGCCATACGCCGTCGTAGTAGACCAGACCGGCGGACATGGCGTGAGTCATGGGGACACCTCTCGTTAAGCCCCAAATCGGGGCGGGTCGTTCCAGATCAGCGCCCAGGTCAGGGCGGGCGACCAGCTTAACAACCGTCCGCACGGTTTGTCATCCGACTCTCAGGAATGAGGTTTGCGCAGACATTTAAGGCATAAATGCCTCTTTGTGTTGACGGCGCGGCATAAAGTGATCTACACGGTGCATGTTCTTTGTTCGTTCTCGCAAGGAGAGTGCACCATGGCCCGTCCCCGATTCACCCGTTGCCCGCTGGGCGACAGCGCCCCCACCCCGTTCCCGTCCGCCGAGGCTGCGTGGATGTGGTTCTGGCAGTGCCAGAACGCCCGCGACGAGGGCGCCCGCTTCACCGCCAACGCCGGAAACGTGGTGCGGCCCTGCGAGCCCGACGACATTTACCGCGCCGCCGCCCGTTTGCATCGGGGCCACGCCCTGCGCCGGCCGCATCTGGAGGTCCTGGCCCGGTT
>LAEA01000191.1 GCA_000961745.1 Rhodospirillaceae bacterium BRH_c57 | reverse complement strand
GAACTCCCGGCTGGCTTAGATCTGGATCCAGCATAGTGCTCAGTTCCGGCTACGCAACCATGAGCATTTCCTAACGGCCTCCCTTCCCCGGCAGGTGGATATGGCCTGGAGGGTATGCTATTTGAGGTGGCTGAGATAACCTTCCGGCTCGCTAACGTAATGTATATCGTTCGTTGTAAATCTTGAATGGAAGATGGTGGCGCGGTTGGCCGAGAGAGGTAAACTATGGAGGAATTGAGGAGGGGGGAGTGGTCACAGCGGGGGCGATGACATCTCTCGGGTGAGAGCGGCGGCAGACTATGACCGCCAGAAGCGAGGGCAAGAGAAGATGGTTGATTTTCTAGTGTACATCATCGGTCAGAGCCTAGCCCTGCTGCTTTGGGGGATTGCGGCTATCCTACCGGGTCTCTTCTTCGGAATCCTGGTGATGACCGGGGTGAATTACATTCGGGCCCTCATCAACATGAGCGACCAGGATGTTCGTATTTTTGTTCGTGGTGGCGGGTCGGATTATTCCCGTCGGCGGCGTGGCCGATAACGGGAAGGAGGCGGGGTGATGGAAATTTGGACCCCAGGAACTGATTTGCTCATGACGCTTTGGGGGATTCAGGCAGTCATCGGAATTTTACTGATTCCTGTTCTGATCCTGACGGTTGGCGCTGTGTTTGTCTGGAGACTGGGAGGCGCGTTCAAAAAAAGCCGCCGAGACAGATGAGCGAGCGTCGCACAGGACAGCTAGTCCAACCTCTTGCGGGAAGGTCCTGGAACAGCTTGAAGGCGGCATCAAGAAAACGTTCAGCGCAATTAGCTTTTCCCACACGTTAGTCTGATCATAAAAAGCCGCCGGAGCATTGCTGCTTCGGCGGCTTTTGGGCCTCTCGCGGCGGGGGGGCCGTGATCGTCCTCCGGGATGGCCCCCGGAGGGGGGAGCGCCGGCCGGTGCGTCGCCAGAAGGCTCTGCGGCCGGCGCGAGGCGGGTGTTAGCGGGTCAGCAGGCCACGGGCGATGACCTGGGCCTGGATTTCGGCCGCGCCCTCGAAGATGTTGAGGATGCGGGCGTCGCACAGGACCCGGCTGATCTGGTATTCCTCGGCGTAGCCGTTGCCGCCGTGGATTTGCAGGGCGTTGTCGGCGTTGCTCCAGGCCACGCGGGCGGCCAGCAGCTTGGCCATGCCGGCCTCGATGTCGCAACGGCGGTCGTTGTCCTTCTCGGCCCCGGCGAAGTAGGTGAGCTGACGGGCGACCATGGTTTCGACCGCCATCCAGGCCAGCTTCTGATGCACGCGCGGGAAGTCGAACAGCGGCTTGCCGAACTGGACGCGTTCCTGCGCATAGCGCAGGCCGAGTTCCATGGCGTTCTGCGCCACGCCGACGGCGCGGGCGGCGGTCTGGATGCGGGCCGACTCGAAGGTTTCCATGAGCTGCTTGAAGCCCTGGCCCTCGACACCGCCGAGCAGGTTCTCGGCCGGAACCTCGAAGCCGTCGAAGGACAGCTCGTATTCCTTCATGCCGCGGTAGCCCAGCACCTTGATCTCGCCGCCGTCCATGCCCTGAGCCGGGAAGGCGTCGTGTTCGGTGCCGCGCGGCTTTTCGGCCAGCAGCATGGACAGGCCCTTGTAGCCCGGCTGGTCGGGATTGGTCCGCACCAGCAGAGTCATGACGTCCGACCGGCTGGCATGGGTGATCCAGGTCTTGTTGCCGGTCACGGTGTAGGTGTCGCCGTCCTTGACCGCGCGGGTGCGCAAGGATGCCAGATCCGACCCGGTGTTCGGTTCGGTGAACACGGCGGTCGGCAGGATGTCGCCGGATGCGATGGCCGGCAGGTACTTCTGCTTCTGTTCCTCGGTGCCGCCCAGGCGGATCAGTTCGGCGGCGATCTCGGAGCGGGTGCCCAGCGAGCCGACGCCGATGTAGCCACGTGACAGTTCCTCGGTGACCACGCACATGGCGGTCTTGCCCATGCCCAGCCCGCCGTATTCCTCGGGGACGGTCAGGCCGAAGACGCCCATTTCGGCCATCTGCTCGATGATCTCGATGGGGATGAGGACGTCCTTGAGGTGCCATTCGTGGGCGTGCGGAACGACCTTGTCCTCGACGAACTTGCGGAACTGGTCGCGGACCATGCCCAGCGTCTCGTCTTCCAGGCCCAGTTCACCGAAGTGGCCGTCGCGGACCAGCTCGGCGATGCGCTTCTTGACCGGGGCGGTGAAGCCGTGTTCGCGCAGCAGCGTGGTGTAGGGCGACTGCATGAGCTGGCGCTGCCGGACCTCGACGCCGAAGTCGGCCAGGCGGATGAACTCGCCCTGGCTCATCGGGATGCCACCATAGATCTGGTGCAGGTATTCCGAGAACGCGGCCTGGAGCATCAACTGCTCAAGCTCGCCGAACTTGCCCATCGTCTCCAGGCGCTTGGCCCAGGCCAGCATCTGTTCCAGGGCGGTGATGGTGGTGGCGTACCACGCATACCCGTGGGCGGCGTGCTGGTTGGCCTCGATCAGCGCGCTATCGACCTTGCCCTCGGGCGCCACCATCTTTTTCAGCTTGGCGGTCAGGGTCAGGCGCACGTCGCGGGCCAGCTCGTTGGCGCGCTCGCAGGTGTGCATCAGGTCGGGGATGATGATGGGCTTGGGCTTGGCCATGACGGTCATCGAGCCTCTCCGGCGTGGGAAATTCAGCGTGCGAGGAGGGGGCGGCCGGAAAACTCCCGCCGCCCCCGAGCGTGTGCCGGACGGGCGATCAGCCCTCCTGGCAATCCTCCAGGGTGCGCCGGCCCGGCTTCATGGCCTGGACCAGAACCGCCATGTTGCCCGGCTTGTGCTTGTTGCGCAGCATCTTGGTGTGGGCCTTGGGGATGTCCTCCCAGGCGAACACTTCGGACATGCACGGGTCGATGCGACGCTCGATCACCAGGGCGTTGGCCTGGTTGCATTCCTTGGCGTGGGCGAAGTGGCTGCCCTGGATACGCTTCTGGCGCATCCACACGAAGCGGGCGTCGAAGGTCAGGTTGAAGCCGGTGGTGCCGGCGCAGAACACGACCATGCCGCCGCGCTTGACCACGTTGCACGACACCGGGAAAGTCTGCTCGCCGGGGTGTTCAAAGACGGTATCGACGTCCTTGCCCTTGCCGGTGACGTCCCAGATGGCTTTACCGAACTTGCGGACTTCACCCATGTATTCCTTGAAACCCTCGCCGTTCACCTTCGGCAACTGGCCCCAGCAATTGAAGTCGTTGCGGTTGATGACCGCCTTGGCGCCCAGGCTCATCACGAAATCGCGCTTGCTCTCGTCGGAGATCACGCCGATGGCGTTGGCGCCCACGGTGGCGCACAACTGCACCGCCATCGACCCCAGGCCGCCCGAGGCGCCCCACACCAGCACGTTGTGGCCCGGCCGGATGATGTGCGGACGGTGGCCGAACAGCATGCGATAGGCGGTGGCCAGCACGAGGGTGTAGCAGGCGCCTTCTTCCCAGGTCAGGTGCTTGGGACGCGGCATGCACTGCTGCGCCTGCACGCGGGTGAACTGGGCGAAGGAACCGTCCGGCGTCTCGTAGCCCCAGATGCGCTGGGACGGCGAGAACATGGGGTCGCCGCCATTGCACTCTTCGTCGTCGTTGTCGGTCTGGTTGCAGTGCACAACCACCTCGTCGCCCACCTTCCAGCGCTTCACCTTGGCGCCCACGGCCCACACGATGCCCGAGGCATCGGAACCGGCGATGTGGTAGGGCGCCTTGTGAACGTCGAACGGAGAGATCGGCTGACCCAGGCCGGCCCACACGCCGTTGTAGTTGACGCCAGCGGCCATCACCATGACGAGGACTTCATGGGAGTCCAGGGTCGGGGTATCGACCACTTCGACCTGGAACGACTGCTCGGGTTCGCCATGGCGTTCACGCCGGATGGCCCAGGCGTACATCTGCTTGGGAACATGGCCCAGCGGCGGAATTTCGCCCAGTTCGTAGAGGTCCTTGGTCGGGGCGAGCTGGAGGGCCTCGGCGGCTTCAGTCATATCTAAAGTCTCCCTGCGTGAACGATGGACAAGACCACCATGGGGCCTGAATTGCGGGTGTCGGGTCCGGTTCGCGGCGTTGCGGCATGTTGTTTCCGCCATTATGCAACGCGGAGGCCCTAGGGTCCCGTTCCTGATTAGGTTATTACCGTTTTGACGCTTCCTTCGCAATGCACAAAATGATAATTTCTTTCGCAGCACGAGGAGACTGGGTAATATTCAGTCTTGAAACGCGCGCCAAGCGCGCCGAACAGTGATAAAAGTTCGCCTTCTAATGGAGAGGCCGATGCCTGAGACGCCCACCACCGCCACTTCTGCCGCAGCGCAAAAGCGCGACAAGCCGTGGCTGTTCCGCACCTATTCGGGCCATTCGTCGGCCAAGGAGACGAACGCCCTGTTCCGCACGAATCTTTCGCGCGGCCAGACGGGACTCTCGGTGGCGTTCGATCTGCCGACCCAGACCGGCTATGACTCCGATCATGTGTTGGCGCGCGGCGAGGTCGGCAAGGTCGGCGTGCCGGTCAGCCACATCGGCGACATGATGCAGATGTTCGACGGCATCCCGCTCGACCAGATGAACACGTCGATGACCATCAACGCCCCGGCCCCGTGGCTGCTGGCGCTCTACATCGCCACGGCCGAGCGCCAGGGCGGCGCGCGGTCGGCCCTGGCCGGAACCACGCAGAACGACGTCATCAAGGAATACCTGTCGCGCGGCACCTACATCTTCCCGCCCGAACCGTCCCTGCGCCTGACCAACGACGTGATCGCGTTCACCTACAAGGACGTTCCCAAGTGGAACCCCATGAACGTGTGCAGCTATCACCTCCAGGAAGCCGGCGCGACGCCGGAACAGGAACTGGCCTTCGCGTTGGCCACCGCCGTTGCCGTGCTCGACACCGTCAAGGCGTCCGGCCAGGTGCCCGAGTCGGAATTCCCCGTGGTGGTCGGCCGCATCAGCTTCTTTGTGAACGCCGGCATCAAGTTCGTGACCGAGCTTTGCAAGATGCGCGCGTTCACCGAGCTGTGGGATGAGATTTGCCGCGAACGCTATGGCGTGGCCGAGGAAAAATACCGCCGCTTCCGCTATGGCGTGCAGGTCAACAGCCTGGGCCTGACCGAACAGCAGCCGGAAAACAACGTCTACCGCATCCTGCTTGAGATGCTGGCCGTGACGCTGTCCAAGAACGCCCGCGCCCGTGCCGTGCAGCTTCCGGCCTGGAACGAGGCGCTGGGCCTGCCGCGCCCGTGGGATCAGCAGTGGTCCCTGCGCCTGCAACAGATCGTCGCCTATGAGACGGACCTTTTGGACTTCGGCGATATCTTTGATGGCTCCCACGCCATCACCGAGAAGGTCGAGGAACTCAAGATCCAGGCCCGCGACGAACTGGCCCGCATCGACGCCATGGGCGGCGCCGTGGCGGCCATCGAGTCCAGCTACATGAAGCAAAAGCTGGTCGAGTCGAACACCCGCCGCCTCAACGCCATCGAAAGCGGCGAACAGACCGTGGTCGGCGTCAACAAGTTCACCGAAGGCGCGCCCAGCCCGCTGACCGGCGGCGACGGGTCCATCATGACCGTCGATCCCAAGTCCGAACAGGAGCAGATCGACCGCCTGAAGTGGTGGCGGGCCGACCGCGACGTAAAAAAGGTCGAGGCCGCCCTGTCCGATCTGCGCAGCGCCGTGCAGGAAGGCCGCAACGTCATGGAGCCGTCCATCACCTGCGCCCACGCCGGCGTCACCACCGGTGAATGGGCCGACATCCTGCGCCAGGTCTACGGCGAATACCGCGCCCCCACCGGGGTCGGCCGCGCCGCCGCCGAAAAGACCGGCGAACGCCTGACCGAGGTGCGCGCCCGCGTCGATGCCCTGTCCGAACGCCAGGGCCGCCGAGTCAAGATCCTGGTCGGCAAGCCGGGCCTGGACGGGCATTCCAACGGGGCCGAACAGGTCGCCGTGCGGGCCCGTGATGCCGGGATGGAAGTGGTCTACGAGGGCATCCGCCTGACCCCCGCCCAGATCGTCAACGCGGCCCTGGAAGAAGGCGTCCACGTGGTCGGCCTGTCCATCCTGTCCGGCTCCCACGTCCCCCTGGTGACCGAGGTCCTGGACCGCATGCGCGCCGTCGGCCTCAGCGACATCCCCGTCATCATCGGCGGCATCATCCCGCCCGAGGACGAACGCACCCTCAAGGCCGCCGGCGTCGCCCGCGTCTATACCCCCAAGGACTACGACCTGACCGCCATCATGGCCGACATCGTCACCCTGCTGGAGGACGAAAAGGCCGTCGCGTAGGGGGCTGGTTGCTCCGCTGTCGCGGAGGGCTGCCGCCGGCCTGGAGGGAACTCCAGTCCTCCTATGTTTCTTGAAAAAGAAAAAGGGGGTTTGGGGCTTGCCCCAAGCGGGTTTGGGCGGCAGCCCAAAATAGAGGGGCGGCTTCCGAAAACGAGAGCCGCCCCTTTTCACACGCCCCCTCACCCGCAGCGGGAGAACCCGCAGGCGGTGCAGGTGTCGCAGTTTTCCTGGCGGGCGAGGGCGCGTTGGCCGCATTTGGGGCAGGTGCGGAAGACGTTGCCGTTGCCGGGCGTGGCGGGCTTGAGGAAGCCGATGGCGATCATGTGGCGTTCGATGACGTCGCCGATGGCGGCCAGCAGCGACGGCACGTATCGGCCGTCCATCCATTGGCCGCCGCGCGGATCGAACACCGCCTTGAGTTCCTCGACCACGAAGGCCACTTCGCCGCCGCGCCGGAACACGGCGGAGATCATGCGCGTGAGGGCCACGGTCCAGGCGTAGTGCTCCATGTTCTTGGAGTTGATGAACACCTCGAACGGGCGGCGGTGGCGACCCCGCACAGGGTCCTCGACCTCGATGTCGTTGAGGGTGATGTAGAGGGCATGGTCGCTTTCCGGCCAGCGCACCTTATAGGTGGCGCCCGGCAATTCGCCCGGCCGGGCCAACGGGCCGTCATCCTCGGGCGCAGCGGCGGCGTTGGAGGTCGCGGTCAGCACCGCGCCGGTTACCGCATTGGGCCGATAGGTGGTGCAGCCCTTGCAGCCCATGTTCCAGGCTTGACGGTAAATATCACCGAACGCTTCGAAGGACGTCGCCTCGGGCACGTTGACGGTCTTGGAAATGGAACTGTCGATGAACTTCTGGGCCGCCGCCTGCATCACCAGATGGTCGCGCGGGGTGAGGCTGGCCACATCGACGAAGGCGTCGGTCAACGGCGCGTCCTCGCCCTTGAGGCGGCGGTATAGGCGCCACGCGTGGTCGGCCACAAGTTCCTCCCGCGTCGTGCCATCGGCCTGCACGACGCGGCGGGTGGCGGTAAAGGCGAACACGGGCTCGATGCCCGACGACACGTTGTCGGCATACAGCGAGATCGTGCCGGTCGGCGCGATGGAGGTCAGCAGGGCGTTGCGGATGCCATGCTCGGCGATGGCGGCGCGCACGTCGTCGTCCAAAGCCTGGATGGTTTCCCCGGCCAGATAAAGTCCGGCGTCGAACAGCGGGAACGACCCCTTCTCCCGCGCCAGATCGACCGAGGCCAGATAGGCCGCCCGCCGCAGCCGCCCCAACCAGCGTTCGACCAGCGCCACCGCATGGTCGGAGCCATAGCGCACACCCAGCATGATGAGCGCGTCGGCCAGCCCGGTGACGCCCAGGCCGATGCGCCGTTTCGCCACCGCCTCCTCCCGCTGGGCCGGCAGCGGGAAGCCCGACACGTCGATCACGTCATCGAGCATCCGCACGGCGGTCGCCGTCACCTCCTCCAAAGCCCCTTCGTCCAGCGCCGCATCGGCCTCAAACGGGCGCAGTACCAGGGCGGCGAGGTTCACAGACCCCAGCAGGCAGGTGCCGTAGGGGGGCAACGGCTGTTCACCACATGGATTCGTTGCAGTAATTACTTCTGCGTACTTTAGATTGTTGGCCCGATTGATCCGGTCGATGAAGATGACGCCGGGCTCGGCGTAGGCGTAGGTGGCGCGCAGGATGCGGTCCCACAGGGCGCGGGCCGGGATGGTACGGTGGACCGTGCCGTCGAACACCAGATCCCACGCCGCGTCGTCGTCCACCGCCTGCATGAAGGCGTCGGTGACCAGGACCGACAGGTTGAACATGCGCAGGCGGCCGGCCTCGCGCTTGGCGTCGATGAAGGCTTCGATGTCGGGGTGGTCGCAGCGCAGACACCCCATCATGGCGCCGCGCCGGGTGCCGGCCGACAGGATGGTGCGGCACATGGCGTCCCACAGGTCCATGAACGACACCGGCCCCGACGCATCCGCCGCCACGCCGCGCACCACTGCCCCCTTGGGCCGCAGGGTGGAGAAGTCGTAGCCGATGCCTCCGCCCTGCTGCATGGTCAGGGCGGCTTCCTTCAGGGCGTCGAAGATGCCTTCCATGCTGTCGGGAATGGCGCCCATGACAAAGCAGTTGAACAGGGTCACCGTCCGCCCGCTGCCCGCCCCGGCGAGAATCCGCCCGGCCGGCAAAAAGCGGTACCCGGCCAGGATGGCGGCGAAGCGTTCGGCCCAGACGGCGCGGGACGCCTCGGGTTCCGCTGCGGCAACCGAATTAGCCACACGTTCCCAGGTATCTTCCACCGTCTTATCCACAGGAACCCCGGCCGGTGTCCTGAGGCGGTACTTGATGTCCCAGACCTGCTGGGCAATGGGTGAAAGCTGGGTCACGGAGTTTCTCCGCCGGGGCTGTCAACGGCGCCGTCGCCACCCGTCGGCCTGGAAAAAACCGAGGCGTGGCGCGGACTTAAGGCCTCCTCGACGGTAGGGGCTGGCCGTCCCGGCGTCAACGCGGGGCAGAGAATGCGGTGTGGAGTGAGTCCAATATGCCACATCAACGCCTTGATTCCCCATCACAAGGCGGGGGTCCATTGGGGGTTCAGATCGTTCCGCTCGCGCACTAATCCCCCACCTTATCCACAAGACGAAGGATTGGGTGCGCCGACTCGGCAGGAACTCTACGGTACCTGGGGGGGAGGGTCGCCGCACAGCTCCGCCGTGGCGGTGTCGATCTCCGTGCGCAGGGTCTCCAGGAAGACTTTTTTGTCGAGGCCCGGCGGCAACGGCGGCATGATCCGCACCACCACCTCGCCGGGGCGCTTGAGGAAGCTCTTGCGGGGCCAGAACATGCCGGTGTTCAGCGCCACCGGCACCACCGGCGCATGGCCGCCGACCCGCCCGTACAGCGCGGCGATGCCTGGCTGGTAAGGGTGGAAGCCGTGAGGCGGAACGCGGGTGCCTTCGGGGAACAGAATGATCGGGCGGCCCTCGGCGATGCGCTGATCGGCGCCGCGCAGCATCGCCTTGAGGGCGGTTCCCCCGGCCTTGCGGTCAATGCCGATCATGCCGGTCTTGCGCATGTACCACCCGGCCAGGGGGATGTTGAACAGTTCTTTTTTGAGGACGTAGACCGGGCGATCGACCAGCAGGTGGAAAAAGAACGTCTCCCACGCCGACTGGTGCTTGGAGGCCAGGATGCACGGTCCGTTGGGCAGGTTCTCGCGGCCCTCGACCCGCCAGCGGATGCCGGCGAACACCCACGCCCCGACCAAAAAGCCACGCAGCCAAAACCGGATGGGGCCATCCAGGAACCGCGCCGG
The DNA here is from genome assembly GCA_000961745.1 of Rhodospirillaceae bacterium BRH_c57. Taxonomy (GTDB): domain Bacteria; phylum Pseudomonadota; class Alphaproteobacteria; order Rhodospirillales; family Rhodospirillaceae; genus Cauispirillum. The sequence goes on along the minus strand of LAEA01000191.1, from coordinate 6,634 downwards.
CAGGAGGAGCAGCGGCAGGTACAGGGTACCCACCACGACGGTCCACAGAATGTAGAAGATGTTGAACAGGACGGAACGAATGAAAACCATCACGGTGAAACGGATCCTTTTACGGCCACGGCAGCAGCCCCGGCAGTGACATCGGGTGCGCGCGGCCGGTCAGGCAGCAGCAGGCGCAGGTGGGCGACCAGATACTTCGTATACTCGGTCGCAAACAAGAGGGTTGTGCCCGAATACCGCCACCAGTCGCCCTGCTTGACGTTTTCCGGGAACACCGGGTGGGGCACGATGACGACGTCGGGCAGCGCGGTGCGGAACTCCAGCAGGCTGCGCTGCATATGATAGCCCGCCGTCACCAGGCGCAGCGAGGATACGTCGCGTTCGCGCACCCATACCGCCGTCTCGATGGCATTGCCGACGGTGTCGGCCGCCACGTGGCCCAGTTCTATCCGTGCGCGGGCATCCTCGGGCAGGGCCGGTCGCACCTCGGCCAGCAGGGCGTCGAGCGTGGTTCCGGGGTGGACGCCGGACACGAACAGGTGCTCGGCCGCCCCGGCCTCCAACAGGTCGAGCCCGGTGCGCAGGCGCTCGCTGCCACCGGTCAGCACGACGACGGCCTCGGTCGGGGGACTGGTGGCGGCCGGCTCGCTCGGCATGGAAGCGGCGAACCACACAAGGCCGGGGATCCACAGCGCCAGCACCGCCAGAACAAACACAACCACCCGCCCGGCCACATGCACCACGCGCTCGGTCAGGCCGGGACCGGAGCGGGGTCGAAAGCGGGTTGCGGTACGGGCCATGGCGGCTCTCCCCCTCGCCGTCCGGTCAGAGCAGGCGGGTCAGGGTGCGCCGCACGGTGCGGCGGGCCGTCAGCATAGACAGCACTCCAGCCACCGGCGGCAGCAGCAGCAGGACCAGCCACTGCCCCATCCCAAGGGTGATATCGGGCACCAGCCCGCCTTCCAGGCGCTGCACCAGCCGGCCGATGCCCCACAGCACCGGCCCCGACAGGGCCAGCCCGCCAACCCCGCCGAGCAGCGCCAGGGCAAAGGCCCGGCGGGCAAACTGGCGGGCGATATAGGCGTCGGTGGCGCCGATCAGGTGCAGCACCTCGATATGCGGCCGGTGGACGGCCAGGGCGGTGCGGGTGGCATGCACCACCATGGCGGCGGTGGCCAGCGCGACCAGCCCGATCACCGCCCAGGCCAGCAGGCGCAAGCCCTCGGCCAGACGGATCAGGCGGGCCAGCCACACCCGGTGATCGTCGATGGCCGCCCCCGGCGCCACCGCCCGCAGGCGTTCGACCAGGGCATCGAGGTCGGGCATGGCGCCGGGCGCCACCGTCACATCGATCAGACGCGGCACCGGCAGGCTGTCCATCAGTTCGGCCGAGCCCAGCCACGGTTCGAGCATCTCGGCCAGCCGTTCGCGTGGCACCGCCATGGCCGTGGCGACCTGAGCGTCGGTTTCCAGCAGACGCACGGCGCGCTCGACACGGTCATTGGTTTCCGTCTCGGCATTGGCCCCGGTGGCGGCGGGAACCTGCACGGTCAAGGTGCCCGAGGCGTCGCGGCTCCAGCGGTCGAGCAGGCTGTCGAGGCTCATGGCACCGGACAGCGCGAGGCAGGCCAGGAACACCATCACGGCGACCAGCCAGGGCAGGAACAGGCCCGAGGCGTCACGCGCCACCGGCAGGTCTGAGCGCAGGAAGCCGATCATGACTGGCCTCCCCCAGGAATAGGGCCCGTCCCCATCCCCACCGAGGCGGTGAGCGCCATGGGCGGCAGGACGTCCAGCTTCCCGGCCTCCAGATGCAAACGCGGGAACTGGAAGCGGCGCACCAGGCCCTCGTTATGGGTGGCGATCACGACGGTTGTGCCGAGCTTGTTCAGTTCGGAAAACAGGTGCAGCAGGCGCAGCGCCGTGCGGTCGTCCACGTTGCCGGTCGGTTCGTCGGCAACCAGCAGTTCGGGGCGGTTGATGACCGCGCGGGCGATGGCGACTCGTTGCTTCTGGCCGCCTGACAGGGTCGGCGGCTTGGCGTGCATGTGATCGCCCAGGCCGACCCAGGCCAGCAGTTCGGGCACATGGCGATGAATGTCGGCCTCGGCCACCCCGGCAACGCGCAGCGGCAAGGCCACGTTGTCCAGGGCCGAAAGGTGATCGAGCAGGCGGAATTCCTGGAACACCACGCCCAGGCGGCGGCGCAGCGGCGGCAGGGCGGCGCGGGCGGCGGTGGATACTTCCTCGTCAAACAGCCGGATGGAGCCGCGCGAGGGCCGCCGCGCCAGGTACAACAGACTCAGCAGGGATGTCTTGCCGGCGCCCGATGGCCCCGTCAGGAAATGGAACGAGCCCTGGTCCAGGGTGAAGGAAATGTCCTGAAGGACTTCCGGGCCGCTGCCGTAGCGCAACCCCACACTCTCGAACCGGACGGCAATTTTTCCGTGGCTGGCCTGCCGCACAGGAACCCCTCACGCTCTTCGCGCGCACTGTGGCACAGCGGTTCCGCCGCGTCCAGTTATGGCAGCAGGGGTGCGTCCTGCTGGCGGGCCGCGTTGCCCGCTTGTTTTGTGCGGGGCCAACATCTATAAATGTCTTTGACTTAGGGGTGGAACCGAAGAAATCCATGGAACTTGCCTGCCCAAGCTGCGCCACGCACTTTTCGGTGCCCGATGGGGCCATCGGTGCAAAGGGCCGTAAGCTCAAGTGCTCGCAGTGCGGTCACACATGGCGGCAGATGCCGCCCGAGACCGTGGATGCGTACGACGCGCCCCCGGCCCGGCAAAGCGCCGCCGAGGCTCCCCGTCCTGCGCCAACGCCCCCTCCCCCGCCTGTGGTCGAGGATGTTCCCCCGGCAGGCTCCGTGCCGCTGGAGATGGAACCCAGCGACTACGCACCCAGCGCCTCCACCAAGCAGCCGGCCGGCGACGATTTCCTGTCCATGGAGGCCGACCCGTTCGAAAGCCTGCGCCGCGACAGCGGGGACGACAGCGACGACCCCCTCGCCGGGCTGGACTTCGGCGGCGGGGACGACGACGGCCTGGGCAATGCAACAAGTTCCGGCATGGGCTCGGGGGGCGGATTCGATGGCCCCGACCTGGACGACTTGCTGGACGGCGAGCCCGATCCCATTCCCTCCATGTTCGCGCGCGGCCCTGGCGGCGATGATGACGACGATGACGACGCCCCGGTCCGCCGCAAGAGCCGGCTCGGCGTGTGGCTCCTCGTCGTCCTGCTGACGCTGGCCGGCCTGGCTGGCGGCGCTTGGCTGTTCCGCGAACGCCTGGTCGAGGCGGTGCCGCAACTCGAAGACGTGTTCGAGAGCATCGGCGTTCCCGCCGCACCGCTCGGCTACGGCCTGATGTTCCGCGACGTAACCTCCGATCTGGTTGATCGCGGCAACGGCCAGATGCTGGTGGTGCGCGGCTTCATCGCCAACGACTCCGAGCGCGACCGCCCGGTGCCGTTCATCCGCCTGGCCCTGTTCGACCGCACCGGCGCCGTCCTCGACGAGATCGTGGCCGAACCGCCGCAGGTCACCCTGGAGCCCGGCCAGACCATCGGCTTCCGCATCCAGGCGGACAACCCCTCGGCCGCCACCCAGCGCTTCACCGTCGATTGGAATGAGCCCCCGGCCGTGGGCGATAACGCCCCGGCATCCACGGGGAACTGATCGACTACGGGGGGAAGCGGGCTCTGCCTGCACCCGCCAGGAGCCACGGGCTCCTGGACCTCGGAAGTCAGGGGCAGCCAAGCCGCGCGCAGCGCATCACAAGGCGAAAGTATCTGCCTGCGGCACAAGAATAACGGGGTCAAGGGGCCATTCGGCCCCGTGCGGGCACGGGCAGAGCCCGTCATGTTTGCGACCAGCAGAGCCCGTCATGTCGGCGACCGGCAGAGCCCGTCACACCGCCTGCCATGCCAGCGTCCCCACCACGGCAAGGCCCGTGGCAATCAGCAGTCCGGCCGACACGCGGCTGAGAACGGCCAGCCAGCGATCCGAGAACTTGTGGCGGACGGCACCAGCCAGGGCCGACAAGGTCAGCCACCACAGAGCCGACCCGGTGAACACTCCCCCGATCAGCAACCCCGCGCCGGCCAGGTCCTCGCTCGGCCGCACCGCCCCGACCGAGGCGAACACCGCCATGAAGGCGATGATCGTCGCCGGGTTGGTCATGGTCAGGATCAGGGTGGTGCCAAAATCGTTGAGCAGCCCGAAATGGGCCTGCGGAGTCGGGCTCAGACAGATCGGCGTACGCCATGCCCTGACACCCAGCGCGAACAGGAATGCCGCGCCGACCAAGCTGAGCGCCGTCCGATAGTCCATCAGGAAGTCCGAAACCAGCGTCAGGCCCAGACCTGCAACCGCCCCATAAAAGGTATCGGCCACCGCCGCCCCCAGGCCGGCGACGAAAGCCGCCGCGCGGCCATCGGCCAGCGCCCGGCGGATGCACAACAAACCGACCGGCCCGACCGGCGCGGCGATCAGGAACCCCACCACGACACCCTGCGCGAAAAAGAAAATGATCCGTCCCCCCCCTCGGGCCTCATCCGGGCCTCCCCGGCCGGCACCTTACCAAGCCGCCGGGTGAAGGGGCAAGAAGGGCGGGCTCTGCCCGCACCCGCAAGGAGGCCAGCCTCCTTGACCTCGCGACGTGACGGAGTAAAGCCGCGCGCAGCGCATTGAATACCGACATTCTCTGCCCGCGGCACAAGGAAGGGAGCGCCATTCCAAACTCATGGGGTCGAGGGGACAAGTCCCCTCGCGGGTGCGGGCAGAGCCCGCCTCCTCCCCGCCACCTCAGGTCCCGATCACGCCGCCGTCGTCCTTGGTGATGACCAGGGTGGCGGAGCGCGGAAGGGCGCCGTTGCCGTCCGGCCAGGAGCTGCGCAGTTTGCCCTGGGCGAATTCCTCCTTGGTGGTGGTGGCGCCGGGGTGCTGGACGTTGACGAACATGGTCTTGCCGTCGGGGGTGGTGACCACGCCGGTAATTTCCTGGCCGATGGGGCCGGTCAGGAAGCGCCGGATGTCACCGCTTTCGGGGTTGCAGGCCAGCATCTGGTTGTTGCCGAAGGGCTCGTAGGCGCCGGTATTGACGACGCTTTCGGAAACGTCGGTCTGGATCCACAGACGGCGGTCGGCGTCGAACCACAGGCCGTCCGGACAGACGAACATGCTGTCGGCGGTCAGAGGCTTGCCATCGGGGCCGGTGCTCCCGTCCGGGCCGCCGGCCAGCAGGAACAGGTCCCAAGAAAAGGCGTCCGAACCGCTTTCCGTCCACCGCACGATGTGGCCGGCGGTGTTCTTGGCGCGCGGGTTGGCGGCATCGACGTCCTGTTCGGCCCGCCGGCTATTGTTGGTCAGGGTGAAGTAGACGGCGCCGGTGGCGGGGTCCACGGCGCCCCATTCCGGGCGGTCCATCTTGGTGGCGCCCACGGCGTCGGCGGCGGTGCGGGTGTTCACCAACACCTCGGCCTGATCAGCGAAGCCTTCGGCGGTAGTCAGGCCGGGGCGGCCGTGGACCAGGGGCAGCCATGTGCCGCTGCCATCGGCGTTGAATTTTGCGACATACAGGGTGCCGTCGTCGAGCAGGTGCCCGCCAGCGGTCGCCTTGCTGTAGGGCTTGGCCGAGACGAATTTGTAGATGTATTCAAACCGCGCATCGTCGCCGGAATAACAGACAATCGGCTGGCCCTCGACGGCGGGCTGGAACACCACGCCTTCGTGGGCGAAACGGCCCAAGGCGGTGCGCTTGACGGGGGTGCTGGACGCATCGAACGGGTCGATCTCGACCACCCAGCCAAAGGTGTTGGGCTCGTTGCGGAAGTCATCGGCGGCGCTGGCGCCCGTGGTCGAGGCGTCGAAGCGGGCGAACGCCTCGTCGCCGTTGTCGGCCAGTTCCCAGCCAAAGCGCGAGGTGCCGGTTTTGACGCCATAGCGGGCGTGCTCGCGCGGCAGGTTGGGCTTCTGGTCGGACTGGTCGCTGTTGGTGAAGTACCCGGCCCAGTTTTCCTCGCAGGTCAGGTAGGTGTTCCACGGCGTGACGCCATGGGCGCAGTTGTTGAGGGTGCCACGGGTGCGCTCGCCGGCCGGGCTGAAGCGGGTGGCAACCAGCCGGTTGCCGCGCACCGGGCCGCCGATTTCGGCCACCGTGGCACCGGTGACACGGCGGTTCAGGCGGTCGCCGCGCATGGCCTGCCACCCGCCGTCGGCCTGCTGGCGGATGCGCACCACGGTTACGCCGTGGGCATTGATTTCGCGCAACACCTCGTCGGCGGCGCGCTTGCCGTCGCGGGTGACGTAACCCCCGGAATCAAGGGCCTGCCCGGCGGCCGAGGCGTGCATGAAGCGCGGCTCGACATATTCATGGTTCAGGACCAACAGGCCATCGGTCGAACTGCCGTCGATGGGGAAGAAAGTCATGCCATCGTGGTGGCTGCCCATCTGCCCGGCCTGGTCGGCGCCGCTGTTGACAGGCGCGAAGTCCGGGGCCTCGGCGGTGATCGGCGTGCCCCACGGCAGCAGGGTGCGCACGCTGTAGCCCTTGGGCACGGTGACGGTATCGGCGGCGCCGGGCGGAATGGCCTGGAACCCCAGCAGGGCAGCCGGTGACGCGGCCGAGGCGGCGCG
>LAEA01000055.1 GCA_000961745.1 Rhodospirillaceae bacterium BRH_c57 | reverse complement strand
GCGACCAGCGCGACGGCGCCCGCGCGCATGGTCAACAGCCCCCGAAGCGGCGCTGAACCGGCGCGTCGGGCGCACCGCCACCCACCGGAGCGGGCGGATTGGCGGCGTAGTAGTAGGCCAGTTCGCTGACCGCCATCACGCCGAACCCGTCGCCGACGTCAACCTCTCCTAACTCCTCGGCGGGGGTGGGCTGGCTGTAGGTGCGGGCCTCGGCCTCTGGCAGCATGGCGGCCGGCAGGACCAGTCCCGCCCCGCCCAGGGTCACGACCAGCGCGAGGATGCAGAACACCAGGCTGGGCTTGTCGATATCCATGACGAACTCTCCCGGTCAGACGCTGTCGCGCAGCAGCGCGAGCCACAGGGCGTACAGGGCGACGACGAAGGCGATGCCCTGGGCCATGGTCTGGAGGTCGATGTCCATGCCTCAGCCTCCCTTGTAGTGGCGGATGAGGACGTCCAGGCGGATGCCCTCGCCGGTTTCCGGATGCATGACCAGCGGCGAGAAATGCGGCTGCCCGTCCGCCGTCAGGCGCAACTCGGGCGGTGGCGCGATGGCAATATAGGCAAGACCGGCCAGACTGGCCAAACCGATGGCACCGCTGAACAGGGCCATTTGCAGGCGTGCGCTCATGGCGCCCTCCCTTTGCTTGCGTCAGTCCTTGCGGATGTAGACCTGCCAGCAGCGCTCGGCCTTGAGCGTCTCCAGGTGGGTGGCGCCAATCTCGTCGCACATGGGGGGCAGGGCCTCCATGGACGACGGATTATCGACCATCACCTCGATGACGTCGCCGGGGGCGACCTGCGAGATGGTCTTCTTGGTCATGAGCTGCGGGCGCGGGCAACTGTCGCCGAGGCAGTCGATCTGCCGCACCACGGTATAGGTCTGGCCGTCGCCAAGGGTGACCTGACGGGCGGCGGCTTCCTGGGCCACGGTGTCGCGCTTCTTGAAACCGAACATGATGTTTTTCCTTCTTGTCAGCCGGGAACGACGGAGTCAGTCGGCGGGGGTGGCCGGGACGCCCTGGGGCACCGTGCCGCCAGCCCCGGCGCTACTCACCAGAACCGGGCGGGCCGTGCTGTGCTCGCGGGCGATTTTTTCGTGCATGGCTTTGCCGCGCGCCTCCTTGCGCAGGATTGCGCGATAGAGCGCAAACAGCACGGCAGCCTGGATGATGCCGAAGAAAATGGCCGGAATGCCCAGCTTGGCCTGCAAAGTCTCGGCGTTGGCAAAGCCCAGTTGCAGCGCCGCGAGGTTGGGTTCGCCGGTCATGCTGGCGGGCGCCGGCGGCCAGTAGGTGTGTGACCACACCAGTGAGAACAGGAACATGCCGATGAACGTGAACAGCAAGGCCCACAGGGCGCCGAAGTTGCCTTCGCCGCACTTGACCCAGGTGGACACGGTGCAGGCTCCGGCCAGCACCATGCCGATGCCGAACAGGAACAGCCCGGCAAAGGTGTTCAGGCCGACGTCAAAGTGCAGCGTGTTGCCCGCCCCGACGCTGATGAACAGGGTGAAGCCCAGGGTCAGGATGATCATGGCGACCAGCAGGGCCTTGGTGTTGCGGTAGCTTTTGAACAGGATGGCGTCCCGCAGGGCGGCGGTGTTGCAGAAGCGGGATCGCTGCACCAGCAGACCGACCACGGAGCCGAACAGGAATGCGAGCACGCATTCCGCGACGGGAGACAACAGCATGGCGTTTCTCCTCAGCCTTCAAGAATGCGCTTGTAGATGAGCGATCCGACCCAGGCACCGGCCAGGATGCCGCTGATCGACAGATAGCCCCCCAGGTTCATTTCCGGGGTCATGCCGAAGAAGGTCGACACGTTGCACACGAAGGCCAGACGGATGCCCACACCCATGAGCAGTCCGCCGATGGTGATGAGCACCCATTCGTTGAGGCGGCGCGGGAAGCGCAGGTAGAACTCCTTGCTGAGGACGGCGCCGACAAAGGCGCCGAATAGCATCCCGAAGCTGATGTACATTTTCCAGTAGGCCCAGTCGGGTTCGAAGACCAACGACCAGAACGGGATGCGGGCCAAAGTCTCCTCGCCCAGAACAGCCTGGGCAGCCAGGCCGGTCATCATGGTTTCACCCCCGCCGACGGTCCACGACCCGATCAGCAGGAACATGAAGATGTTAAGTACCGCGATCGCCGACAGCGCGATCACCGGATCAAGGGTCTTGCGGAATAAATCCATGTCTCCGCACCTTCCAGACGTTTTTCCCCATTGCGCGGCCCGTTGTCGGGCCTTGGGAAAACGTTACCGAGCGCTGTTCAGGCAGTGGTAGTATCTATTGCCGACAGGTCAGAAACTTGCGGAAAAAATAAGCCGGCGCCGCCAAAAGGCGCCCATCGGAGGACGTCGCATGAGCATCTTCCTGCAGGCCGAGGACTTCCTCGGCCACATGTTCAATGCGTGCACAACCAGCCAGATTTCCGAGTTCATCCCCGAAAAACGGGCCCTGCGAATCCACGGCCACAGCACCACCATCCGCCTGGAGCGCGCCTTCTGGTCAACGCTGGAAGGCATGGCCCGCGACATGGGACTGACCGTGCCCGCCCTGATCGAGCGTATCCACGATCAGTGCCTGGTTGCGAACGACAAGAACTTGTCGTCCTGTCTGCGGGTGATCTGCCTCAAATATGTCAACGTGTACGCGGCCTGAAGACGCCGGGTCTGCGGCGGGCCGAGGGGGGGTTATTGGCGGACGTTGACAGCCGAACAAAATGGGAACAATTATACCCGCTCGCTGTCCGGCCCGGAGTGCATCATGGCTATCGAAACGCTCTATATCTGCCAGCCCTATGCGAACGGCAAGAAGGGCGGGTTGAAGCCCCAGCCGCCAATCTCCTGCAAGACCGAGCAGCAGGCCCTCCAGCGTGCCCAGCGCATGATGGACGGCGGAAGCGTGGCCGGCATCGACGTGGTCCGCCAGTCCGCCGATCCTGAGATGGGGGATTACGAAGAACCAGTGTATCTGCATCGCCTTGGCACCGTGCCAGGAGGCGACGGTTGAGTCTTATGGGATGGGCGGTCGTTTGAAATACCGCCCCTACCGCACCCCCAGCGCCTTGAGTCGGGAGGCGAGGGTGGTCGGTTTCATATGCAGCAGGGCGGCGGCGCCCTTGGGGCCGGACACCTTGCCCCCGGCCATTTCCAGGGCCGCGATGATGTTGTTGCGCTCCAGGCGGCGCATGTCATCAACCGTCAGCAGCTTGGGCGCTGGCAGAGCCGATCCGGCGGGCTGGCTTTGGATGTCAACGGCGTCCCATTGGTTCCCCCCACCATCATGGCCCCCGCCGCCGTCACGGTCGGGCAGTTCGATGTGCAGCTTGCCTTGGCGGGCCAGGATGACGGCGCGCTCGATGACGTTTTCCAGTTCCCGCACGTTGCCCGGCCAGTCATAGCCGGTCAGTTGCCGCGCATGGGCCTGGGTCAGGGTCGGTTCGGGAATGTTCAGGTTGCGGCAGGCCCGCGTGACGAAGCGCGTGGCAAGAAGGGGAATGTCCTCGCGCCGCTGCCGCAGGGGGACTGATTCAATGGGAAACACGTTGAGGCGGAAGTAGAGGTCTTCGCGGAAGCGTCCGGCCTCGGCCTCTTCGCGCAGGCGACGGTTGGTGGCGGCGATGATGCGGACATCAACCTGCCGCGTCGTTTCCTGCCCCACGCGCTCGAACATCCGCTCCTGTATGACCCGCAGCAGCTTGCCTTGAAGTTCGAGCGGGATCTCCCCGACCTCGTCGAGGAACAGGGTGCCGCCGTTGGCCAGTTCGAACCGCCCGACGCGATCGCGCACCGCGCCCGTGAAGGCGCCGCGCACATGGCCAAAGAATTCGCTTTCAAACAGTTCGCGGGGAATGGCCGCGCAGTTGACCCGGATGAGCGGTCGGCTGCGGCGTGGGCTGGCGTCGTGGATGGCGCGGGCGATCAGTTCCTTGCCGGTGCCGGACTCCCCGGTAATCAGGACGCTTGCATCGGTCGGCGCGACCACGGCGATCTGATCGAGCAGCGACAGGATGGCGGGACTGCGGCCGATGATTTCGTGGTGATTGTTTTCGCTGCGGATTTCCTCCTGAAGGTAGGCGTTTTCCAGTTCCAGGCGTTCGCGCAGGCGGCCGACTTCGGCCAGGGCGGCCCGCAGCTTCTCTTCGGCCTCCCGCCGGTGGGTGACATCGCGGAACACCACCACGGCACCGATCAGCGTGCCGTGATCCCGAATGGGCGTGCTGGTGTATTCGACGCGGATCGGTCGCTCGTCCCGCCGCCAGAACACCTCGTCCTCGACCTGATGGACCTCCCCGTCATGGAAGGCGGCATAGATCGGGCAGTCCTCGGGCCGGTATTGCGAGCCATCAAGGTGGTGATGGTGGAACAACTCATGAGCATCGCGGCCGACCAGTTCCCCGGCCGACCACCCGAGCAGGCGTTCGGCCGCCGGGTTCGCAAAGGTCGTGCGGCCTTCGGCATCGACGCCATAGATGCCTTCGCCAGCGGCATGAAGGATAAGCTGGTTTTCCTGCTCCATCTCGCGGAAGAACCGCTGGACGCGGCGCCACTCGGCCATGCCGCCGCGCACATAGCTGTCGGCCTCGGCATCCACGTCGCGGCGTTCGCGGGCCTCCAGATCCGTGATGGTGACCAGCAGCAGGGGCGGGGCGTCGGCGCGGACGATGCGGCTTCCAACGTATTCCAGGTGCAGATCACGCCCCTCGCCGTGAAGCGGGCTCAGGGCGCGCGTGCTGGCCTGCCCTGTGGTCAGGGCGGCATCGGTGAACACGATCAGGGCGGCCATCTGGTCGGGGTGCAGGCGCGTCATGGCGTGGCCTTGCAACACCTCCGGCCGATACCCCAGAAGGGCCGAGGCCGCGCCGTTGGCGGCCAGAATCCTGTCGTCGTGCGGGGCGACGATCAGGGCGGCATCCGGGGCCGACAGAAACGCCGCAGCCATCAAGGGCAGGTCGGCCTGGGAGTGGTTCATTCCCCGTCCCCTCTCTTTTTCACGAGAAATCGTAACTGAACAAACGAAATATCGTCAATTACGAAATATCGTTAAACTCCACTCCCGCACAGGCCAGAGAGGCCGCCCCTTTGCGGCATCCCACCGCTTGGCATGGCGCTTGCTAATATCTTCACTGCGACCCCGTGACGGGGGCATACGGAACAGCGAAAGAGGTGCGGCATGACCTTCAAGAGCTTGGGCGACCCGTTCGCCTCCGACACCGACCTGCGACACTCCAAGGGCTGCGGGTGTCCCTCCTGCGCCACCGGCCATCACCACGGCCATGCCGATGCGGCGCCGGCCCTGGCCTCCAGCGAAGACGTGATGGATCGGGCCATCGAAAGCGCCGTCGTGCGCTCCATTTTCGGGCAGGACGAGTTTTCGCGGCGCGGGTTCGCCAAGCTGGCCGGGGCCGGCGGACTGGCTGCCGCAGTGGCCTCGGTGTTCCCGCTGGACGCCGCCAAGGCCGCCATCAAGGACACCCTCGGTGCCCCGGAAAAGAGCAAGCTCAATGTGGGCTTCGTGCCGATCACCTGTGCGACCCCGATCATCATGGCCCACCCGATGGGCTTTTATGAGCGCTACGGCCTGGACGTCAGCCTGATCAAGACGGCGGGTTGGGCGGTGGCCCGCGACAAGTCCCTGAACAACGAGTATGACGCCGCCCACATGCTGACCCCCATGCCGCTGGCCATCACCCTGGGCACCGGGTCAACCGCGCAACCCTTCGTGATGCCGGCGGTGGAAAACATCAATGGCCAGGCCATCGTCCTGCACGTCGATCACATGGACAAGCGCGACCCCAAGCAGTGGAAGGGCTTCAAGTTCGGCGTGCCGTTCGATTTCTCGATGCACAATTTCCTGCTGCGCTACTACGTCGCCGAACACGGCCTGGACCCCGACAAGGACATTCAGATCCGCGTCGTTCCGCCGCCGGAGATGGTCGCCAACCTCAAGGCCGGCAACCTCGACGGATACCTGTCGCCCGACCCGTTCAACCAGCGCGCCGTATGGGAAAAGGTCGGCTTCATCCACACGTTGACCAAGGACATCTGGGAAGGCCATCCATGCTGCGCCTTCGCCTGTTCGGCCAAGTTCGCCAACGAGATGCCCAACACCTATGGCGCCCTGCTCAAGTCCATCATCGACGCCACGCACTACGCCGCCGACCCGGCCAACCGCAAGGAGATCTCCAGCGCCATCGCGCCGGCCAACTACCTCAACCAGCCGGTTCCGGTGATTGAACAGGTCCTGACCGGCCGCTTCGCCGATGGGCTCGGCAATATCCAGGATGTTCCCGACCGCATCGACTTCGACCCGTTCCCCTGGCATTCCATGGGCGTGTGGATCCTCACCCAGATGAAGCGCTGGGGCTATATCGAGGGCGACGTCGATTACAAGACGGTGGCCGAACAGGTCTACCTCGCCTCCGACGCCCGCAAGGTCATGAAGGACCTGGGATACGAGGCGCCGACCGAGACCTACAAAAGCTACACCATCATGGGCAAGACCTTCGATCCCCACCAGCCCGAGGCCTACGTCGACAGCTTCGCCATTCGCCGAGGAGTCTGACGCCATGACGCTCCCCCTCCGCGTCCGCGCCTTGATCCTGTCGGGGATCTTCCTGGCGCTGACCCTCGGCCTGTGGGAGTTGTCCCACAAGGCGCCAGCCGCCGCCGGGGAAATGACCGAGTACGAAATGCTCATGGGGGCGGCCTCGGAAGAGGCCGCCGTCCCGCCGCCCTCCAAGATCATCGCGCACGCTTGGGCGGAACTGAGCAATCCGTTCTATGACGCCGGACCCAACGACAAGGGCATCGGCATCCAGATCGGCTATTCCCTCCAGCGCGTCCTGATCGGCTATCTGGCCGCCGCCGCCGTGGCCATTCCGGTCGGCTTCCTGATCGGCATGTCGCCGCTGATGTATCGGGCGCTCGATCCGTTCATTCAGGTTCTCAAGCCGATTTCTCCGCTGGCGTGGATGCCGCTCGCCCTGTTCGTCATCCAGGACAGCGAGGCCTCGGCCATCTTCGTGATCTTCATCTGCTCCATCTGGCCGATGCTCATCAACACCGCGTTCGGCGTCGCCGGGGTGCGCAAGGATTGGATCAACGTGGCCCGCACCCATGAACTCGGCCACCTGCGCACCGCCGTGATTGTCATTCTGCCGGCCGCCGCGCCGACCATCCTGACCGGCATGCGCATTTCCATCGGCATCGCCTGGCTGGTCATCGTCGCCGCCGAGATGCTCGTGGGTGGCACCGGCATCGGCTACTACGTCTGGAACGAGTGGAACAACCTGGATCTGACCAGCGTGATCTTCTCCATTCTCCTGATCGGCGTGGTCGGAATGTTGCTCGACATGGCCCTGGCGCGCGTGCAGCGCCTGGTCAGCTACGCGGACTGAGGAGGACATCCCATGACCCGGCCATTCCTAGAGGTCCAGGGCCTCGGCAAGACCTATCCGTCACCCCAGGGTCCACCCCTGACGGTGTTCCGCGACGTCAACCTGCACATCCAGAAGGGCGAGTTCGTCTGCATCATCGGCCATTCCGGCTGCGGCAAATCAACCATCCTCAACGTTCTGGCGGGACTGGACACCGCCACCACCGGCGCCGTCATCATGGACGGCCAGGAGGTCGCCGGCCCCAGCCTGGACCGGGGCGTGGTGTTCCAGAACTACAGCCTGCTGCCGTGGCTGTCGGCGTTGAAGAACGTCACCTTCGCGGTCAAGGCCCGGTGGCCCCGGTGGTCCCGCGACAAGGTGGCCGAACACAGCTACAAATACCTGGAAATGGTCGGCCTGACCGGCGGCGCCGAACACCGCAAGCCGCACCAGTTGTCAGGCGGTATGCGCCAGCGCGTCAGCATCGCCCGCGCCTTTGCCATCCAGCCCAAGTTGTTGCTGCTCGACGAGCCGTTCGGGGCGCTCGACGCCCTGACCCGTGGCGTCATCCAGGAAGAACTCCTGCGTGTCTGGAGCGGCACCAATCAGACCGTGTTCATGATTACCCACGACGTTGACGAAGCCATCCTGCTGGCCGACCGCATCCTGTTGATGACCAACGGGCCGGAAGCCCGCGTCGCCGAGGCGGTCAGCATCGACATCCCCCGGCCGCGTCAGCGCACCTCCATCATTCACGACCCCAACTACTACGCCATCCGCAACCACTTGGTGGAGTTCCTGGCCACGCGGTCCAAGGAACTGGCGGGCACGGCCAACCCCGACGGCGATGACGCCACACCCCAGGTCGTGCAGTTCCCCACCCAGGGGTTCCCGCGCCCAGTTACCCCCGCCGCCGCCACCAAGGCGCCGATTGGGGCGCCAACCTCTTCCGCGAAAGGATGACCCGATGAACGCCACCGCCCCGATCACACTGACCCGCGACACCGTCACGGAAATGGTCCGTGCCGCCAAGCGCCAGAGCGGCCTGTCGTGGAAGGACATCTGCGCCCGGATCAGCAGCGAAACCTCGCCGATCTACATTACTGCGGCGCTGCTCGGCCAGATGAGCCTGACCGCTGAGGAAGCTGCCAAAGCGGCCGAGGTTCTTGGCCTGCCCAAGGACGCGGCCCTGGTTCTGGCCGAGGTGCCCTATCGCGGGTCCTTGCCGACCGCCGTGCCGACCGACCCGCTGATCTATCGGTTTTACGAACTGATTGCCGTCTACGGGACGACCTGGAAGGAACTGATCCAGGAAGACTTCGGCGACGGCATCATGTCCGCCATCGACTTCGAAATGGAAATGGACCGCCAGCCAGACCCCAAGGGCGACCGCGTCAAGATCACCATGTCCGGCAAGTTCCTTCCCTACAAGCGCTACTGATCTCAGGGCGACGTGTCAGGTCGCCTGGCACGTCGTCGCTCGTCCAGGGCCGCCTCTTTTTCGCATTTCGTTGCCCATCCTCTTCTCCTGGGGCGCAGCCATGCCCATTTGAGGTGTCGTATGTAAGGGAGCAACGGAATGGCGTCTAAAAAGGCGAGTTCGCCAGTGTGGGATATGAGGCATCTGCGGGCCGCCATAGACGCTTCTGGGGTCGCCTTATGGTCATGGAACGTCGATACCGACGAAATCGTCATGGACGAATGCGCCCACCGTCTATGGGGGGTGTTGGAAGGTGAAGATGTCACCTTCGAGGATCTGTCCGCACGGATCCATCCTGAGGATATTGACCGGGTGAGAGCGGCCTTCGCGGCGACCCGCGCCGTTCTGGGGCCCTACGAGACGGATTTCCGTGTCGTGGTGGGCAACGAAGTCCGGTGGATTTCCGCGCGGGGGCAAGGCAGCGATGTGGGCATGCATGAGCGGAGCGTCTTTGGGATTTTCCTTGATGTGACCCAGCGCAAGCAGGCTGAGGAAGCCAGCGAACTGCTTTCGGGCGAGATGAGTCACAGGGTCAGGAATCTGTTGCAGGTGGCCTCCAGCCTTACCCTAATCACATCGCGCTCGGCCGCGACGGCGGAAGATCTGGTCCGCGACATTACCAACCGCTTGAGCGCCCTGGGGCGCGCCCATGCTCTTGTCCGTCCCGTTCCCGGCCAGACGATTACGGCGGTGCTTCTTGGCGATATTCTCACCGTCCTGCTGGCGCCTTACGAGAACATGGCAGACTTCAGCGAACGTATCCGTGTTTCGGTGCCGAAGATGGGCATCGGAGAGGCCGCTACCACGACGCTGGCCCTGGTCGTTCATGAATTGGCCACCAACTCCCTGAAATACGGTGCGCTTTCAACCGAAAATGGCACGATCGACGTGTCATGCGGCCCCGTCGATGACCATGAAATGGCTATCGTCTGGATGGAACGGGGCGGCCCGACTGTCGCGCCCCCCACGGAACATGCCGGTTTCGGCAGCAAGATGATCGTTCAAAGCGTATCGCGCACCCTCGGCGGGTCCATTGACTTCGACTGGTCCCCAGAGGGGCTGATTGCCACCTTGCGCGTCAACACGGACCGCCTCACGAAATAGAAGCGGGATGCGCCGTCACGGGGAGGGCTGCTGTCGGTTGGCGGTGGCAAGCTGCGTTCTGCTGGCATGGGGATCAGCGACTTTCCTTGAACAGCCAGCCGCGCAGCATCTTGGTAACCTTCGGCATGACCACATAGGTCATCAGAAGGACCTGGATGATGGCGATGGCGAGGACGCGCAAAGGCAGCGGCCAACTGGCGATGAACGGGCCGAGCAGCAGGTTGAGCGCCCAGACCAGGACGAAGACGACGACGATCAGAACCAATGCCATCTTGTGCGGCGAGGGCTTGACCGTGGCGGGCACGTCCGGCAGATCGAACCAGGTTTCCAGACCTGTCACCCGCTTGACCTGCGGCTCGCCTTCAACCATGTCGCCCAGGCGCTCCAGCCAGCGGGCGCGCTCGGCGGACTCTTCCCAGGCTCGGCAATGGGCGTAAGTCGTGAAGCGGTAGATGATGACGTATTCGCCGCCGGGCCTGCGGGGCCGCAGGACGCTGGCGCCCTGGTGGCCGGGAAATGCGTCCGCTTCGGCGATGACGCCCGAGATCCAGGCCTCGTAGTCGGCCTCGCGCCCCGGACGGACCCGCCGCGCCAGACTGACGGTGACCGGCCCTTCCTCGCCAGCGTTTGCGAACCTGTCGGCGTTCATTGAGACTCCTCCCGATGGATCACCCTCTAGAACGGTGTAACCGCTTTCAGCACCCGCCCAGGCAATCATACGGCACTAGGAGATTCAATATGAAAAACGATATTTAATAAAAGCTGTTGTTTTGCGGCCTTCGCGCGGGCTTTACCGGAGTCAGCCTTGCGGGCAGCGCGGCTTTGTGGTGATAATCCCCACCCGCCCGATCACTCATGATGCCGCCGCGGCCCCCCCCCAGACAGACTCGTGACATGCGCAACCAGACAGACCGATTGAGCCGCTCTCCCGCCACTGCGTCTCACGGCGCCCCGACCTTGATCGGCCATGTCTACGAGCTTCTCAGGCAGGACATCATCGCCGGCCGCTACGCCCCCGAAGAACGGTTGCGGGTCGAACATCTGCGCGGTGAGCACCAGGTCGCAGCCAGTACCATGCGCGAAGCCCTGTCGCGTCTGCTGGCGGAAGGGCTGGTTACGATGGAGGGGCAGCGCGGCTTCCGAGTAGCGCCCATGTCGTTGGAAGACCTGGAAGACATCACGCGTTTGCGGGTGATTATTGAGAAGGAAGCCATGTCGGATGCTATCCGGTGCGGCGACCTAAGCTGGGAGTCGGGTGTCGTTGCAGCCTTCCACGCCTTATCTCGGGCGGAAAAGGCTTTAAAGGACGGCGCCGATAACGGTTTCTCAGAGGCAATTGCCGAGTGGGAGCGCCGCAATGCCGCGTTCCACAAGGCACTTATGGCGGCCTGCAACTCGCCCCGGCTGCGCGTCCTGCAAGAGACGCTCTACCAGCAGCACGAGCGATACCGCCGCCGGGCATTGGAACTGCGCACTCCGCACCAGGACCGCCCGGCCGCTTGGCCGCGCGACGTCCACGCCGAACACCTGGCCTTAAAGGACGCTGCGGTCAACCGCGAGGAAGCCGAAGCCTTGCGTCTAATCGAAGAGCACATCCGATCCACGGCCACCGCCGTCGCTCATGGATTTAACGTTTCCCAAGCCTGAAGCCACCGCCTCTATCGCCTATCTCGTCAATTCTGCCCCGGCGCCCAGAGGTGCGCCGGGGGTGTACGTTTGCGTGCATAGCAGCGAAATTCTGAATTTTTACAAAATATCGTTTTTTATTGAACATCACGTTTTTGATGGTACCGTTAGGATCATTAGTGGAAGAGCCCGCCAAGGGCCACCCTCCTGGCAGACCGAGGAAACGCCATGACGATCAACGATAAGCCAATTGCTCGGCCAGCTCGCTCCGGACTGAGCCGTCGCACCCTTTTCAAGGCTGGTGCCGGCCTTGCCGTCGCCGGGGCCGCCTCCGCCTTTCCGGCCCCCTTCGTGCGCGCCGCACAGACTTTCAAGATCGGTTTCGTCAGCCCCCGCACCGGTCCGCTCGCCGTCTTCGCTGAATCCGATGATTTCACCATGGCGCAGGTGCGGAAGGCGACCGCCGGAGGGGTCCAGGTGGGCGGCCGCCGGGTTGCTGTCGAGATTATTTACAAGGACTCGCAGTCCAACTCGAACCGTGCCGCCGAGGCTGCTTCCGAGTTGATCCTGGACGACGAGGTCGACCTGATCGTTGCTGCCAGCACGCCCTCCACCACCAACCCGGTGGCCGACCAGTGCGAAATCAACGGGGTTCCCTGCATCACGAACGACACGCCCTGGCAGCCGCATTTCTTCGGCCGAGGCGGCGACCCGAAGGTGGGCTTCGAGTGGACCTACCACTTCTTCTGGGGTCTTGAGGACATCATCGGCAGCTTTACCAGCCTGTGGTCGCAGATCGAGACCAACAAGACGGTGGGCGCCCTGTGGCCCAACGATTCCGATGGCAACGCCTGGGGCGATCCCAAGCGCGGCTTCCCGGCGGTGCTGGCGGAAAAGGGCTATGGCTTGGTCGATTTGGGCCGCTTTCAGAGCCCGGCTGACGACTTCACGTCCTTCCTCATCGACTTCAAGGCCAAGGACGTGGAAATCGTCACCGGCGTGGTGCCGCCACCCGACTTCGCCAATTTCTGGAGCCAGGCCGGGCAGCAGGGATTAAAGCCGAAAATCGTGACGGTGGCCAAGGCCAGCGAATTCCCGGCCGCCATTGAGGCCATCGGCGACCGTGCCGAAGGGCTGTCCGTGGAGGTCTGGTGGTCGCCGGTTCATCCCTTCTCCTCGGGCATGACCGGGCAGAGTTCAGCCGAACTGGCCGCTGCTTACACCGCAGCCACCGGCCGGCGGTGGGCCATGCCGCTGGCCTTCAAGCACTCCCTGTTTGAAGTGGCGCTGGATGCGCTGAAGCGGTCGGAAGGCCCCGGCAACCCGGATGCCCTGCGCGAGGCCATCAAGACAACCAACTACGCGTCGATTGTCGGCCCGGTCAATTTCCAGACCGGCCCCGTGCCCAATGTCTCCAAGACTCCCCTGGTGACCGGCCAGTGGCAGCGGGAAGGCAAGAGCCTGGAACTGCGCATCGTCGATAATGCCCTGGCGTCGAACATCCCGGTGCAGAGCACGCTGGTGCCCATCGGCGCCAAGGGCTGACGCCTCCGGCACTCGAGACCGTGCGGCCGACAGGCCCTCCCGGCGGGGCATTCCCATCCTGCCCCTGTCCCGCACGGCTCGGCCGCTTCACCGGCAGCGTTCTGTTCAGGACATCGCTATGACGACGCTTCTCGACGTCTCCAACGTGCATAAGTTCTATGGCAGCCTGCATGTCACGCAGGACATGACCTTTCAGGTGGCCGAGGGCGAAGCGCTTGGCGTCATCGGCCCCAACGGGGCCGGCAAGACCACCCTGTTCAACCTGATTACCGGCGACGTGCGGCCCAACAGCGGCCGCATATCCTTCGCTGGCCAAGTGATCGACCGCCAACCACCAGCGGCGCGCTGCGTGACCGGCATTGGGCGGACCTACCAGATACCGCACCCCTTCACCGGAATGACGGTGTTCGAGAACATTCTGGTCGGCGCCGCCTTCGGCAATGACATCCCGGAGCGCGAGGCCACCGGGGTTGCCATCGACGTCCTGGAGCGCTGCGGCCTGATGGACAAGGCCAACCGTGTCGCCGGAAGCCTGACACTGCTCGATCGCAAGCGCCTGGAGCTGGCCCGCGCACTGGCCACCCGCCCGCGCCTGCTGCTGCTCGACGAGATCGCTGGCGGCCTGACCGAACAAGAGGTTCACGAACTGGTCGCGCTGGTCAACACCATCCGCGCCGACGGCGTGTCGCTGATCTGGATCGAGCATATCGTCCACGCGCTGCTGGCGGTCGTTGACCGGCTGATTGTCGTCAACTTCGGCAAGCTCTTGCGCCAGGGCGATCCGAGGGAGGTGATGGCGAGCCCCGAGGTGCGTGAAGTCTACATGGGGATCGACATCAATGAGCCTGCTTAGCGTCCGTGGCCTGACCGCTTTCTACGGCGACTCGCAGGCCCTGTTCGGTATCGACATGGAGATCGCCGCCGGCGAGACCGTCGCCATCATTGGCTCCAACGGAGCCGGCAAATCGACCTTTCTGCGCTCCATCTGTGGCCTGTTGGCGCCGCCGGCCGACAGCATCCACCTGAACGGCCGGCCCATCGCCGGGCTGCCCGCCAACCAGATCGCGCGCGCCGGGATCGCCCTGGTGCCCGAGGGCCGGCGCCTTTTTCCCAGCCTGTCGGTCGAGGAAAACATAGGCCTCGGCGGCTATGGTGGCCGGTCCGGTCCATGGACGCTGAAGCGTGTCTACGACATGTTCCCGGACCTCTACATTCGCCGCAGCCACGCGGCCACCAAGTTGTCCGGCGGACAGCAGCAGATGGTCGCCATCGGCCGGGCGCTCATGGCCAACCCTGACCTCCTGCTCTGTGACGAAATCTCCCTCGGTCTCGCGCCGCGCGTGGTCAAGGACATCTACCGTTCCATCGACAGCATCATCGGCGAGGGCACGTCAGTTGTCGTCGTCGAACAGGATATCGCCCAGGCCTTGCGGGTGGCCGACCGCTTCTACTGCTTCCAGGAGGGGCGGGTCTCCCTGGGTGGCCGTCCCGGCGAGGTGTCCATGGCGACGATTTCCGGCGCATATTTCGGAGTCTGATATGACCGACTGGCTGAATACCCTGCTCCAGGGCGTGCTGCTCGGCGGCCTTTACACCTTGTTCGCCACCGGACTGTCGCTGGCCTTCGGCGTCATGCGGCTGGTCAACATCGCCCATGGCGACCTGATTGTGCTTGCGGCCTATGTGGCACTCGTCGCCGTCGAAACGCTGCACCTGCCGGTCCTGGCGGCCGCCGCCGTTGTCATCCTGGTGATGGCGGCGGGTGGCTATGTTTTGCAGCGCGGACTTCTGACCCACACCGTGGGGCGGGGCATCCTGTCGCCGCTGCTGGTGACCTTTGGGTTGTCCATCATTCTACAGAACCTGATGCTGGAGATCTTCTCCGCCGACAGCCGGGGTCTCCAGGCCGGCGCCCTGGAGACGGCCTCGGTCTCGCTTGGAGGCGACATCACCGTCGGCGCCTTGCCCCTGATGATCATGGGCACGGCCATCGCCGTCATTGTTCTGCTGCAACTGCTGTTCACCCGGACGACGCTTGGGCGGGCTTTCCGGGCCACCTCGGATGACGGCGAGACGGCCCAACTGATGGGCATCGACACCAAGCAGGTCTACGCCCTGGCAATGGCCCTCGCCATGGCGGTGGTCGCTGTGGCCGGTGTGTATACGGCGATCCGCACCAGCTTCGATCCGCTGGGCGGGCCGAATCGACTGCTGTTCGCATTTGAAGCGGTCATCATCGGCGGCCTGGGATCGCTCTGGGGCACGTTGGCCGGGGGGATCATCCTCGGTGTTTCGCAGGCCATCGGCTTTCGCCTCGATCCGGGGTGGGGGACGCTTTCCAGCCATCTTGCCTTTCTGGCCGTGCTGGTCGTCCGCCCCAACGGCCTGTTCCCGCGCACCCGTGACCGCTGATCCCTTGCCGAGGCCGCCATGACATCCCAGACCCCGCCGCCCCTTCCCGTCACCGTTGCCCCAGCCCCTGCCCGAGCCCCTGCGAAATACGCCGTCACCTTGTCCACCCGGACCAGTCGCGTGGGCGAAACCCTTTTGCTGGTCACGGCCATCGCCCTGTGCCTGATGCCGTGGTGGGGCGACCGGTCGCTTATCCGCACCAGCACAGAGTTTCTCTACATCCTGGCGCTGGCCCAGATGTGGAACATGCTGGCTGGCTATGCAGGCTTGGTCTCCATTGGCCAACAGGCTTTTGTGGGCATCGGCGGCTACTGCCTGGTGGTGTTCGGCGTGCAGATGGGCCTCAACATCTTTCTGGTTGTACCCGTCGCGGCCGTCGTCGCTGCCCTGGTGGCGGTTCCTTCAGCCCTGGTGCTTTTCCGCCTGCGCGGGGCCTATTTCGCGGTCGGCACCTGGGTGGTGGCGGAGGTCTTCCGCCTGCTGACAGCCAACGCCTCGGTGGTCGGTGGCGGGTCGGGGACGTCGATCACGGCGGCGGTGCAGGGCATTCCGGTATGGTGGCGTGACGCGTTGACGCTGTGGGGGGCGGTCATCCTGGGGGTCGGCGCCATCGCCGCAGGGTATTTCGTCCTGCGCTCGCGCTATGGCCTGGCACTACAGGCGGTGCGCGATTCCGAGGCGGCCTCCGGCAGCCTGGGCATCCGGGTGCGTCGGATGCAGTGGATGCTCTATATCGCGTCCGCCGCAGGCTGCGGCGCCATCGGCGCCATCATCTTCATCAGCAAGCTGCGCATCTCGCCCAGTGCCGCCTTTTCGCTCGACTGGACGACGACCGTGTTCTTCATCGTGGTCATCGGCGGGATTGGGACGTTGGAAGGCCCGATCCTCGGGACCATTCTGTTCTTCGCGCTGCGGGGCCTGCTGTCGGATTTCGGATCCTGGTACCTCATCCTGCTTGGCGCCGTGGCCGTGATCGTCATGATCCGCATGCCCGATGGGCTGTGGGGCTGGGTGTTGCGACGCTTCAACCTGAGCCTCTTTCCGACCCGACGCAGGTTGGACCGCACGCCGTGACCCGGCTCTGGAAATGAGGGCTTCACGGATCTGCGCGAGCCCGCGCTATTGGTAGTGAGAACTATTTGCATGTTGCGGTTCCGGCGCAGAGGGGATATCCAAGCGGTCTATGATGCAGTTCTACTTCGCTCCGGATGGTGCTTCCCCGTGTCAGACGAACCTTCCAAATTGGATGTCTACGTCGCACATCGCGCAGCGCTGGTGGACTATGCCGCGCCAATCATCGGTTGCCGCGCCCGCGCTGAAGACGTGGTGCAGGAGGCGTATTTCCGGTTCGCGCTTGCAGCCGAAGACCGCCGGGTGGAGCAACCGGTGGGGTATCTCTATCGCATCGTGAGAAATCTCGCCCTCGACTGGCTGCGCAGCCTGGGTGCCGACCAGCGTCGGCATGAGGCCTGCCATGTGCTGAATTCCAGCGGCGTGGCTGCCGCGTCGCCCGAGGATGAGGTCCTCACTCAGGAGGCCCTGCGGCAGGTCGAACGTGTCCTCGCGGACATGCCCGAGCGGATGCGGCGTGCCTTTGAAATGCACCGTATCGAGTGCTGCACACTTCAGGAAATCGCGGATGCCCTTGGTGTGTCCGTGGCGACGGCGCATCGTCTGGTGCGCGATGCAGGTGTCGCGATCATGGCGTGTTTACGGGACTCTGAAAAAATTTGAAATATGCGGGAAAAACAGACTTTTGGTTCGTCTGGGATGTAGGAGGGGGACGCTGACGGTGCCCCGCGACAGGCGACGTTGGAACCCGAAACACCTATGACCCGCTCCGCGCAAGATATTCCCGATGCTCTTTTGGTCGAAGCGGCAGACTGGCACCTGAGGCTGCAAGAGGCTCCCGATGATGCCGCTCTGCGCGTTGCGTTTGAGGCATGGCGTGCGGCCGGCCCGAGTCATGCCAAAGCCGCGCGCCTCGCCGAACGGGCGTGGAGCCTGCCGGTGTTGGCCGCCAGCAGGGCGCCCCGTCGTCGCCCCAATAAGGTCGGGCGCAAGGCCGCTGCCGCTGCCGCGATGGCTCTGGCGGCATCGTTCCTGTTTGCCATCATGGTGCCGGCGCTGGGGATGCGCTGGGCGGCTGACCATCTGACTGCGGTTGGCGAGATGCAAAGCCTTGCCCTGTCCGATGGGTCCGCCATCACCCTTGGGGCCGACAGCGCGTTGGCCGTGGATTTTTCTGATGCGCGCCGTCATGTCCGGCTGTTGCAGGGACAGGCCTATTTCGAGGTCGCTTCGAATCCCGGCCGGCCCTTTGTGGTGCGCGCCGGAGAAGTCGATGTCACGGTGACGGGGACGGCGTTTGACGTGACCCTGGCTGCCGACGTGGTGTCGGTCGCGGTGGCCGAAGGGCAGGTTTCGGTTCAGGCGCTGGGGCGCAACCAGGACCTGAGGCCTGGGCAACGGCTGATGATCAACGTGGCGACCGATCATGCCGCGGTGACGGCCGTGGCGCCTGAAAACGTCGCGGCGTGGCGGGACGGTTGGCTTTATGTGGCGGATGCGTCGCTCGATCAGGTGGTTGCGGCCCTGGGGCGCCACCATGCGGGCATGATCGTCCTGCGCGGCGACGCGCTCAAGGGGCGGCGGGTCACTGGGGCTTATGATTTACGGGATGCGCGGCGGGCACTGCGCGCAATTGCCGCCTCGCACGGCGTGACGTTGCGTGAAATCTCGCCGTACCTGATCGTGTTGACGGCCTCCTGACGTTTCCGAACAAAAATGCCGTGAGAAAAATGATGGGGGCGTGAAAAAAGCGCCGGGCCGGCTTCGTCTTCTTGGCATAACAGCGAATGCGATGCATTCGCCATTGCTGAGAATGAGGGGACCAGGATGACGAGGACTGTTTCTGCACGGCGCATCGCGTTGACGTTTGGCACCAGCGCTTTGGCGTTGATGATTGCGGTCGGTCCTTCGGCGGCCGGGTCAACCCCGTCGCAGGGGGGGCAGATCGCTCAAGCCGGGCAGGCCGTGGCCTTCAACATTCCGGCACAGCCGTTGTCGGCGGCGTTGACCGCCTTTGCGCGGCAGTCGGGGTATCAAATGTCGGCCGACCAGGCCGCCCTGTCCGGGGTGCAGGGCCAGAGCGTCAACGGCACCATGCCGCCCGAGGAGGCGCTGAACCGCCTGTTGGCCGGCACCGGCCTGAGCTACCGGATGCCCGACGCCACCTCGGTACTGATCGAACGGCCGGCGGCCGGGGTGATGCAACTTGATCCGGTGACCATCCAGGGGCAGGCCGCCGCGGGTGAGCCCACCGCCTGGAGCCCGGTCGAGGGCTATGTCGCCCGCCGCAGCGCCACCGCGACCAAGACCGACACCCCCCTGGCCGAAACGCCGCAGGCGGTGTCCGTCATCACGCCCCAGCAGATGCAGGACCAGGGCGCCCAGACCATTCAGGATGCCCTGCGCTACACCGCCGGCGTCCGGTCGGAAACCTTCGGCCTGGACAGCCGTGGCGACTGGTCCCTGGTGCGTGGCGTGTCGCCGGTCGTCCACCAGGACGGCACCCGCCAGACGTTCGGTTTCTATTCGAACGCCCGGCCCGACCCCTTTGCGTTGGAGCGCATTGAGGTGGTCAAGGGGCCATCGTCGGTGCTGTACGGTCAGGGGTCTGTGGGCGGCATCGTCAGTCTACAGAGCAAGCGCCCGCTGGATGAAACCCGGCGCGAGGTCCAGGTGCAGTACGGCAGCTTCGACCGCAAGCAGGTCGGTGTCGATTTGACCGGGCCGGTGACCGAGGACAAGTCCGTGCTCTATCGCGTGGTGGCGGTCGGGCGCGACAGTGACACCCAGGTCAACCAGGTCGAGGATGATCGCCTGCTGTTGATGCCGTCGGTGACCTTCCGGCCGACCGAGGGCCTGGATTGGACCCTGCTCGCCACGTGGCAGCGCGACCGCACCGGGTCGACCACGCAGTTCCTGCCCCATGCCGGAACGGTGTACGCCGCGCCCGGCGGCCTGCCCAAGATCCCGACCGACGTGTTCATGAGCGAGCCGGGGTTCGACGCCTACGACACCGATCAGAAATCCATTACATCGTTGCTGTCCTATGACGTGAACGACACCTGGACGGTGCGCCAGAACATGCGCTACTCCAACAGCGAGGTCAGTTACCAGACCATCTATCCGGCCTTTCCGCCGGTGATGCAGGCCAACGGCGACATCGACCGTGTCTACTGGGTGGCCAATCCGGAACTGAACTACCTGACGGTGGACACCCACGCCCAGGCGAACTTCACGACCGGCCTGCTTTCGCATGTGTTCCTGGGGGGCGTGGACTATCAGAATGCCCGCACCACCCGGACGTGGGCCTTTGGGGCGGCCGGTATTCTGAACCTGTACAACCCGTCCTATGGCGGCTTCACGCCGCCGAGCGCGGCAGCCTTTTCCAGCGACCCCAAGAACATCGTGACGCAGGTCGGCGTCTACGCCCAGGATCAGGTCACCTTCGACAACTGGACCGCCGTGTTCGGCCTGCGCCATGACAGGGCGGAAAACGCCACCGAAGGCCAGGACACCCAGAAGGACACCGCGTGGACCAAGCGCCTGGCCCTGATGTACTCGTTCGACAACGGCATTTCGCCCTACGTCAGCTATGGCGAGTCCTTTGAACCGATCATCGGCCTGAACGCCTTCGGCCAGACCTATGATCCCCTGAAGGGCGAGCAGTTCGAGGTCGGGGTGAAGTACCAGCCGCCGGGCAGCAACAGCATCATCACGGCGGCGGCCTATGATCTGCGCGAAAAGAACCGCCAGATGCCCGACCCGGTCAACCCGCGCAACCAGATCCAGGCCGGTGAGGCCCAGGTGCGCGGTGTCGAACTGGAAGGTCTGGTCGAGGTCACGCCCGACTGGAACGTGATCGCCACCTATTCCTTCACCGAAACCGAAGTCCTCAAGGGCGCCGTGGCCAACCAGGGCAAGCGCATCGCCAGCGTGCCCGAGCACATGGCGTCGCTGTGGACCCAGCATGACGTGACCCTCGGCGGAATCGACGGGTTCTCGGTCGGTGGCGGCGTGCGGTTTGTCGGCGCGAGTTGGGACGGCACGGACACCATCAAGACACCCGGAACCACCCTGTTCGACGCCAAGCTGGGGTACGGCGAAGGCCCGTGGGAGGTCTCCCTCAACGGCACCAACCTGACCGACGAGGTCTACTACACCACCTGCCTGACGCGCGGCGACTGCTTTGTCGGCAACCGCCGGACGTTCATGGCGACGGTCAGCCACAAGTTCTGAGCCTGCGGAGGGAGAGCACCATGGCGGTGGAGATTTCGACCGGAGGGGCGAAAAAGGGCAGGGGCCGTTTGTGGCTGGTCGTCCATGGCTGGCTGGCGCTGCCCATCTGGGTGCTGCTGTTCGTGGTCTGTGTTACCGGCACGCTGCTGTCCGTGGCCCACGAACTGGAGTGGCTGGCCACGCCGACGGTGCGGGCGTCCAATCCCGAGGGCGTGGAGCCCCTGCCGCTCAACGACATCGTGGCGTCGGTGGCGCAGGCGTACCCCGAGGGCATCATCACCCGCGTTCGCCAACCCGAACCCTATCTGGCCTACGAGGTCACCGTGGCACTGCCCGATGCGCCGTTCGCCCGCGCCCACGTCAACCCCTACACCGGCGCGGTGCAGGGGTTGACCGAGGGGCCGGGGTTCACGGGGTTCCTGTTTGGCCTGCATTCCTGGCTGCTGTTTCCGTGGACCGGCAACTTCAACCTCGGTTGGTACATCGTCACGGCGCTGGGTTTCCCCATGCTGGCGTCGGTCGTTACCGGGCTGGTGGTCTACAAGAAGTTCTGGAAGGCGTTCACCCAGCCGCGCCTGCGCGTCACCAAGGGCGGGCGGGCGTTCTGGGGGGATTTCCACCGCCTGTCGGCCATGTGGGGGCTGTGGTTCACGCTGATTATCGCCATCAGCGGCGGGTGGTTCCTCATCAGCCTGCTGATCTGGAGTTCCGGCTACAAGATCTTCCCCGATCCGCCCCTGGTGGCGCGCGAGCACGTCCCGGCACCCGGCCCGGCTGCGCGCCGTGTGATGCCCGACCTGGATGCCGCCGTAGCGGCTGCGCAGGCGGCGGTGCCCGGTTTCCGCCCGTCCACCATCACCCTGCCCGACAGCGCCTACAGCCATGCCACGCTGTACGGAGACAACGGCTTCTCCTTCTTCGGCAAGTCCGGCCACCGGGTGTTCGTCAACCCTTACACCGACGAGGTCGGCGGAACCGTCGTGCCGGGGGACATGACGGCGTTGCAGGTGACGTCGGGCCTGTTGCCGGCGCTGCATTTCGGCGCCTTCGGCGGGCTGGTCACAAAGCTGATCTGGTTCGTGTTCGGAACGGCCCTGTCCGGCGTGATCCTCAGCGGCATCATCATCTGGACCAAGCGCACGGCCAAGGCGACGGTCGATATTCTGCGCCCCGTCAACGCGACCGCCCCGGCGGCGGCGGAATAGGAGCAACACCATGCGCAAGACCTGGACCCGTTGGAAGTTCCACCTGTCCGCCCTGGTGCTGGTGGCGTCGGTCTGGTACGGCCCCGGCTACATCAGCGGTGCCCACTGGGCCGACATGGGCGAGCGTGTGCTGTCGCCTGTCGCCGTCGGCCCCTACAGGGCCACCCTGAGCGAGGCGGCCGTCGTCGCGCCCGAGCGTGATCCCTACGGCAAGCTCATCAAGACGTACAACGTCATCCTGTCGTCCGAAGGGGCCAGGGACGTGCAGGCCGCCTATCTGCGGGTCGGAAAACCGCGCAGCACCAAGGCGGCCGGCGCCATCCTGCACGGCAACCCCTATCGCCTTCATGCCCATGTTCCCTTCCCCGACGCCTTCGGGCCGGAGGATGAACTGTGGCTGACCGTGGAGACCTGGACCGGCGAGGTCCATCAGACCGCTTGGCCGCTGGCCGAGGCCCTGGGCGTCCTGCGCGCCCCGACACAGACGGCGCAGGTCCGATGAAGCGGCTGGCGTTGATCCTTGCCGTGGCGGTGGGCCTGCCGGTGACGGCGGCGGCCCACTATCCCGTTTGCGCCTGCACCATGAAGGATGCCTCCACGGTGCGGTGCGAAGGCGGCTTTTCCGATGGCACCCCGGCGCCGGGCGTGCCGGTGGAGGTGATCGCCTACGACGAGCAGGTCATCGTGCGTGGTGTCACCGACGAGACCTCGGGCTTCGAGTTCGCCCGCCCGTCCGGCGAATTCTTCGTGCTGTTCGATGCCGGGCCGGGCCATGTGGTGGAAATCGACCACCCGGAGATCCGGTGATGGTGCACCAGATCGTCCGCCCCTCCGGCGTCGAACGGGAAACCCTGTGGGTCGGCCTGGCCGCCGGGGTCATCCTCTGCGCGGCCGTCGTCACGGTCACCCTGCGCGCCGCCGTGCCGGAGATGGTTGCCCTGGCCGCCCATCAGGTGGACTCCCGGTCCGGCCTGACCCCGGCCGAGCAGGGGTTGTATGCCGACCTGCTGGTGGCGGCGCAGGACATCGCGGCCGCGCCCGCCGTGTCGTCGGTTTCCGACCTGGCCGCCGAGGGCTTGCCGCCGTTCGTCCGCGACGCTTCGTGGCGGGCACGCGGGGCGCATGAGTGGTCCGGCTGGTCCGGTGAGCATGGCGAAGCCTTCTATCTCGGCCAACCGGGCGATCCGGCGCTGGCCGGAACCCTTCTGCTGCGTATCGCCGGGGGTGAGGGTGTGGTGTGGCTCAAACCCGGCGTGGTGCGCCCGCCTGCTCATCCTGATGCCGACGCCCTGGCTGCGGCGGGATGGAAGCAGGTCGTGTTTTCCTTCAACGCGGGAGTGACCCGGTGAAACGGCGCGAGTTTCTTGTTCTGTCCGTGGCGGCGCTGATCGTTGCCCGGCCTGTTCGTGCGGCGGGGCGCCTGCGCATTGGCGTGACGTTGCACCCCTACTATTCCTTTGTCTCCAACATCGTCGGCGACCATGCGGACGTGGAGCCGCTGATCCCGGCCGGTTTCAACCCTCACGCCTACGAACCCCGGCCCGAGGACATCCGGCGCATCGGGCAACTGGACGTGGTGGTGTTGAATGGCATCGGCCACGACGACTTCGCCGGACGCATGATCGCCGCCTCGGCCCGCCCGGACGTCACGGTGATTGAGGCCAACGCCGAAGTGCCCCTGCTTGCCGCGTTGGGCAGCATGGCCCGCAACGGGGGTGGCGGAACGGTGGTCAACCCGCACACCTTCCTGTCCATCACCGGGGCGGTGCAGCAGGTCTACACCGTTGCGCGGGAGTTGGGGCGCCTCGATCCGGCCCATGCGGCGGCCTATTCGGCCAATGCCAGGGCCTATGCGCGGCGCCTGCGGCAGATGCGGGCCGACGCCCTGGGCAAGTTGTCCGGCGTCGGGGCGGCGCGGTTGCGGGTGGCGACCATCCACGGTGCCTATGACTATCTGCTGCGCGAGTTCGGGCTGGAGGTTGCGGCGGTGGTCGAGCCCTCCCACGGCATCGAGCCCAGCCCGGCCCAGTTGGCCCGCACCATTGACGCGTTGCGCGGTCTGGACGTGCAGGTGGTGTTTTCCGAATTGCACTTTCCCAGTGCCTATATCGACACCATTCGGCGGGAAACCGGCATCCGCCTTTACGCCTTCTCCCACATCTCCTACGGCGATTTCTCCGCCGACGTGTTCGAGCGCGAGATGGGGCACAACCTGGACACCCTGGTGCAGGCCATCCTGGAGAATGGGGCATGAGCGGTTTGGACGTGAGTGGTCCGGCTATCACCTTTGCCGACGTCGGGCTGGCCTTGGGCGGGGCCGACATCCTGAGCGGCATCGACCTGCGGGTGGCGGCGGGGTCGGTCCATGCCCTGGTCGGCCCCAACGGCGGCGGCAAGAGTTCGCTCATCCGCGCGGTGCTCGGCCAGATGCCCCATCGCGGGACCATCCGCCTGGACTGGCCGGG
Source organism: Rhodospirillaceae bacterium BRH_c57 (assembly GCA_000961745.1). Lineage (GTDB taxonomy): Bacteria > Pseudomonadota > Alphaproteobacteria > Rhodospirillales > Rhodospirillaceae > Cauispirillum. Next base: position 3,692 of record LAEA01000055.1, on the reverse strand, counting down.
CGAGGTGCCGGGGGTGGTGGCCTATGTGCCGCAAGCCCTGGAGTTCGACCGGGGTCTGCCGATCACGGTGGAGGACTTTTTGGCTGTCCTGTGCCAGCACCGTCCGGCCTTTTTGGGGCCGTCGCGGGCGCTGAAAGCCCGCTATGCCGAGGTTCTGGACCGGGTGGGCATGGCCGACCGGCGGCACCGGCCCATGGGCGCCCTGTCGGGTGGCGAGCGTCAACGGGTTCTGTTGGCCCAGGCCCTGATCCCGGCGCCCGATCTGGTGGTTCTGGACGAGCCGATGACCGCCCTGGACGATGCCGGGGCCGAGGTTTTTCGCGTCCTCATGGCTGATTTCAAGGGGCATGGCTGCACGGTGTTGTGGGTTGAGCATGATTTGGCCGAGGTGCGCCGCCTGGCCGACCGCGTGAGCGGCATCAACCGGCGTGTCCTGTTCGACGGGGCGCCGCAGCAGGAACTTTCGGCCGACCGCCTGCTCGACCTGTTCGCCCATGACCCCCGCAGGATGAGGCCCGCAGCATGAGCTTTGATCTTCTGCGCGCGGCGGTTCAGGACTGGGCGTCCCACGGCGTCCTGCCGGCCAGCCTGACCTATGGCTTCATGGTCAACGCCCTGCTGTCGGCCCTGATTATCGGGCCGGTGCTGGGCGGGCTGGGCACCCTGGTGGTGACCAAGCGCATGGCGTTCTTTTCCGAGGCGGTGGGCCATGCCGCCCTGACCGGCGTTGCCATCGGCATCCTGGTTGGCGAGCCCTACACCGGCCCCTATGGCAGCCTGTTCGGGTTCTGCCTGCTGTTCGCCCTGCTGGTCAACTACCTGCGCAACCGCACCGGCCTTGCGTCCGAGACGCTGATCGGGGTGTTCCTGTCCATTTCCCTGGCCCTGGGCGGAAGTCTGCTGCTGGTGCTGGCGACGCGGATCAACATTCATATCCTTGAGAATGTCCTGTTCGGGTCTGTCCTGACGGTTGACGACGGCGACCTGACCGTTCTGCTGGCCGTGGCGGTGCCTGCCGCCGCGCTGACCGTTCCGTTGTTCAACCGCTTGTTGGCGGCCAGTTTCAATCCGTCCCTGGCTTTGGTGCGCGGCGTGCAGGTCAAGGCGCTGGATTATCTGTTCGTCGTGGTCATCACGGTTGTCACGGTGGCGTCGGTCAAGATCATCGGCGCCGTGCTGGTCGGGGCGCTGCTGGTCATTCCGGCGGCGGCGGCGCGCGTGCTGGCCCGCAGCCTGTCGGGCTTCGTCGCTCTGAGCGTCGCCTTTTCCAGTCTGGCCAGCCTTGCGGGCATTCTGCTGCCAGTCGAACTGGACCTGCCGGTGCCGTCGGGCGGCGCCATCATCCTGATCGCCGGCATGATCTTTTTTGCCGCCGCACTCAGTCGTCTGGCCCTGGGGAGGGGGCAACCATGAAGGCTTTTGTTCTGACGCTCGGCCTCTTGCTGCTGCCGACCCTGGCGCGGGCCGAAGCAGTGGTGCTGTCCGGCCATCCGGTCACGGCGGGACTGGCCCAGGCCCTGCTGCGCGACACTGGCGTGCGGGTGGACATGGTGGTGCCGCCCTCCATCCCCATGAACCGCCAGCCGTCCTACTTCGCCGGGCGCGGTGCCGGCCGGCTGGCCGACGCCGCCCGCAGCGCCGACGTGGTTGTGACCTTGCGTTCGGTGTGGCCGGGTGACCCGCTTTTTCCGTTGGCCCGGCGGACCAACATCCGCCTTGTGGAGATCGACGCCGCCCGGCCGATGGACGAGGCCATGCCCGGCCTTGCCACCGTCGGTCTTGCCACGACCGCCGGGGACGTGGCGCCTTGGCTGGCCCCGACCAATGCGGCGCGCATGGCCGAGATCGTGGCCGCCGACCTGCGCGGCCTGTACCCGGACAATGCCCCTGTCATCGATGCCAATCTGGCTGTCGTCCGCCAAGGGCTGCGGGCGGTGGCGGCGCAGGCGGCACGCCAGCTTGCCCTGCTGCCCGACACCTCCGTCGTCGCCCTCAGCGACCGCTTTACGGCCCTGGCGGCCGATCTTGGCCTCGACGTGCGCGAGACCTTGGTGTGGGACGACCGCGCGGTCACGTCGCAGGACCTTGCCGGGCTGACCGCGTTGCTGCGCGAAGAGGCCATCGCGGTGGCGCTCCACCACCGCCCGCCCGCCACCCCCATCGCCGAGGCCATCGCCGCCGGAGGCGCCCGGCTGGTGGTGATCGACCCCCTGGATTCTGGCGAACCTGCCGACATGGCCGCCGTATTGGCAACCAATCTTGAAACCCTTCTCGGCGCCTTCGCGGGGCGGCCGTCTCCATGATCAGCCCAGGGAACAGTGCCATGAGCCGACATTTGTCCATCCTCACCCTTTGCGTGATCCTCCTGGCCCTGGGGGCGCCGGTTTCGGCCCAGGAAATCCTGCCCGCCGCTCCGGTTGCCGGGGAGGTCGCCGTCCTGCCGCACGACCTGTCCCCGTGGGGCATGTTCATGGCCGCCGACTGGGTGGTGAAGGCGGTGATGATCGGCCTTGCCCTGGCCTCGGTCGCCACCTGGACGGTGTGGCTCGCCAAGACCATCGAACTGCGCGGGGAGCGCCGCCGGCTGGCCGGGGCGCTTGCCGGGCTGGCGCAGTCGCGCAGCCTGATCGAAGCGGCGGAACGGGTGTCCGGGGCTGGGGCGGGGGCCGGGGCGGCGGCATCCCTGGTGCGCGCCGCCGTGGCCGAGGTGTCCCTGTCGTCCGGCATTTCCGGTGAAGGCGTGAAGGAGCGCGTCGCCTCCCGCCTGGATCGCATCGAGGCGGCGGCCGGGCGGCGTCTGTCGAAGGGCACCGGCATCCTGGCCTCCATCGGTTCGACGGCGCCGTTTATCGGCCTGTTCGGCACGGTGTGGGGCATCATGAACAGCTTCATCGGTATTTCCAAGGCGCAGACCACCAACCTCGCCGTGGTCGCGCCGGGCATCGCCGAAGCCCTGCTGGCCACCGCCCTGGGGCTGGTCGCGGCCATTCCGGCGGTGATGATCTACAACGCCTTTGCTCGCTCCATTGCCGGGGTCCGGGCGCAGTTGGGCGACGCCTCGGCCGAAGTGCTGCGTCTGGTCAGCCGGGACCTTGACCGCGGCGCGCGGTCCTTGTACCGCGCGGCGGAGTAGGGGCCATGGGTGTCCGTCTCGACCACGGCCAGGACGACCTGGGCGAAAACCACGAGATCAACGTCACGCCGTTCATCGACGTGATCCTGGTGCTGCTCATCATCTTCATGGTGGCCGCACCCCTGGCCACCGTGGACGTGCCGGTCGATTTGCCCAGCTCGACCGCGCAGCCGCTGCCCAAGGACGACGAGCCGCTGTACCTGACGGTGAAGGAGGATTCTGAACTGGTGCTGGGCAACGACCCGGTGGACCGCGACGGATTGGCCGCCGCCCTGGACGCCGCGACCAAGGGCGACCGGGACCGCCGCGTTTTCCTGCGGGCCGACAAGACCATCGAATACGGCGCCCTCATGGAGGTGATGAACGGCTTGCGCGCCGCCGGATACCTCAAGGTGGCCCTGGTCGGACTGGAGGGAGGATGACCGCCGGCCGGGACTCGGTGCGCTGGGGAACGAGCTTTGCCCTGGTTCTGGCGGCCCATGCCGGGGCCGTGGCGGGCATGCTGGCGTGGAACGCCCACGGCGCCCCGGCCGCTCTGCCACCGGCGGCGCTGGTGATG
>LAEA01000147.1 GCA_000961745.1 Rhodospirillaceae bacterium BRH_c57 | reverse complement strand
CATGTCCTGCGCGGTGCCCATGCCGGTCGGCGGGGCGCCGGGTTCGGGCGGGCGCAGCTTGAACTCGGGCGGGATGGCCAGCGGCGGGCGGGACACCACCTGGAATTCGTCGGGCGCCTGGCGGTTGAGGCCGAGCGTCTCTTTGACGCCGCCGCCGCAGCCCGACAGGGTCGCGGCAAGGGCGGCGGTGCAGCACAGGGTAAGCAGTCGTCCTCGGGTCATACCCACTTCCACTCCTCGGGCCACTCCTCAGCGGAGTCCCTTTTTAGGCTACTCCGCCCGTCGGAACAAGCTATCCAGGATGAGAAGGGCGGCGCCAACGGTGATTCCCGCATCGGCGACGTTGAAAGCCGGCCAGTGCCAGCCAAAAGCGTGCACGTCGATGAAGTCGAACACGGCCCCCCAGCGCACCCGGTCGATGGCGTTGCCAATGGCGCCGCCGATCATCATGGCCAGCGACAGGATCAGCATCCGGTCGGTGGTGCGCGCTATCCACACCGCCATGCCCAGGCTGATCGCCACGGCCAGGGCGAAGAACAGCCACGGGCTGAACGCGCCATCCCCGAACATGCCGAAGCTGACCCCGGTGTTCCAGGCCGTCACGATGTTGAGGAACGGCAGCACCTCGAACCCGCGCACGTCGGCCAGCAGGGTGTGCAGGGTGTAGTGCTTGGTGATCTGATCCAGCACCACGATGGCCGCCGCCACGCCCAGCCCCCAGGCGAGGGAGCGGGCGTGGACCGGCTTACGGGCGGGGGTTTCGGCGGTCTGGTCGTTCGTGCTCATTGGGCCTCGATGCTGTCCACGGCGTCGGAGCATCGCCCGCACACGCCGGAATGGCTGTGGCTGCCGACATCGGGCAGGACCTTCCAGCAGCGTTGGCACTTGGTGCCATCGGCCATCTCGACCACCACGCCGACTCCGGGCACGTCGGGCAGGGTGAAGGCGCCGTCCGGCACCTCGCCCGCCGTCAGGGTGATGCCCGAGGTGATGCAGATGTCTTCCATGTCGCGGCCCGACGCGGCCTCAAGCAGGTCGGCCGGGGCAACCACCACGGGGGCGGCCTGTAACGACGCGCCGATCTTCTTTTCAGCCCGCGCCACTTCCAGGGCGCCGGTGATGACCCGGCGCAGGCGGCGGATCTTTTCCCACTTTTCGGCCAGGGCGTCGTCGGCCCAGATGGCCGGGACGGTCGGGAACTGTTCCAGGTGCACGCTGGCGTCGGCATCATCAGGATGGCGGGCGAGCCACGCTTCCTCGGCCGTGAAGCACAGGAACGGCGCCATCCACTTGACCAGGCAGTCGTAGAGGGTGTCGAGCACCGTGCGGCAGGCCATGCGCCGCGCGCTGTCCGGGGCGTCGCAGTACAGCGCGTCCTTGCGGATGTCGAAGTAGAAGGCCGACAGTTCCACGGTGCAGAACTGGGTGATGTCGGCGAACAGGGTGTGGAACTCGAAGTCGTTGCACGACTGGCGGACCAGACGGTCCATCTCGCTCAGGCGGTGCAGGACCCAACGTTCCAGTTCCGGCATGGCTTTGATGTCGGTGACGCGTTCGGCCTCGGTGAAACCGTCCAGGGCGCCGAGCAGGAAGCGCAGGGTGTTGCGCAGGCGGCGGTATCCGTCGGCGGTCTGCTTGACGATGTCCGGCCCGATGCGCTGATCGTTGGTGTAGTCGGTCGAGACCACCCACAGACGCAGGATGTCGGCGCCGTATTCCTTCACGATGTCCTGCGGGGCGATGGTGTTGCCCAGCGACTTGGACATCTTGCGGCCCTGCTCGTCGAGCGTGAAGCCGTGGGTCAGCACGGCGTCATAGGGCGCCCGGCCACGGGTGCCGCACGACTCCAGCAACGACGAATGGAACCAGCCGCGATGCTGGTCCGACCCTTCGAGGTACAGGCTCGCCGGCCACTTGAGGTCGGACCGCTGTTCCAGCACGAAGGAGTGGGTGCAGCCCGAGTCGAACCACACGTCGAGAATGTCGCTGACCTGTTCGTAGTCGTCCGGGTTCCGGCCTTCGCCCAGGAACCGCGAGGCCGGTGAGGCGAACCACGCGTCGGCGCCCTCGGCCTCGAACGCCTCGACGATGCGGGCCATGACGTCGGCGTCGCGCAGGATCTCGCCCGAGGTCTTGTGAACGAACACGGCGATCGGCACGCCCCAGGCACGCTGGCGCGACACGCACCAGTCCGGCCGGCTTTCGACCATGGCGTGGATACGGTTGCGCCCTTGCGCGGGCACCCAGCGGGTGTCCTCGATGGCCTGGAGGGCCTTGGCCCGCAGGTCGTTGGTCTCCATGGAGATGAACCACTGCGGGGTGGTGCGATAGATCAACGGCGCCTTGGAGCGCCACGAATGGGGATAGCTGTGAACCAGCTTGGCCGAAGCCAGCAGCGCCCCGGCGTCGGTCATCAGTTCGAGGATCTTGGGCGCCACCTTGTAGACATGCAGCCCGGCGACCAGCGGAACATGGGGATAATAGGTGCCGTCCCCGGCCACCGTCTCGGGCACCGCGATGCCGTGGGCCATGCCGAGGTGGTAGTCGTCCTCGCCGTGGCCCGGTGCGATGTGCACGAACCCGGTGCCCTGGTCCATGGTCACGAAGTCGCCGGCCAGCAGCGGCACGTCGAAACCATAGCCTTCACCCGCCCCGGCATGACCGCGCCACGGATGGCGGCAGGTGGTGCCGGCCAGATCGGTCCCGGTCAGGGTGGCGACGGTTTCGTATCCGGTGATGCCGACGCTGGCGCACAGGTCGGCCAGCAGATCCTCGGCCACCACCAGACGCGCCCCGGCATTGGCGAGGCTCGCCTCGGTCACCTCGGTCAGGCGGATGACGGCGTAGGTCGCCCCGGCCGCATAGGCCACGGCGCGGTTGCCCGGCATGGTCCAGGGCGTGGTGGTCCAGATGACCACGTCGGCGCCCTCAAGCGCGGCAACCGTGGTCCGCACCACCGGGAAGCGGATCCAGATCTGCGTCGAGGTGTGGTCGTGGTATTCGATCTCGGCCTCGGCCAGGGCGGTCTTTTCGACCACCGACCACATCACCGGCTTGGCGCCGCGATAAAGCCCGCCGTTGTCCACGAACTTGTGCAGTTCGCGCACGATCTGCGCCTCGGCGGCATAGGTCATGGTGGTGTAGGGGGCGGCCCAGTCGCCCATCACGCCCATGCGCTGGAATTCCTCGCGCTGCACGTCGATCCACTTGGCGGCGAAGTCGCGGCACTGCTGGCGGAACTCCGTGAGCGGCACGGCGTCCTTGTCCTGGCCCTTGGCGCGGTACTGTTCCTCGATCTTCCATTCGATGGGCAGACCGTGGCAGTCCCAGCCGGGCACGTAGTTGGAGTCATAGCCCATCATCTGCTGGCTGCGGGTGATCACGTCCTTGAGGATCTTGTTCAGGGCGTGGCCGATGTGCAGATGGCCGTTGGCGTAGGGGGGGCCGTCGTGAAGGATGAACTTCTCGCGGCCCTCCGATTGCGCGCGGAGGCGGCCGTACAGGTCCATCTTGGCCCAGCGGGCCAGATGGTCGGGCTCCTGCTTGGGCAGGCCGGCACGCATGGGGAAATCGGTGCGCGGCAGGAACACGGTCTTTTTGTAATCGGCTGGGTCGGTCATCGGGGTTCGCTTGTTCTGGAGCTTCTGGCTGGAACTGCTGGGCGGGAGGGGCTGGCGGTCCGCTAGGGAATGGACCGCCCGGCGAGCAGGCGCCGGGCATCCTCCGCATCCGTGATGATCTGGGCCTTCAGGGCGTCCAGGCCGGTAAAGCGCCGTTCCGGGCGCAGGAAGTCAATCATTTGCACCCGCAGATGTTCGCCGTACAGGTCGCCGTCGAAATCGAACAGGTGCACTTCAAGAAGTTCGTCGGTCTTGTTGAAGGTGGGGCGGCGGCCAAAATTCGCCACCCCGTCGCGCCATTGGGTGTCGAGGCCCTGATCGACCCCGGCCCGCACGGCATAGACCCCGGCGGCTGGGCGCAGGTAGTCGCCAAGCGCCACGTTGGCGGTCGGGAAGCCGATGGTGCGGCCCCGCTGGTCGCCCTGCTCGACCCGGCCCTCGACCTCCCACGGGCGGCCGAGCACGCGGGTGGCCTCCTGCGGGTTGCCGGCGGTCAGGGCGTCGCGCACGCGGGTCGATGACAGGATCTCGCCCGATTCGTCGCGCACCGCTTCGACGCTTGTCACGCCATAGCCCAGTGCCAGCGAACGCTGGTTCAGGTAGTCCACCGTGCCGCCGCGCTTGTGGCCGAAGTGATAATCGGCCCCGACCACCACATGACTGACCCCCAGGCCGTCAACCAGCACTTCCCCGACGAACTCGGCGGCGGTCTTGGCCGCGAACTCCATGTCGAAGTGCTGGACGTAGAGGAAGTCGATGTCGAGGACTTCCATATACCGGGCCTTGGTGCGGAACGGCGTCAGGGTGAACGGCGGCAGGTGCGGCTGGAACACCCGGCGCGGATGCGGCTCGAATGTCATCACGCCCACCGGCACGCCGTCCTGGGCGGCACGCAGCATGGCCTGCGCGATCACCGCACGGTGACCACGGTGCACGCCATCGAAGTTGCCCAGGGCAACGACACTGCTCCGGAACGCGGATGGAATTTCGTCGTAGTGGCGAAAGATGCGCATCGGCGCGGCGATCTGTCCTAGTGAAAAGAAGGCACCGCAGGCGCCAGCCCACGGCGAGAACCGCTAAGGGGTATTCGATAACGCGCCGAATCGCAACCGACTATCCCGCTGATGGGCCTTCTGGCGGACCCTCCGCCGGCCCATCCAGCGGCTTGTCGGGGCGTTTGTAGGCAGGCATTGACATTCCGAAGGCGATGGCCAGGGCACGCACGCCGAAGCCGACGGCAAATCCGGCAATGGCGGCCAGCGGTTCGGGCAGGTCTACGACGCGGGCCAGCAGGTAGGTGACGGACCCGGCGATGGCGGCCGTGGCATAGATCTCGCGGTGGAACAGAAGCGGTTTCTGCCCGGCCATGATGTCGCGGATGAGCCCGCCGACCGTGGCCGTCATGACCCCCATCAACACGCAGACGACGGCCGGGGCGCCGATCGCCACGGCCTTTTGGGTGCCGGTGATGGCGAACATGGCCAGCCCCACGGCATCCATCCACACCAACGCCTTGTAGCGGCTGGCCAGCAGGCGGGCGGCCCAGAACGTTATCAGCGAGGCCCCGATGCAGGTCCACAGGTATTCCGGCCGGGCGATCCAGAACACCGGCTCGATGCCCAGCACCAGATCGCGGAAGGTGCCGCCGCCGACTCCGGTGACGGTGCCCAGGAACACAAAGCCGATGGGATCCATCTCGCGCCGTGCGGCGACCAGGGCGCCGGTGATGGCGAACACCGCCACTGCGGCGAGGTCGACCAGACTGACGATGCCGAGCAGCGTCGCGACCTGGGCCGCCGTCAGGCCCTCCAGAACTTCCATTTAAAAGCTGTCCTTGCGGCGGCGGATTTCGGCGAACACCTCGGACGCCGGGCGCCCGGCCAGACCCAGGCGACCGGCCAGGGCAGCGTCGTCGGCGCGCAGGAAGGGGTTGGTGGCCTTCTCGTCGGCCAGCACCGAGGGCACCGTCGGCGTGCCGCGCTCGCGCAGGTCCCGGATCGCCACGCCGCGCGCCTGGAGCGCC
>LAEA01000110.1 GCA_000961745.1 Rhodospirillaceae bacterium BRH_c57 | reverse complement strand
GCTGCGGCCGATCCCCCTGGACGCGCCGGTCACCACGGCAACCCGGCCGGCAAAGCGGCGGCGCGGCGCGGCCTCAGGCATCGGCCGCGTGCCGGGCAAGAATTTCCTCGGCCTTGTCGAAGCTGGACATGTCGATGATCTCGTCGGTCTCCAGCATGACGTCGAGCGCGGTTTCAAGGGCGGCCACAAGTTGCATGTGTCCCACCGAATCCCACTCGGGAATGCCCCGGTAGGTCAACGTCGGCACATCCACGTCGGGACCAAGCTGAAAGACCTCCCGAAACACGCTGATAATCACCTCGCGATTCACCATGTCCCCTCTTTCTCCGGCACCTGCAATCCACCAGGGTTAACGGCACTTCCTCAGAGGCACAAGTGTTAGCGCGCGCCCCCCAACAAACCATAAACATCCTGCGGATCCACCCGTCCGCCGGCCACAACTCAATGTGCGCGCAGAAGGAGAACAGGATACCCATAATGCGCTCCAGACTAACAGGGTATCTCGACTCTTTTGAAAGTTACGGTATGATGTGATTTGTGTGACGCAGAATGCGTGGAGTAAGTGCCATGATTGGATCGATAGAAGCGACTGGGCACGTTTACAATCAACCAGAAGCAAAGCCACCGGCTGCGGAGGAAGTGCCCGCCGTGCAACCCGCGCCGGCCACGACACCGGACGCCGCGATGGCGACCTACATGCCGATTCGCATGAGCTATGCGACGGACGCCGAGGTACTGGTCATGCAGTTCCAGAACGTCACGTCCGGCGAAGTGAAGAAGCAGTATCCCGAACCGGCGATGCTGGAAACCTACCGTTCGCGTGCAGCGTTCGGACTGGAGCAGGAAGCCGCCCAGAAAAGCGCCGCAACCGGGACCGACTCCGATACCCCAGGAAAGGGCAGCGGCGAAACTCCCGAAGCTCAGCCCGTTGGCTTGGGCATGGGCGGTGCAGGCGCACCCGCAGCAACCGGACCGGCCCCGATGGGTTCGGGCGGCACCGGATTGTCCGCCCCGGAACGTCCGGTTGGCGGTGCGGCGGCAGCACCCTTCAAGACCACAGCCTGACCACCGGCCCCTTTGTTCAGGCGGCGGCGAGCGTTCCAAGCGGACGCCGCCAATGCCTAAACACGCCGAGCGTTGCCATTTGTGGCCGCCCGCCAACCTGAATCCACCATCCGACAAGTGCCGTAACGACTGTATGGCACGCGTTACGCCATACCTTGGGCCTACGCCCTGGCAACAAACACCCCAACTCTGACCACTTGCGCGCCTTCAACCAGTGAGCGCCCGGCCCACGGTGCGGCCAACTCGGGCCACCTCGTCATCGGTCATGCCTTCCATGAAGGGCAGGCCGATGACGGCGTCGCGCAATGTCTGCGCCACCGGCGCGTCAAGGTGCGGACAGTCCCGGAACGGCGCTTCCTGATGCATCACGACCGGCCACCAGCGCCGCGTCTCGATGCCGTCCTCGGCCAGCGCCCGCTCCAGGCAGGCGGCAGCCATTTCACCCCGCGACGCGATCACCAGGGTGTTGGAAATCCACCGCTCGGCCCAACCGTCCATCATCTCAAGCTCGCTGATACCCCGAAGCGCAGCCCGCATCGCCTTGCCGGTGGCCCACAGCCGGCGCCGCCTGTCCGGCCACTCGTCGAGCGCCGCCAGGCCCACCGCCGCGTGATATTCGCTGAGTTTGCCGTTCAGGGCGTGCACAACCGGAACGCGGGTTCCCTTGAAACCGAAGTTGATCGCCGCCAGGACATTGCCAACAAACGCCGTGTCCCGGCAAATGACCAGCCCTCCCTCGCCGATGCCAAACGCCTTGGTGGCGTGCAGGCTGATGACCTGGGGAACGGTCGAGGCCACGGTGCCATCGAATGCCGCAGCGGTGTCGGCCACCACGGCAACTCCGGTTTCGCGGCGAAAGCTCTCCCACTGGTCCATGGGCAGCGGCGCGCCAAAGGGCGACACCGGCATGACCGCGACCACCGGGGCCGGCGCCAGGGCCAGCGCCCGTTCAGCAATGTCCGGCGTCAGCGCCCACGATGCGGCGTCCACATCGACCAGATACGGCGTCAGCCCGGCGGCAAACACGGCGTTCAGGCTGGCTGGAAAGGTCCAGTCGGGCACCATGCACAAGCCGCCCCGCGCGAAACCGAAACACAACAGGGCGGCGGTCAGCCCGGCGGTCCCGCTGCCGACCGGCAGGACACAGCCCTCGGCCACGTCGAAATGGGCCTCCATGCGCCGCGCAAAGCGCTGCGACAGGGGGCCGTTGTTGCTGTAGATCCGCGCCTGATCGATCTGCCGGAGGTACGGCAACAGCGCGTCCGCGTCAGGCAGCCGAGGCCGCATGAGGGGGAGAGGCGCTAACGGGGACAAGCCGCTGAGAATGGAGAGTTCCGTTACCATTTATCCCAGCCAGCGTGAATGATGTTCCACATAGTGGCACGAACCCCTCAAAAAAGAGTAAACCAGCGTCTTGCCCCGCGCCCACGCAGGCGCGAGAGTGGCAGCAGATTTGGCGGGCACTCCCCTGTATGACGCAGATCCCCGGATATGTCCTGGAACATCGCCTCCATCGCGGACCCGACCATGTGGTTTTTCGGGGGCGCCGCGCATGGGACGACATGCCTGTGGTTCTCAAGTCACCCACCGCGCCCTTTCCCACGCCCGAGTCCCTGGTCCGCCTGAGCCGTGAATACGACATCCTGCGCCGCCTGAACGGGCACGGCGTGCCGCGCGCCATCGGACTGGAAAACAGTGAGCGGGGCGTCGCGCTGGTGGTCGAGGACACCGGTGCCCGGCCCTTGTCGGCTCTCGTCCACCAGGGTCCGCTGGCCCTGGACGCTTTCCTGGACATTGCCGTGGCGCTGTGTGACGCCTTGGGCGCCGTCCATGCCGCCGGGCTCATCCATGGCCAGATCAGCCCCGACAACATCCTGATCGACAATGACGGCACGGCCCGCCTCATCGACTTTGGCCGGGCGACCGAGATCGCGCAGGCGGCGGAGGACGGGGCCTTTGACACCCAGGCCTTCAATCCGGCCTATGTGGCGCCGGAACAGACGGGTCGCCTGGATCGGCCGGTGGACCTGCGCACCGACCACTATGCCCTGGGCGCCGTGTTCTATGAAATGCTGGCCGGCGTGCCGCCGTTTTCCGGGGCCGATGCCCTGGAACTGGTCCACGCCCACCTCAGCCGCCAGGCCGAACCACCCCACGTCCGCAACCAGCGGGTTCCGCCGGTGCTGTCGGAGATCGTGCTCAAGCTGTTGTCCAAGGCGGCCGAGGACCGTTACCAGAGCCTGCACGGCCTGCGGGCCGACCTTGAGACCTGCCGCGCCGGACTGCGGGACAGCGGCCGGGTGCCCGCCGCCCTAACCGTGGGGGCACAGGATCGCCACGAACGTTTTCGTCTGCCGCCGCGCCTGTTCGGCCGCGAGGCCCTGATTGCCCGTCTCCAGGCCCACCTGGAACCGGCCGACGATCAGGCGTGCCTGGTGTTGGTCCGGGGGCCGGCGGGGGTCGGCAAGTCGGCCCTCGCCCGCCACGCCTTCCGCCTGGTGACGACCAACGACGGGCTCCTTATCTCGGGCGCCTTCGACGCCTTTCGCCGCAACGTCCCCTACGCCGCGCTGGCCGCCGCGTTCTCGCAGCTTGTGCGCGGCCTGCTGGGCGGCCGGGAACAGGATCTGGCGGCCATGCGCGCCACCCTGGAGCACGCCCTTGACGGCAACGGCGCGGTCCTCATCGACCTGATTCCCGAACTGGAGGTGCTGCTTGGCCCGCAGCCAAGCGTTCCCGTCCTGCCACCGGTCGAGACCGAGTACAGGTTCAACCGCGCCGTCCTGGCCTTCGTCCAAACGGCCCTGCGGCGCGACAGCCACAGCCGGGACAGCCCAACGCTGGTTCTGCTGCTCGACGACCTGCACTGGGCGGATCGGTCGAGCCTGCACCTGATCGAGTACCTGCTGGCCGCCCGCCCGCGCGGCTTGCTGATCGTCGGCACCATCCACGACAGCGAGGTCGCCGAAGGCCACCCCCTGCCGTTCACGCTGGAGCGCCTGCGCGCCCGTGGCCTGCCGGTTGCCGAGGTCAGCGTGCCGCCGCTCGACGCCCTGGCGGTGCAGGGCCTGCTGGCCTACGCCCTGGCCACCACACCCGATGCGGTCGCCCCGCTGGCCGCCGCCTGCCTCGACAAGACCGGCGGCAGCCCGCTGTTCCTCAACAGGTTCCTGGCGTCGCTGCACGATCAGGGGCTGATTGCCTATGATGCGGCCGCCAACACCTGGGGCTGGGACATCCAGGCGGTGCGGGACCTGGACATCACCGACAACGTGGTGGACCTGATGATCGCCCGCATCCGCACCCTGGGGCCGACGGCGCAGCGGGTGCTGCAACGGGCGGCCTGCATCGGCGGCACCTTTGACCTCGATACCCTGTCGACCATCAATGACATCGGCCCAACGGCCACCCTGGCCCAACTGTGGGAGGCTCTTCAGGAAGGGCTGGTGGTGCCGCTGAACGATGCCTACCGCCACTTCCGCCAGCCCGAGGACAACGCCGCCCGCGTCCCCAAGGCGGTAGTGTCCAAGACGGAGGTTCTTGCTCGCGAAGCACGCTTCCGGTTCCAGCACGAGCGCGTTCACGAGGCCGCCTACACCCTGCTCTCGCCGGCCGAACGGGCGTTGCGCCACCTCAACATCGGCCGCGCCCTGCTGGCCTCGCTGTCCGACGCCCAGGTGTCCGAACGGCTGTTCGAGGTCGTTGACCAGCTCAACCGGGGCCAACAGCACGCCCGCGATCCCGACCTGCGGCGCCATGTCGCGGGCCTCAATCTGGCGGCCGCCCGCAAGGCCAAGGCGACGGCGGCCTATGCCTCGGCCCTGGCCCTGGCACGCGAAGGCATCGCCGCCCTTGATGGCATCGACCCCCTCCAGAGCCCCCAAAGCTTGTGGCAGATAAACCGCGCCCTGGCCCTGGATCTGCACAACGAGGCGGCCGAAGCGGCCTACATGATCGGCGACATGGCGACCATGGAAACCATGGCCAACGCCGTCATCAGCCAGGCCGTGGACGGGCTGGAAGCGGCGCGCATGTGGGAACTGCGCATCCTGCGGCACGTCATGGCGGGCGACAATCCGGCCGCCGTGGACGCCGCGTTGTCGGGGACGCACGCTCTCGGGCTGCGCCTGCCACGCCATCCCGGCCCCCTCGCCCGCCTGACGGCCACGCTCACCCTGCGCCGACTGGCCGCTCAGATCG
>LAEA01000097.1 GCA_000961745.1 Rhodospirillaceae bacterium BRH_c57 | reverse complement strand
GGGGTGACCCGCGCGGCGGTGCCGGCCGTGAGGCGCGCGGTGGCCCGCTCGGCGGCGTGGAACACGGCCATGGCGGTGTCCTCGCGCAGCCGCAGGGCATACTGCAACTCACCCAGCCGCTTCGCCTCCAGGCAGGACCCCAGCATGCGCAGGAGATCGGTGGCCAGGGCACGCTTTTCCGCCCGCAGGGTCTCGACGTCGCCGCTGACATGGTGCGGCGCCAGCATGGAGACCACGCCGCCGCGCAGGGTCTCCAGGCGCTGTGCCACCTGGGCGCGCTTGACCTCGGGTCGGCACAGGGCGGCCAGACGTTCGGCCACCCGCCCAAGCCCGCCATCGTTCAATGCCATCCCGGCATCCCAGGCGGCGGCCGGATCGGCGAAGTGCAGACGGACCAGATCGTTGTCCAGGAAGGCCGCGCCCAAGGCGTGAACGAAGTCGGCCATGTCGGCGCGCACTCCGGTTTCCACCAGCCCCGGCCCCTCGGCATAGTCGAACAGGGCGCGTTGTTCGATGTTTGGATTTCGGACCCAGTAAAGAGAGTCGAAAGGCTGGCCGGGGTGCCATTCCCGGACCCACTGGGTGCGGTGGGCGGTTTGGGCGAAGGGCTCCAGGAGCGACGCCTTAAGGCGATTGTCGAACCGGGTGCCGTCGGCGCCCTTGCCGGCGCCGCGCTCGAACACCGTGTCGAACTTGGTCAGCACGAACAGCAGGGCGGTTTCAACTCGTGCCCGTTCGGCGGGGGTGCGGCCGTGGGTGCTTTCGATCCACTGCTCGATCATGCCGGGCAGGGTGGCCACCTCCTGGTTGCTGGGGCCGACGCACAGCAGCATGCTGTTCAGTTCCTGTTCGTCGCAATAGCGCTCGAACAGATAGGCCACCTTGCCGCGCAGGAAGTTCTCGGTGCGGGTGGCCGGGGCCTCCAGCAACTCGTTCAGGCGCGGCTGGGGCTTGCGGGTGCGGGCGCCGGGGAAGTCCAACAGGTCGGTGTGGGCGAAAAAGGGGTGGGGCTGATCCTCCATGACGATGATCAGCTCGGCGACCAGGGCGGCGAGGTCGGCGCGCGGCAGCCGCAGGGTGGCGCCGCCGGGCGCCACAACGCTGACTGGGTTGGCACCACCGGGCGCCGCCACGCTGACCGGGTCGGCGTCCGCCGCGTCGAAGCCCAGACCGCCCAAAGTGGAGACGTTGATGATGCTGTGCGGGCTGCGCATCCACTCCTGCCCGCCGTCACCCAACACCTCGCCAGACGCTTCCACCAGGGCATCCAGGGCGCAATGGGCGGTGCGGGCGTGACCCAGGGCCTCCAGCGAGCGGGCCAGCCGCTCGTACAGGCGGGTGAACACCGGCAGCCCTTCCCACAGCAGGGAGAACAACCGCACCCGGTCGGCCAGGATCAGGCGCGGGGCCAGGGCGGCGGCATCCTCCCAGAAACCGCAGGCGCGCAACAGGCGCAGGCGCGGCGTCTTGCCCAGGCGGGTCAGGCAATAGTCCTCAAGGTCATAGACGTCTTCGGTGGTCATCCCGCCGGGCGCAGCGGTGGTAATGGCGCGCAGCCCGTCGAGGGCGGCGTAGACAGCCGCGCGCTCGGCCTCCTGGGCGAGGTCCTCGGCCTCCTCGGGGGCGGGGTGCAGCAGGTCCTCGGAAAACGAGTTGGCCAGCACCTTGATGACGTCCACCTCGCTCATCAGGCCGAGGCGCACCGGGTGGCCGGGCGGGGCGGCGGCGTCGCGGTCGGTGGTGAAGCGGGTGACCAGTCCGGTGGACTCAATGCCGCCCTCGGGGTTGATATGGGCGATGAAGTCAACCAGACGGTCACCGAAGCGGGCCATAAGCCGGCCGCCCGGCCGGCGTGCCAGGGTGGAAATGAGATAGGACTTGCCGGCTTGGCTGGCCCCGAACACGCCGACGCACATCTTGCGGCGCGCGGCGTGTTCCAGCTTGGCGCCCTGCACGACGGCCTTGCGCAGATCCTTCAGCAGGCGGGGCGCGGCGGCCCGCACAGCGTCGTTGTCGGAGCCTTCCACCCAGCTCAAGGCAGTGCGCAAGGCGATGGTTGAGGCGCTACAGGCAGCGGCGAGGGCGTCGTCGGAGTGGTACATGGACGGTGCTTCCTTGTGGCGACAGGCTCAGACGACGGTCAGCAGGCCGGTATCCAGCCAGTGGCCGTTTTCCTCCCGCATGGTCTTCAGGCGCAAGTCCAGGTCGCGGGGCTGCACCGGCATGCCGTCAACGCCGGTCACCTCGGTGATCTCGAAGACGCCTTCGTCGCGCAGGTTGCCCTGGGCACCGGGGCGGGGGTCGTCATCCTCGGCGCGCGGGTCGCGGCGATAGGTCAGGGTAACGTCGTAGGGCAGGCGCCCGCGGGAGTTCTGGATGGCGGTCTGCCCCGCAAAGCCCAGGTGATAGAAGGTGGTCGCCTTCCAGCGCTCCAGGGGCAATTGGCGGAAACCGATGTAGATGGGGGCGCTGAACTTGAGGGTGGCGGTCAGTTCCTCCTCGTCCGAGCCATCCAGGTCGAGGCCCGAGAAGAACAGGTGGGCGTCGTGAACCTGCCCGACGGCGGTCATCTCGCCCATGTAGCGGCAGGTGGACGCCGGCCGCAGGCGGGCGGTATCGAAATGGAAGTTGCGCAGGCTGCCCTCGGCCAGGGCACACAGGGCGGCACCGACCACCGCCGTGGTCTTGGGATCGGCGATGCGCCCGCCCGGCGTCCAGAACGGGTACCAGTGGCCCACCTTGTAGCCGTTGAGCGGCACCACGCGGGCCGCCGACACCGGCGCCTTGCGCAGCACCGTGGCTTGGACGGCGGGCAGGCAGGACGGACGGCCGGACAGCAACAACACGTCGCAACCGTGGTGGTGGACGACCTCCCCCAGGTCGTTGAGGAAGGGCTCCACCACGTTGGTGATGGTGGTCGCCACCTCCTCCAGGTTGACCGGGACTTCCAGGTCGGCCAAACGGAAACCCCCGGCGGCGCCGGCCCGCATGGCGTCCTCCTCCAGGAAGCGCAGCACCGCCGGGCGCGGCTCCTGTTCGGGATCGCTGAAGATGTCGTCGTAGCGCAGGGTGACAGCCGCGCCGGCTGCCTCGGGCAGCGGCGTCGTCTCGGCCAGATGCAGGATGCGCAGGCCATAGGGCACCGCCACCTGATCGACGAACTGGACCCGCAGGTTGCGGTCGTGCTCGGCTTGTCCACTGTAGTCCTTGCCCAGGTGGCGGGTCAGGAACTCGCCAGCATCGGCCACCCCGGCAGCCTCCAGCGCGGCCCGGAGGGCGGGCAGGAAATGGGCCTCGATGACCGCCTTGAGGATGTCGTCACCGGCCACGGTGAAGCCTTCGCGGAACTCCTGGCGGGGCTCGATCACTCCGGCGGCGCCCTGGGTGCGGTCCAGGTAGGTGGTGATGATGAGGTCGGTGGTGCCACCGCCGATGTCCAGCGACGCCACGCGAAGGCTGGGCCTCTCCGCACTCCCACGTTTTCGACCGAGGACCGAGAACGCCGCCCCGATGTCGCCGCTGAACTTCTCGGCCACCTCGTTGTAAAGCCAGACCATCTGGGTGGTGCTGGCTTCGTCCCATTCGCAGCGGACCTGGGGCGGGGCGCGGAAGCCGGTCGTCCCTGCCCCCTCCCAGCCCAGGGAGCGCCACACGATCTGCACCGCCCATTCGGCCCAGGCGGTGAAGATCTTGCGTTCGGCGATGGACATGGCCGTGGGCACGGTCAGCACGATACGGCGCAACTGGCGGGGAATGTCGCTGTTGGCCCGGTCGCCGCGTTGGGCCGGACTGTTGACGTGGACCAGGGCCTGGGCGATGACCTCGGAGAGCAGGAACATCATCAACGAACTGCGCGAAAACACCGGCGCCGTCACCGGGTCCGCGACCTGACCGCGCAGGTCGGCCGGCAGGCCCCGCCCGCCCGCTTCAAGGACGTGCAGGGGAGTTCCCTGGTCATTTACATGCATGACCAGGGGGCCGCTGGTCACCGGCAGCTCGGGGGCGTCGGCGTCATCGGTCTCGGGGCAGAAGCGCCACTCCTGGCGGCGTGGGGCGTGGTCCCACAGGTAGCGTTTGGGCGAGGACATGGAGGTCTGGCCCTCCTCGCGCCGCGAGCGCAGGGCGATGCGCCGCGCCTCCGGCCCGACCCGCACCACCGACGGCCAGGAAAAGGCCGGGGTGCTGCGGTTGCTCATGAGGGACCAGTCGTTGGGATCCCCAAAGCGCGCGGTGCCAAAGGCCACGTTGGAGCCAAAGGGTTCGCTGTGGCGGTGCGGCGGCTGCGACAGGTCGCGCAGTTCCAGCACCGATCCGTTGCTCATGTTCGGGGCACCGGACTCGTCGCGCTCGATGAGGATACCGCAGGTGCGGGAGTTGCCGATGTCCAGCACCAGATCCACCTGCACCGGCTGGAACCGGTCAGGGTCGATCACGCGCACGCGCGGCACCACCCCGGAACGATCCAGGGCCTTGAGCAGGGTCAGATAGCGGGCCAGGTGCTCGACATGGTGCTCAAGGTGTTCCTCGTGGACCGGACGGCGGCTGCGGCTACGCAGATGGGCGAGGTAGAGGTCCTTGATCCAGTCGCGCACCCAGTCGCGCTGCAGAAACCAGTCGTTGTTGCGGATGCGGGCGGCCAACCCGAACTCCGCCCCCTCGGCGACGTCCTGGCGGCACAAGGCGGCGTGGTAGGCGTCGGGCTGGTCGCCTTCCACCGCCGGGTCGAACACCACGGTCAGGCCGTGGGTGTGACCGCTGGGATGGTTGTCGGGCAGCCGGCTGAGGCGGCCACGGCACCAGTTGGCGGGGCCACGGCGGAAAGTCGTCTCGCCCCCCGCGTGCCCAGGCGCCAGATGCAGAAAGGGCAGCGGAATCCACTGGTCGAGGAACGGTTCCACCGCCTTGTCGAGGCTGATGGCGTACTGCGGCTCAATGGGCTTTCCGAAATGCGGGCCGGGGCGCGGATCGGTGGCCGGGGCGCCGGTCTGGCGGTTGATATAGCCGTTGCCGTCCTCGTCAGCCTTGAGGTTGAGCAGGGTCCATACCGTCTCCCCCTGCGGGCCGGTCTCGGCATATTCCCAGAACTCCTCGCGCAGCCGGGGGATCTGGTCGAGGGAGAAACCCAGGTCCAGGAACTGCAACGGCCCGCCGGGAACCAGGGAAACCAGCTTCTTGTAACGCGGGAACACGATCATCAAGGATCCTCTGGGAGGGGGTAGGCGGCTCAGGGAACGGTGAACTCGGTGATGGGCACCCAGCCGGGCGGCTGGGAGGGGGACTTGAACCCGTCGTAGACGGTGCGCTCCCCCATCACCGTAACGGTGACGCGGAAAGGAGTGGGCGCGCCGCGTTCGCGGATTTCGTATTGGGACACCAGAACCCTGTAGGTGCCGCTCGGCGCCAGTCCGGCGGGCCAACTGATGTTCTCGATGGGTCGGCGGGACAGGCTGCGGGCGTTCATATCGACATCCAACCGACCCCCGGAACCCGAAGCACGGTTGTTGAAGTCGATGCGCTCCCCCGACGGATCGATCACCGCCAGATCCAGGTCGTTGCGGTTGTTCCACATGAGCGACACGTTGACCTGCCCCACGTCGGCGCCTTCCCGCTGGAGGCGGTCGTTCTCCTCGTCGGACGGCGGGGGCGACGGAGGGGGGGCCGGCTCGGGCTCGGGCTGAGGTTCGGGCACAGGTTCGGGCACAGGTTCAGGCTCGGGCAACGGTTCCGGCTCAGGTAGCGGCTCCGGCACGGGTTCGGGGGGCACCTCGGCCACGCACTCGTCGGCCTGCCCCTCCAGGCGGCGGCCCAGGTCCTCGATCTCACGGCGCAGGGCTTCTTCCTCCGCCTGGGCGGCGGCCGACGGTCCGGGTGGCACAGCGGTCTCCAGAGACCCACGCAGGCCGACCGGAGCGCAACCGCGCAACAGGGCGGAGGCCAGCAGGAGCAACAGGAACAGGGCCAAAAGCAGCCACAACCACCGTGGCCAGCGACGCTCGACGGGCGGCGGCTCAGCGATCAGGGGCGGGGGTGGTGAAGGCGGGGGTGGCGGCGGAGGCGGCGCGGCCCCGGCCACCGTGTTGGTCAGGGCAACGCGGGTGGTGCTGCCATCGGCGGCCTCGGTCCCCCACTCGGCCAGCACCGGCACGTCGCCGACCAGGAACAGCGAGGACGGCACGAACGCCCAGGTTCCCGTGGCCGGGTCGTGCCCCAGGGCGGCGCCCAGAGTATCGGTATCGCTGACCGCGCCGACGATGGCGGCCAGAGCGGCATCCAGGCGGGGTTGGGCGGCGGCGCGTTCGGCCTCGGACAACGCGGTCCACGGACGCGGCGTGCCCTCCAGCGGGGTGTACCACAGGATTTCGCCGGTAGTCTGGTTGCGTGACGGACGGGCCAGCAGAGCCGCCGCCCCCTCGCCACCACGTCGGGCGATGATGGCGCCAAGCTGCTGGTGCAGTTCCAGGACCGATTGGCCATGAACGCCGCGTTCGCGGGCCTCGGTCTGGCGTGTGCGTTTGAGAAGCTGCATCGTGGCGTCCTCAGGTTCCGCTGGCCGGCGCGCCGTCGGCATCGGCGCCGCACGGCGCGTCGGCACGGTCGGCGGAAATGCCGTTGGCGGCCAGGAAGGCCAGAAGGTCGGCCCCGCCCAGGGCATAGAGCCCCCGGCGGCCGGACGCCTCGTCCATGCCGATGAAGGTGTTCACGCCGACCACCCGGCCGCACAGATCGACCAGCGGCCCGCCGCTGTTGCCCTGCGACATGTCGGCGGTATGGATGACGATGGTTGAGCCGCTGCCCTGACGCTGCACCACGCTGACTTCGCCGGAGGTGAAGACCATGGACGGCGCCGCCGCCGAGCGCCCGGCCAGAAGCTCGCTGAAGGCCGTGTCGCTCTGGGCGATGTAGCCCGGATAACCGGCCGTGATCACGCGGCTGAGTTTGTCCACGGTCGGCGCCACGGCCAGCGGCACCGCCCCGGCCTCGGGCGCCTCCAGGCGCAGCACGGCGAAGTCCGGCCCGCCGATCTGCGAGCCGGGCGTGCGCGCCACCACCCGCGCCGGAACAAGACGGCCCAGGGCCTGACTGGTCACCATCAAGGGGTCCGTCGGGCGCAGATCTTCCACCACATGGCGGTTGGTGACCAAGGTATCAGGAGCGATGAAGAAGGCCGTGCCCAACGCCGTGCCCTGCGCCGACTCGCCCAGCACCAGGGCGGCCGAATACTCCAAGGCACGGGCCAGGGCCGTCATCCGGGCCGCCGGCGCGGCAGGCAGGTCGGACAGGTCGGGCGGTGGCGGCAGGGGCTCGGCGGGTGCCAAAGCTGGCCCATCTGCCGGAGCGTCTGCCGGAACTTGGGCCATCGGAGTGGCATGCGGCGCAAGGGGGCCGGTATAGCCTTCGCGCAGGGCGTCCGTCAGGGCCGGGCCACAGGCCATGCCCTGAAGATCCCGCAGGCGATCCCGTTCCCGGCGCAGCCCATCGAGAACCGGGCCATGCATGTCCAGGGCCAAAGCCGGCACCCTGTTGAACAGGCCGCCAGGCGCCCACAGGACCCACCACAGCAAGGCCAGGACCAGCAACCCCAGCGCCACCGCCACCGGCACGGCCCACGGATGCCACCGGGCCGTGGAGGCTGCGGCCAGGGGCAGCGGCGCGCTCGCCACGGCGGGTGATGGGGCGGCTGCCGCTGCGGGCACCCCTTCGGCCGGCCAGGTGACGCCGCACAGGGGGCCGAACAGGGCGTCGAAGTGTGCCTGTAGCCCATCGCTGGAGGTGTCCAGCCCGGCCGGGCCGAAACCCCAATTGATGAACACCGGGTGGCCCGCCACGGTCATGATGCTGTCGGCCGACGGCAGGGTCAGCAGGGCCGGCAGCAGCGGCCCCAGGTCGGGGTCGTCGCGCAGGGTCAGGGCCTGGGTCAGCAGGGTGCGCAGGTCTCGCAGCGCCTGATCGCGCAGTGCCGGCTGG
>LAEA01000226.1 GCA_000961745.1 Rhodospirillaceae bacterium BRH_c57 | reverse complement strand
CCTGGTCGCGGCCAGCGGCGACGCCGGGCGGGTGGCGGCCCTGCTGGGCGGGGCGCCGGGAAGTTTCCTCAACATGGCCGCGATGATGGCCGACCACCATGCCTTTGTGGTGCAGCCGTTCTGGGACTGGATGGCCTGCCTGCCCGACCCCGAAGGCCTGCTGCTGCACCTCAAGCTGAGGCGCTGGAGCCTGGACGAGGCGCCGTTACCACAACCGCTGTTCGAGGACGTGGTGGAATTGTTGTACCACCGCGACTTGTTCCTGCGCGGCCAGTTGCGGCTGGGCGGACAGCGGTTGAACCCGGCCCTGCCGCACCCGCTGATGACCGTCTACGACCCGCGCAGCCGGACGGTGCCGCCGTCCAGCCTCATGCCCCTGCACGACATGAACCCCCACCGCCTGACCCGCCGCACCGCCTGGGAGTGGGAACCCGGCGTACTGTTCCACCACTTGGCCCCCGTGGTCGGCCGCAAGGCGCATAAGGAACTGTGGCCGTTGATTTTGGGGTGGGGCGGGGAGGTGGTGGGGTGACGGTCGGCTTTGACAAAATTTTCCATGCCCGCTCAGTCTGGGTGCACAAAGGACGCGACATTTACCAGCTTGGCGCTGTATTTAACCAAACTCCTAGGATCATCGCTGTAATGAAATAGAATTGATCCTATTCTCGCTCGCCACTCTTGGTCCAGGCTTTCTTCTTCAGTTACATATCGCCACCAGTTTTGTATGATATCTGTATTTTCTTTTTTTCCATTGTATCTGGTCCATTTTTCGAACATCATAGCATCGCATATTTCGTCGAATGAAACTTTTCCTGCCATGGCTTTTGCAAAAAGTGTTCCGTCTACTTCCTTGATAACGCAAAGAACACCAATTATTGGAGAATACGCTTCGCTGAGATTTCTAGTGGAGGCGATAGCGATGGCAACGTTTGCGCATACCCGTTCAATGGCGCGAAGAGAAAGATCTCTTGCTACTGCTACCATGCTTATCATTTCCTTAATATCTTCAGAAAAACGATTTCCATTATCTTTGGGTATTACGTATCGAAACAAATGATTAAGATACTTGATGGATGCTCCGTGTTGAGTTAGATTGTCACCTGCGTCGAGAGATGCTTTAATGTGGAAAAACTTTTGCAAATACGTTTTTGCGTCCACGTCTCCGTAGGTGTGGGTGACGGATTTCTCAAGCTGGTTGACATTTGTGACAATGACAAATACAACGCCATCCACCGAGAAGAAGTGCTTTATTCGTTCTATAACTGCTAACGAGAATGTGGGGCGGCATCTGTCTAGTTCATCGATAATAAAAACTAGAGGCTTCTTTTTGGCATCCTCTTCATTGCGTGCCATGGTGGAAGCAATGTCCGACAGAGCTTTTCCGAAGGATGCGAAAGCAAGCCGATCGGCAGTCGGGCTTTCCAGGCGTTTTCGCAAAATTGTATCAAGGGAGTTGGCTGCGTCATCCCCAGTTGATGTAACCAGGGCATCCGAAAAGGCGCGGTTGCCTTCCTCTATCTCATTTCCCGAAAGGACTCCGGCTGTTACCGTGCGGAGTCCCAGACGCAGTCCGATCTTCAAGACGGCTTTTGCAGCATCAACGGCTTTGTCCTTGAACGCTTCGAGGCTTTTTTCTTCTGGGAGTTTTAAGTCCTCGGCCGCTGCGATGACCTCTGCCGCCAGCGCAAGAAAGGCGTCTTCCTGATAGTCATTGGCGAAAGCGTCGAAATAGATCGACGGGATTCCGGCCTGCTTGAGGTGACCTCGCCACATCTTGACGAACGTTGTCTTCCCGGCGCCCCACGGGGCGTCAAGCAGCATGACCGTCGGCCCTTCCAGGTTCTTCACCAGATTCGTGAGGTGCTCGCCCATCTTTTTTCGACCGAAGATGTCTTTCTCGGGAGCAAACCCTTCGTCCGGCCCAATGTCCATTTCTGGCGGAAACAAACGCATCGTCTTTCCCCACACGTCCCAATCAAGGTGCGGTTATAATCGCCTCTCAATGGTTGCGTGTCACGCGCGGATTTTCGGGGCTGATGTGCCCTGCGGGTTGTCCATATTCAGCCGGCCGCCGCCCCCTCAATGCACCGTACATGCCATACACGGATCAAACGATCGGATGACATGTTGCACCGCGACCGGGGTTTCGCCCTCGGCCGGGGTTCCCACCAATGCCTGTTCCACCGCCCCAGCCACCCCGGCGTCGTCGCGGGGGGAGAAGTTCCAGGTGGTTGGGGCGACGATCTGGTAGCTTTTGATCAACCCGTTTTCGACCGTCATCCAGTGGCCTAGGGCGCCTCGGGCGGCTTCGACGAGGCCTGCCGCCGTGCCGGTGTCGGGCAGGGGGGCTTCGGCGCAGAACGGTTCGCGGGGGCGCAGGGACCGCGCCCAGTCCTCCATCATCGGCAGCAGGCGGGCGGTTTCCAGCAGGCGGCCAATGACCCGGCTGCGCACGGTGGCGCCCTCGTCGGCGGCAAGGGCGCGGGCCAGGGGGTGGCCGTCGATAACTTGGCGGGCCAGGGCGCCGACCTCCATCACCCGGCCATCGAGGCGCGGCGCCTTGCACCAGCTATAGGCGCCGGGCTTGTCGGCGTCGGGGCGGGTGGGGGTACTCATCCAGGCGTGGTCCAGGTGTTCGATCACCTGCGCGGGGTTAAAGAAAGAAAGCGCCCCGTCCCACACACCGCCCCCGAAAAACCCGCCGTGGCTGAGGAACCGCCCGCCGCCGCGCCCCAATCGGTCGAACCCCAGCGCCTCGGCCACATGCATGAAGAAGCGGAAATCGCTGCTGGCCGGTGGTGCCTCGGCGGCCCAGGCGGCGAGGGCGGCGGGACTGTCCAGCGCCGTGATGCGCTCCAGCGTGTCGCCGAACACGCGGCTTTCCAGGTATCCCCGGAAGGCCCCCAGGATGGACAACAGGCGCACCTTGCCGCCCATGTCCACGGGCTGCGTGGTGCCGCCCGGCTGCAAAGCCAAACTGTGCGGCCACTTGCCGGCCAGGGTGCCCATGATGTGCAGGAACCCCGCCCGCGCGGCCAGGAACTCGGCAGACGCCGCGCCCTTGATGGCGGTGAACCGCGCCACCGCGTGGTCGTGCCAGGGCTGCCCGGCGTAGGCGGCGCGGGCCACGTCGGGCATGAAGAACAGCGTGAAATGGGTCAGGTGGTCGGCGATGGTCTCGCAGGCCAGCACGAGGTCGGCGGCCAGCCGGCCATTGGGCGGCACCTCGACCCCGGCCAGCCCGCCCAACGCCGCTGCCGCCGCCGCCGATTGGGACACCGAACAGATGCCGCAGATGCGCGGCGCGATGGTCAGGGCGTCGAGCGGCGCGCGGCCCTGGAGGATCTGCTCGAACCCGCGATAGAGCGGGGCGTTGATGCGGGCCTCGCGCACCACGCCGTCCGCAATGTCGAGGTGGACCTCCAGATCGCCCTCGACCCGGTTGAACGGCCCCATGATGAGGCGGCTCATGGGGCGGGTCATGGGGCGGCTCATGGCTTTGGCTTCCGGTTTTGCGGCGGCACCACGACGTGGTCGGCGCGGGCGTTGCGCCGCACCCGCGCCGGGGTGGCCGACTTGGACAGCGCGGCCAGGGCGACGAACCACGCCTTGGGCATGTCGAGCGGCAGTCCGACCGGGATGCCGGCGACCTTGGGCGTTTCCTGGAATGCCGCTGCCGAGTCCTGGAACCCCGGCACGGTGCAGGCGATGCAGGCATAGCCGCCATCGGTGCACGACCCGTCGCCGTTCCAGCGCCGCAGGTTGCAGTCGCCGGGGGCCTGGGTCGCCTTGCAGCCCAGGTTTTCCATCAGGCAGCCCATGTCGGCGTGGGCCTCGGCGCTGGCCTTGAACTCATAGAACTCGTTGCGGCCGCAGCCATGGTGGGCCAGATGGTCGGCCCAGAACCGGGGCCTGCCAAGGGTGTCCAGGTCGTCCAGCCCGAGCATCCCGGCGGCTAGGGCGGCCAGCGTCTCGATAATCCAGCCGGGGTGCGGGGCGCATCCGGCGATGTTGACCACCGGCAAACCGCCCGCCCCGCGCCACGCCGGGCCGAACAATCCGCCGGCCTCATCATCTAGGTATTGCAGCCCGCAGGCGTCGGTCGGATTGGGCGCCGCCGTCGGCAGTCCGCCGAATGCCGCGCAACTGCCCACCGCGACGGTATGCCGCGCCTTGGCGGCCAGGGCTTCGGCCCACCACGCCATGGACCGCCCGGTGCCGGCCAGCATCTGGAATCGCCCGCTACCGCCGGGGCCGCGCAGCACCGAACCCTCGACACACAGGATGTCGAGCGGCTGGCGGCCGTCGAGCACGGCGTTCAGGATGGCGTGGGCCTCGACGCCGCTTTCCTCGCTGAGGGTCGGGTGCCACAGGATGCGCACGCCGAACCGCGCCAGGGCGGCGGGCAGGCCCACGGTGTCGGCCTCCAGCGCGGCCATCGAGCAACCGCCGCAGGAACCGGCCTGAAGCCAGAGAAGGGTGGTCGGGTGTGTCATGGCGCGATCATACGTCATACACAGGGCCGACGCGAAGGTGGTAAGCTGGTGACCAGCCCTGGTCCCGTGCCTGACACTCGCGCGGCGGGTCAGAGTGCCGCGTGCGGCGGATTGCCGGGTTGCAGAGAGCGAATGTCCCAGTGGCACGGATGTTGCTGTCTCTGCTGAGGATTTCACAGTTCGAGGACTTCGCCATGTCGCGTCTTTTGCTTCTGGCCGCCACGGCGGTTGCCACCCTCGCCATCGGTCAGGCCCAGGCCCATGCCCCCGGCGCTGTCACCGGCGGGTTTTCCGCTGGGCTGTCGCATCCCTTCCTGGGCCTCGACCACCTGTTGGCCATGGTCGCCGTAGGTTTGATGGCCGTGCAGCAGCAGGGGCGGGCCGTGTGGGCGCTGCCGCTGACCTTCGTCCTCGGCATGGCCGGTGGGACGGTGCTTGGCCTGATTGGCCTTGGCGCGGTGCCGTTGGAACTGGGCGTTGCCGGGTCCGTGGTGGTGCTGGGCGGTCTGGTCGCCTGGGGCCGCCGCCTGCCCCTGGCCGGGGCGACCGCCCTGGTGGCCGTACTGGCCGCCGTTCATGGCCATGCCCACGGCCTGGAGATGCCGGCCCTGGCGTCTGCGACGGCATATCTGGCGGGTGTCCTGGGTGGCACCATCGTGCTTCATGCCGCTGGTGTGCTGTCGGCGCTGGGTCTGAAGGACGGCGTTGCCGGGCGTTGGGCCGTGCGCGGCGTCGGCACCGCCTTCGCCGCCGTGGGCGTGTTGCTGGTGGTGGGCTGACGCCTACCGTGCGGCCGGCGTCAGGCGCAGCAGGGCGCCGTCCTCGTGATCGGTGATGACGTAGACGGCGCCGTCCGGCCCCTGGCGGACCTGACGGACGCGGGCGTCGAGCGCAATGCGTTCCTCGTCCGTGATGGTCTGACCGTCCAGGGTCAGGCGCACGATGCCTTGCGACACCAGCCCGCCGACCAGGACGTTGCCTTGCCAGTTCGGGAACAGGTCGGCGGTGTAGAAGTCCATGCCTGAAACGGCGATCACCGGCGTCCACTGGAAAATTGCGCTGGCGAGGTCGGGGCGGGTGTCCGGGTCGGGGATGGGCCAGCCCGAGTAGTTGCGGCCCCAACTCACCAGGGGCCAGCCGTAGTTGCGGCCGGCTTCCGGCACGTTGATCTCGTCGCCGCCGCGCGGGCCATGTTCGTTGAGCCACAAGGCGCCGGTGTCCGGGTGGATGGCGGCGCCTTGGGCGTTGCGATGGCCATAGGACCAGATCTCGGGCAGCGCGCCCTTGACCCCCACGAACGGATTGTCCGGCGGGATGCCGCCGTCGTCGGTGATGCGGGCGACGGTGCCGATGTGGTTGGACAGATCCTGCGCCGGATCCTTTTGCCCCCGGTCGCCCATGGTGACGTACAGCGTCCC
The DNA here is from genome assembly GCA_000961745.1 of Rhodospirillaceae bacterium BRH_c57. Taxonomy (GTDB): domain Bacteria; phylum Pseudomonadota; class Alphaproteobacteria; order Rhodospirillales; family Rhodospirillaceae; genus Cauispirillum. Next base: position 1,742 of record LAEA01000226.1, on the reverse strand, counting down.
ATCGGGCGCAAAGACGATGCGCGAGCCAAAGTGCTTGTTGGTCGATACCTTGGGCGTCTGGCTGAAGATCACCTCGGTATCGCGCAGGGTTTCCCCGTCCAGCCGGCCGCGCGCCACGGCGGTGGAGGCGCCACCTTCTCCGGGTTCCGAGAAGGACAGATAGACCAACTGGTTGGCCGCGAAGTCCGGGTGCAGGGTGACGTCCAGCAACCCGCCTTGACCCTCCGCAAAGACCTCCGGCGTGCCGCTGATTGGGGCGGACACCGTGCCGTCCGGGGACACGATGCGCAGGCGGCCGGGCCGTTCGGTCACCAGCATCCGCCCATCGGGCAGGAACTCCAGACCCCAGGGATGAACTAGGCCGCCCGCCACCGTCTCCACCGTGATGGGGCCGGAGGGTGCGTCGACATGCCTGGGCGTCTGGTTCTGGGCCTGCGCCGACGCAGCCAGAACGAGGCCCAGACCGAAAGCAAGATATTTCATAAGATCCCTCCGGCGCTCAGTGTGTCCTCTTCGGGAACGCCACGGCGCGGGATTCCGTTCAATGCCGCTGCCGTGGGGCTTTCTGTTGCGGGAATGAATATATATACTTTATTGCCTGCGGTGCTCTAGTTGTCCTTGTCTATCGTCAAAGCCTGATAAATGTACGTGTACATAAGGGGGGAATAATGAACAAGATCAAAATGGCCGCACGAACGGCCTTGCTCGCCATTCTGACCGCTGGCGCGGTGCCGGCCCAGGCGCAACCTGCCGTCGATGCCTTCATTACGGCGGCAATTGTCGAAGACCTGCGCGCGGCGTTGCATTCGCCGGTGTCGTTGCTGTTGATCGAGGCCCAGAACGCCCGGCACAAGGACCTGACCCAGGACCGGATCGACGCCCTGGACAAGCAGTGGAGGGCCGAGCGCAAGACGGATCAGCAGCCCCTGATCGCCCAACTCTACGGCAATCCGCTGTCGGCCCAATTGACACGGCTCCAGGCCGATTCCGCCGGCTTGTATACGGAAATCTTCGTCATGGACGCCCACGGCCTGAACGTCGGGCAGAGCGCGGTGACCTCCGACTACTGGCAGGGGGATGAGGCCAAGTGGCAAAAGACCTTCCTGGTCGGTCCTGACGCGGTGTTCATTGATGACGCCGAGCGGCACGACGCCACAGGGACGTGGCGCGTGCAGGTGAACCTCGCCATTGCCGACCCCGACGGCCGCGCCGCCATCGGCGCCGCCACCGTCGAGATCAACCTGACAGAGTTGGCCCGCCGCGCTGGCGTCGCGCTGTAAGAGGGGGAGGTTGAGCCATGCGTTCGATGACCATCGGAACCCGCATCGTCGCGGCGTTTGTTTTTCTTGTTCTGGTTTTTGCGGCCACCGCTGCGGTGACCACATCCAAAATCGACTTCGTGCGCGACGAAAATCAGCGCACCACCACGTCCTTCCGTGGCCTGAACACCGTGGCCGAGATGACCCGTGGCTTCCTGGTCCAGCAGCGCGGCGTCCTCAGTTATCTGACCAGCGGCGATCCGGCCGTGCTGAACCAGTACGAGGACGGCCGCAAGACCTTCGACACGGCCATGGCGCAGGCGCGGACCCTGGCCCAGGGTCTGCCGACCATTGAGGCCAAACTGGCCGAGATGGACGAGCATGTGGCCCTGTGGCGGCGTCAGGCGGCCGAGCCGCAGATCGCCCTGATGCGCCGGCCCGACACCATCCAGCACGCCCGCGCCCTGGCCGTGTCGGGGGCCG
>LAEA01000159.1 GCA_000961745.1 Rhodospirillaceae bacterium BRH_c57 | reverse complement strand
ATGTGCCAGGCTGCCCTGGCCGATCTGAAGGGCCGCGAGACGTTCGACTATGCCGAGGAGTATTCGGCCCGCGTCACCGTCAACCTGTTGTTCGCCCTGCTGGGCCTGCCCGATGCCGACAGCATCGAGGTGCGTGACAAGGCCGTGCTGATGGTGCAGTCCGACCCGGTGACCCGTCAGAAGGGGGCCGAGCATCTGGCCGCCTTCGAATGGGTCAAGGATTTTGCGTCCGAAGTGATCGAGCAGCGCGCCAAGGCGCCGACCGACGACCTGATCAGCTCGCTCATCCTGGCCGACGTGGACGGCCAGAAGCTGGACCTCATCCAGGTGCAGATGACCGTCACCACCCTGATCATGGCGGGCATCGAATCCCTGTCGGGCTTCCTCAACATGCTGGCGCTCAATCTGGCCGACTTCCCGGACCAGCGTCAGAAGTTGCTCGACGATCCCAGCCTCATCCCCGGCGCCATCGAGGAGTCCTTGCGCTACAACACCACGGCGCAACGCTTCCGTCGCTGCCTGACCCGCGACGTGGACCTGCACGGGCAGACCATGAAGGCGGGCGACTTCGTCTCGCTGTGCTACGGCTCGGCCAACCGCGATGATCGCCGGTTCGACACTCCCGACGTCTATGACGTGACGCGCAATGCCAAGGGCCATGCGGGCCTGGGCGGCGGGGTGCATAGTTGCCTGGGCAATTCCATCGCCCGTCTGGCGTCCAAGGTGATCATCGAGGAGTTCCTCAAGGAGATCCCGCACTTCTCGCGCCTCGACGAGACCCTGGAATGGGTGCCGTCCTCGACGTTCCGCAGCCCCCTTGTACTGCGCCTGAAGCGCGGCTGAGAGCGGAGGAAGGGACGCATCATGGTCAAGATCATCTACAAGACCCACGACGGCGACGTTTCAGAAATCGACGTGCCCGAGGGCTGGAGCGTCATGCAGGCCGCCGTCAGCAATGGCGTTGACGGCATCGAGGCGGAATGCGGCGGGTCATGCTGCTGTGCCACCTGCCATTGCTACGTGGACGAAGGGTTTGCCGACAAACTCGCCGCCCCCAACGACCAGGAGGAGGGGATGCTCGACAACACCGTCGCCGAGCGGCGTTCCAACAGCCGCCTGTCCTGCCAGATCACCGTGACGCCCGCGCTTGAGGGCATGGTCGTCACGCTGCCCGAGGTGCAAAGCTGATGGGCGCCTCCCCGGTTCTCCCCCCGGTTATCGTGGTGGGGGCGGGGCAGGGCGGGTTGCAGGTGGCGGAAAGCCTGCGCAGCGAAGGGTTTTCCGGTGATATCCTGCTGCTTGGGGCGGAGCACCACGCGCCCTACCACCGTCCACCCCTGAGCAAGGGCCTGCTGCTCGGCGAGACAACCGCCGGGCAGGTGCTCATCCGCCAGCCTGCGGTGTTCGACAAAAAGGGTATCACGTTGCGCACCGGCACGCGGGTTGCCGGCCTTGACCCTGCCGCGCGGCAGATCGTTCTGGAAACCGGGGAGCGCCTGGAGTATCAGGCGCTCGTTCTGGCGACCGGAGCGCGGCCCCGCCGCCTGCCGGTGCCCGGTGCCGATGCCCGTGGCGTCCATTCCATACGCACCCTGGACGACGCCCAGGCCATCGGGGCCGAACTGGCGGCGGCGGAAAACGTTGTTGTCATCGGGGGTGGCTTCATCGGCCTGGAAATGGCCGCCGTGGCCCGCAAGCTGGGCAAGGCGGTCACCGTCGTCGAGGCGGCCGACCGCCTGATGGCTCGTGTCGTGGCGCCGCCCGTGTCGGACCACTACCGCGCCCTGCACGAGGGGCACGGCGTCACCATCCTGTTCGGCACCGCCGTGGCGGGAATCGCGGTCGAGGACGGCACGGCACGGGGCGTTCGCTGCGCCGATGGGACGATGCTGCCGGCCGATCTGGTGGTTCTGGGCATTGGCGTGGAGCCGGAAACCGTCCTGGCCGAAGGCGCGGGGCTGGTTTGTGATCGGGGTGTGGTGGTCGATGGTTGCGGCCGCACCAGCCACCCCGACATCTACGCAATTGGCGACTGCGCCGCCCGGCGCCTGCCCGATGGGCAGTGTCAGCGCCTTGAGTCGGTGCAGAACGCCGTTGAACTGGGCAAGGCCTGCGCCGCCGCCATCGTCGGTCCTGACAAACCGTTTATCGCCGCACCATGGTTCTGGTCGGACCAGTATGATGCCAAGCTCCAGATGGTCGGCCTGTCGGCGGGCCACGACACGGTGGTTGCCCGCCAGGACGGCGCCACCTGCTCGTGGTTCTACTTCAAGGACGGTAGGCTCATCGCCATCGACAGCGTCAACCGCCCGGCCGACCACATGGCCGGTCGTAAACTTCTGGCCGGGCCGAACGTCCTGACTCCGGAAATGGCGGCCGATGGGGCGTATCCGTTGAAGGACGCGATGACGGCGCCGGTGGCGTAGGGGCTGGCATTGGAAGGCCGGGCTCTGCCCGGACCCGCCAGGAGGCAGCGGCCTCCTGGACCTCGGGAGTTTAGAAGCGCAAGCCGCGCGCAGCGCAATAATAAAGGCTGAAGTTGTCTGCCTGCGGCGCAAGAATAGGACACAGCTAAATTCATGGGTTCAAAGGGCCAATGGCCCTTTGTGGGTGTGGGCAAAGCCCACGGTTCCTTACGCGTGCACAAAAATAGGCCGGAACGGGGAGACGCCGTTCCGGCCTGAGGGTGTGGGAGTTTTCCGGCTTGGGATCAGGGTGCGTTTTCCAGGAGCAGCAACCCGGCGCCGGTGTTGGAAATGGGGATGTGGTAATTGCTGTGCAGCGCCTTGACCTTGCCCTGAAGGGCGCCGCGCATGGCCAGCCACAGAATGAACTCGGCCCCTTGGGCGCCGGCTTCGCGGACAAGGTCGTGGATGGAGTGGTCGGTCAGGCTTTCGGCCTCGTTGACGATCTTTTCCATGCACATCAGGTCGAAGGCCTTGTTGATGAAGCCCGCCCGTTCGCCGTCAAGCTGGTGCGACAGTCCGCCGGTGCCGATGACCACGACCTTGAGGTCTTCGGGGAAGGACGCCACCGCCCGCCCGATGGCCTGGCCCAGCTTGTAGCACCGCTTGGGCGAGGGCAGGGGGTGCTGGACGGTGTTGACGCAGACGGGGATGGTCTTGATCTGCTGGGCGCCGGGCTGGCTGGTGCGATCCGGCCAGAACAGCGACATGGGGACCGTGAAGCCGTGGTCCACCAGCATTTCCTGGCAAGAGGTGATGTCGAATTCCTCGGCCACCAGACTGTTGATCAGGTGCCAGGACAGGTCCGGCGTGCCCTGGAACGGCGGCAGCGGGGCGAGGCCCCATCCTTCATCGGCGTTCTGGTATTCGGGCGCCGCCCCGATGGAAAAGGTCGGCATCTTGTCGAGGAAGAAGTTCAGGCCGTGGTCGTTGTAGATGACGATGGCCACGTCGGGCTTTTCCGCCTCCAGCCAGTCGCGCACGGGCGGATAGGCGTCGAAGAACGGTTTCCAGTAGGGGTCCTCGAACATCTGTTTGGAGATGGCGTTGCCGATGGCAGGAATGTGCGAGGTGGTAATACCGCCGATGATCCGGGCCATGTCAGTCGTCCCCCGCCGCAAGAAGTTTGGCCTTGAAGTCCTCTACGCTCATGCTGGTTTGCTGGGCGCCGACGTCCTGGACCGTCAGGCCGAAGATGCCTGCCAGCTTGGCGAGGTAATAGATGTTGCCGCCCGCCGCGATCATTTGCAGGACATTGCGGCTGCGCACGGCCTGTTTTTGCTCCTCGGTCAGGCCGAAGCGGTCCATGACCCCTTCTTCGTTGGCCAGGAAGTCGTCGCGGTTGATCTTCTCGTTGAAGGAAAAGCACATTTTGTTGAGCGCATAGCCTTTCATGGCCATGGCGCCGTCAAAGATGGTGGTGCCGGGAATGGGCGGCATCTGGTCTTTCGAGGTCATCGTTGCCTCCACTTTCGAGTTTTTGGTCTTGTTATAGGGGGGCGTCAGCCCCAGTAGAGCCGCATCGGATTATCGACCAGCAATCTCTGCTGCAAGGCGGCCGTGGGCGCAATCCGTGGCACCACATCGACCAGCACGCCATCATCGGGCGCGTGGGATTTCATGTTGGGGTGGGGCCAGTCGGTGCCCCACAGCACCCGGTTGGGGAACCGTTCGACCAGCGTGCGGGCAAACGGCACCACATCATCATAGGGCGGGCCGGTAACGCTCAGGCGTTCCGGGCAGCTTACCTTGGTCCAGAACTTGGGGTCCTCCATCAGGGCGATGAAGCGGCCGAAGTCGGGATGATCGACGCCCTTGGCGATGTCGGGACGGCCCATGTGGTCGATGACCACGGTGGTCGGAAGCTGCTTGAGGAACGGCGTCAGGTCTTCCAGGTCAGGGGCCTCGAAATACACCACGATGTGCCAGCCCAGCGTGGCGATGCGGTCGGCAATGCCCAGGAACACCTCGCGCGGGGTGGCATCGACCAGCCGCTTGACGAAGTTGAAGCGGACGGCACGCACGCCTGCGGCGTCCATTTCGGCCAGCGCCGCGTCGGTGACGTCCGGCCCGACCACGGCAACACCGCGCGCCAGATCTCCGGCACTGTGCAGCGCATCGACCAGGGCGCGGTTATCGCGGCCGTGGCACGATGCCTGGACGATCACATTGCGGGCAAAGCCCAGATGGTCGCGCAGGGCAAACAGCTTGTCCTTGGGCGCGTCACAGGGGGTGTACTTGCGTTCCGGGGCATAGGGAAACACCTCGGCCGGGCCGAAGACATGGCAGTGGGCATCGACCGCCCCCGGCGGCGGGGAGAACGCCGGTTTGGCCGGGTTCGGGTGGAATGGCAGATAGTCGGCGTCCATGGGGAAATCCTTGTTCCTCAGTCGGCGAAAACGACGCCGTCGAATAGTTTTCGGGCGGTGCGCAGGATGGCGGCGGTGTCCACCGCGCCGTCCTCGGTCATGGTCAGAACCACCGTCATTTCCCCGGTGGGGTGCTCCACCTGCACGTTGCGGCTGGAGCCATCGGGCATGACCGCCAGCGCGGCGGCGGGTGTGCCGGGCAGGGCGCAGGCTGTCGCCACGCTGACGGCGCCCAGAACGCCGATGGAGGCATGGCAGCGGTGGGGAATGAAGGTGCGGGTGGAGATGGCCCCGCCGTCGCGCGGCGGGCTGATCATGGTCATCTTGGGCACGGACTTCCCGCTCACGTCGCCCAGGTTCATCAGCGGCCCGGCCTTCAGGCGGATGCTTTCCAGGCGGTCGCGCAAAGTCTGGTTGGCCTCCAGGTCCTCGCGCGTTTCGGTGCCCGTGATGCCCAGGTCGGTGGCCCGCAGGACAACCACCGGCATTCCGTTGTCAATCAGCGTGGCCTCTACGCCGTCAATGACGTCCACGGCGTTGCCGGTCGGCAGCAGGGCGCCGCAGCTTGACCCGGCAGTGTCCTTGAAGACCACGGGCACCGGGGCCGAGGTGCCGGGCACGCCGTCGATACGCGCGTCCCCGGCGTAGGTGACCCGGCCGCCCGGCGTCCGCACGTGGGCCACGGCCACCTGTCCGGTGTTCTCCATGTAGATCGTCACCGGGGTTTCGCCGTCGCGGGCCGGGACCAGGCCGCGCTCGATGGCGAACGGGCCGATGCCGGCCAGGATGTTGCCGCAGTTCTGCCCGTCGGTGACCACCGGGCGGTCCACGAAAACCTGAAGGAACAGGTAATCCACGTCCACCCCCGGCCGCTCGGACTTGCGCACCACGGCGACCTTGGAGGTCAGCGGGTCCGCCCCGCCCAGGCCGTCGATCTGGCGCACATCGGGCGAGCCCATAATCCGCAGCAGGACGGCGTCGCGGGCGGCAGTGTCGGGCGGCAGGTCGTCGGCCAGGAAATACCCGCCCTTGGACGTGCCGCCGCGCATCCACATGCAGCGAATGCCCTCAGACATACTTCAGGCCCTTTTCGGCCAGACGCGGGCGCATGTCATAGATGTCCAGGCCCAGTTCCCCGGCGGCGAGGCGGCGGCGCTTTTCCTCTTCCTTGGCCATGCGGTCCTGCGCCTTGGCAAGCACGTCGGCGGCGTCCTCGCGCCGGACCACGCACACCCCGTCGTCATCGGCAACGATCACGTCGCCGGGGTTGACCAGGGCGTTGGCGCAGACCACCGGCACGTTGACCGAGCCCAGGGTTTCCTTGACGGTGCCCTGGGCGTGGATGGCCTTGGACCACACCGGGAAGTTCATTTTGGTCAGGTCGCGGATATCGCGCACCCCGGCGTCGATGATCAGGCCGACCCCGCCGCGTGCCTGCATGGAGGTCGCCAGAAGGTCGCCGAAGTAACCATCTTCGCACGACGAGGTGGGGGCCAGGACCAGGATGTCGCCCATGCGAACCTGTTCGATGGCGACATGCACCATCCAGTTGTCCCCCGGTGCGGCGGAAATGGTCACGGCCGAGGCGGCGATCTGGGCGCCGGAATAGATCGGGCGCATGTACGAGGCTAGCAGGCCCTTGCGGCCCTGGGCCTCGTGGACGGTGGCAACGCCGCACTCGGCCAGACCGGCCACAACGTCCGGGGCGGCGCGCTCGATATTCTGGACGACGACGTTCATCACAGTTCATCCACGGTGCGGGGGAACACGGACTGGAAGCCCTCGGCGTACTTCGACGCGCGGCCCCCGGCCTGTCCGCCGGAGTTGCGGCGGAAGTGGTTGGCACGATTTTCGGCCAGGTTGGTGTAGTAGTCCCAAAGATGCTGCTGCCCGGCCATGCACTCGATGGCGGCGCGCTTCTTGTCCCACACTTCGGTGATGTCGAGGAACACGTCGGGCTTCCAGCCCATCTGCTCGGTCTGGTGGGGCTCGAACAGATAGAGTTGCGGCGCGCCAAGCACCTTTTGGCCGGGGTTGTGGCCCCACGCCTGGGCGATCATGCGGCATTCCAGAACAATGCGGGTGGTGCCCATGTGGTCGGTGTTGTAGGGGTCATACGCCGAGTGGCTCATCATGAAGGCGGGCTGCACTTCGCGGATGATATCGACGATGGTGTTCTTGGCTTCGCGGTCCACGTCCAGCGGATAGTCGCCGAGGTCCAGAAAGCGGATGTCGTGGGCGTCGAGCGCCTTGGCGGCGGCTTCGGCTTCCTCGCGGCGGGCCTTCTTGACGCCGTCGAGGGTGCAGCCCTCCTGTTTCCACAGCTTGGCCGATTCTCCCCGCTCGCCATAGGACAGGCAGACGATGGTGACGTCGTAGCCCTTTTGCTGGTGCAGGGCGATCGCGCCGCCGCAGCGCCAGACGAAATCGGCGGCGTGGGCACTGAACACCAGCGCGGTCTTCTTCTCGCTCATGGACTTGAGGCTCCCGGTTTCTGCCGCTGCCCGCGGCCGGCTTTGAAGGACACTGCAACCTTTTCCCAAGCGGCCCGGAATTCCTATTTCAAACTCCTGGTCTTGATATAACATTTTGCTATAAGCCATGATGTTGCGATGCGGTAGGAGTGGGAAATGAATAGGGCCGTCCCCAATATCCGGCACCTGCGGGCCTTCCTCGCGGTGGCCGAAAGCCAGAGCATCAGCGCGGCGTCGCGCAAGGTGTTCATTTCCCAGCCCGCCATCACCCAGGCCATCGCCAAGATGGAAAAGGCCCTGGGGGTGCCGCTGTTTGACCGCCGCCCGGAGGGGGTGTTCCTGACCGCTGCCGGCGCCCTGTTCCATGATCGGGTGGAGCGCATGTTGCGGCATATCCAGGCGGGGGTGGCCGATGCCATGCGGGCCTCCGGGCGGCGCACCGGCAAGGCCATGCACAACCTTGACCAGATGCTGACCGGGGTGCAGTTGCGCGCCCTGATCGCCATTGCGGAGGCCGGAAACTTCAGCCTTGCCGCCCGCGCCGTGGGCATCTCCCAGCCCTCCCTGCACCGCGCCGCCCGCGATCTGGAGCATCTGGCCGGGGTGCCGTTGTTCGAGAAGGCCAACCGGGGCATCGTCCTGACCCGCCCCGGCGAGGTCCTGGCCATGCAGGGCCGCCTGGCCCTGGTGGAGTACGAGCAAGGCCTGGAGGAACTGGCGGAATGGCGCGGTGACGACTCGGGCAGCGTGGTCATTGGCAGTATGCCGCTGTCGCGCACGTTCCTGCTGCCCACGGCGATCAACATGATTACGCGGGAGCGCCCCGATGCGCGGGTGGAGGTGATCGACGGCCCCTATGAAGACCTTTTGAACGGCCTGCGGCGGGGCGATCTGGATCTGTTGGTCGGCGCCCTGCGTGACCCGGTCCCCATCGGGGACGTGGTGCAGGAGGCGCTGTTCTCGGACCCCTTGGCTATCGTCGGCCGGGTCGGGCACCCCCTGGGCCAGAAGGGCGTTCCGAGCGTGGCCGATCTGGCGGCATGGCCGTGGGTGGTGCCGCGCCGGGGCACGCCGACGCGGACGCATTTCGAGGCCCTGTTTACCGACGCGGGGGTGGAGAGGCCGGGCAATCTGGTCGAGACCGGCTCGCTTATCCTTATCCGCAGCCTGCTGGAAGCCAGCGACCGGCTGACCATGATTTCCCTGCACCAGATCCGGCACGAGATGCGGTGGGGCATGTTGGCCCCACTGCCCCTGGACCTGCCCGCCACCGCCCGCCCGATCGGCCTGACGGTGCGCAAGGACTGGCGGCCGACCGCCACGCAGGCCCGTTTCCTGACCCTGCTGCGCGAGGCGGGGACGGTCGTTCATGCCTCCTGATGGACGTCATCTATTTGAAAAATGAATAGAGGGTGCGGTCATTCAATTTCCGCTGCATAGGGCGCGGTGATACCTCTTGAGCCACGATGATCCCTCCTGCGGACCCCGGAGCGCCATGTCCCCCACCGCCCTGACAATCGCCTGTATCGGCTTTGGTGAAGCCGCGTCGGCCTTCGTGGCTGGATGGGGCCCCGAACGCGCCGCCCATGTCCGGGCCTATGACATTAAAACGGACTCCCCGGACCCTGCCATCTCCGCCGCCAAGCAGGCCGACTATGCGCGGTGGGGCGTGACGGGCTGCGGCACCCTGGCCGAGGCGCTGGACGGTGCGGCGGTGGTGTTCAGCCTCGTCACTGCCGATCAGGTCGCCCTGGCGGCAGCCGCGGCGGCCCCGCTGCTTGGTCGCGGCGCACTCTTTCTGGACTGCAACTCCTGTGCTCCGGGTACCAAGGCCCGTTCCGCTGCCGTGATTGAAGCGGCTGGCGGACGCTACGTGGACGTGGCGGTGATGGCTCCGGTGCATCCCAAGCTGCACAAGACCCCTCTGTTGCTGAGTGGCCCCAACGTCGCTGAGGCTCTGGATGCCCTCGGCAGCCTGGACATGGCCGCCAAGGTGGCTGAGGGCCCGGTGGGAACGGCGTCGTCCATCAAGATGATCCGCTCGATCATGATGAAGGGCATGGAAGCCCTGTTCGCCGAGTGTGTCTTGGCCGGTCGGCGGGCCGGGGTGGACGAGGTGGTGCTGGACTCCCTGGACGTCACCTATCCGGGGTTCGATTTCAAGGCCAAGGCGGCCTACATGCTCGAACGCTCCATGACCCACGGTATCCGTCGCGCCGCCGAAATGCGCGAGGTTGCCAAAACGGTGGAAAACCTGGGCCTGCCCAACGGCATGGCCGCCGCCACGGTCGAGTGGCAGCAACGGCTTGGCGATCTGCGCCTGGATGCCGGGGATGGGGATTATCGCGCGCGGGCCGATGCGGTGCTTGCCGGGATGGGAGAAACGGGAATGATGGGCGAGGCGTCCGCCGACTATGCCGACATCCCCGGCACGTTCGTGTTCGACGCCGAGCGTTCCCGGCAGGGCTATCACCTCAACATGTTCTGCATGTCGCTGCGCCATGCCGCCAACCGCGAGGCATTCAAGGCCGACGAGCAAGGCTATCTTAACCGCTTTCCCATGACCGAGGCGCAGCGCGCCGCCGTCCTGGGGCGGCAGTGGAACGAGATGCTGCGCCTGGGCGGCAACATCTATTACACGTCCAAACTGGCCGCGACCGACGGCGTCAACTTCCAGCAACTCGCCGCCAAGATGACGGGCGTTACCGAAGACGCGTACCGCGCGATGATGCTGGCCGGTGGCCGCCCCATTACCGGCAACCGGAGCACCAAGGAGTGGCCCAATGGCTGATATCGTCGCAGGCATTGCCACGTCCCACGTTCCAGCCATCGGGGTTGCCATCGACCAGGGCAGGACCGGGGAAACCTACTGGCAACCCCTGTTCGCCGGGTTCGAGGCGTCCAGGCAGTGGATGGCCGATCTCAAGCCCGATGTCGCCATCGTCGTCTACAACGATCACGCGACGGCGTTTTCCATGGACGTCATCCCGACCTTCGCGCTGGGCTGTGCGGCCGAGTACAAGCCTGCCGACGAAGGGTGGGGCGCCCGCCCGGTACCGGTGGTCCAGGGGCACCCGGAACTGGCGTGGCACATCGCCCAGTCGGTCATCCTCGATGAGTTCGACCTGACCATCGTCAACCGGATGGAGGTGGATCACGGCCTGACCGTGCCGCTGTCCCTGCTGTTCGGCCAGCCCGAGGCGTGGCCGTGCCCGGTCATTCCGCTGGCCGTTAACGTGGTGCAGTATCCGCCGCCGACCGGCAACCGCTGCCTCGCTCTGGGCCGCGCCATCCGCCGTGCCGTGCAGAGCTTCGACCGCGACCTGAAGGTGGTGATCTTCGGCACCGGCGGCATGTCCCATCAGCTTCAGGGCCAGCGGGCCGGTCTGATCAACCAGGACTTCGACACGCGGTTCCTGGACCTGATCGTGTCCGATCCGGCTGCCGCCGCCGCCATCCCCCATGTCGATTACCTGCGCGAGGCGGGGTCCGAAGGCATCGAACTGGTCATGTGGCTGGTCATGCGCGGCGCCTTGAGCCCCACCGTGCGGCAGGTCCACCGGCATTACCATGTGCCGGCCTCCAACACCGCCGTCGGCCATCTGATCCTTGAAAGCCAGTAGGAGACCCTCGTCATGAAGATCTGCGTTGCCGGAGCCTGTGGCGCCTTTGGCATGAAGCACCTGGACGCCATCGCGGCCATTGACGGCATCGAGGTCACCTCCGTCGTGGGCGGGGCGCCCGATGACGTCGAGGGCTTCGCCAAGGAGCGGGGCATCGCGCACGCCACCAAGGATCTGGCCGAGAGCCTGGCGCGTGACGATGTGGATGCGGTGATCCTGGCCACGCCCACCCAGGTCCATGCCGCCCAGGCCATCCAGTGCCTGGAAGCCGGCAAGCATGTGCTGGTGGAAATCCCCATGGCCGACACCCTGGCCGACGCCAAGCGGTTGGTCGAGGTGCAGAAGAGGACCGGCTTGGTCGCCATGGCCGGGCACACCCGGCGCTTCAACCCCAGTCACCAGTGGGTGCACAACAAGATCAAGGCGGGGGAACTGACCGTCCAGCAGATGGACGTGCAGACCTATTTCTTCCGCCGCACCAACATGAACGCGCTGGGCAAGCCGCGCACCTGGACGGATCACCTGCTGTGGCACCATGCCTGCCACACCGTGGACCTGTTCCAGTACCAGACCGGCCAGACCGCATCGCAGGCTTTCGCGCTCCAGGGGCCGCCGCATCCCGACCTCGGCATCGCCATGGACATGAGCATCGGCATGAAAGTGCCGTCGGGCGCCCTGTGCACCCTGTCGCTGTCGTTCAACAACAAGGGGCCGCTGGGCACCTTCTTCCGCTACATCTGCGACAACGGCACCTATGTGGCGCGCTACGACGACCTTGAGGACGGCGAGGGGAACCCCATCGACCTCAGCGGCGTGGACGTGTCGATGAACGGCATTGAACTGATCGACCGCGAATTTTTCAGCGCCATCCGCGATGGGCGCGAACCCAATGCCAGCGTCGCCAAGTGCCTGCCCGCCATGGAAACGCTCGACCGGCTGGAACAGTGCCTGAACGCGGAAGGATGACCATGAGCCCCGCCACGCGACAGCTTGGACCGTTCACGGTGTCCGCCATCGGGCTGGGCTGCATGAACCTGTCCCACGCCTACGGCACGCCGCCCGACGCCAAAACGGCGGCGGCGTTGCTGAACGAGGCGCTGGATCTGGGCTATACCCTGCTTGATACCGCCGCCCTTTATGGCTTTGGCGCCAACGAGACGCTGATCGGTGAAGCCCTGGCGGGGCGGCGCAACGAGTTTGTGCTGGCCAGCAAATGCGGCATGGCCGCGAACGCCGAGGGCAAGCGCGAGATCAATGGACGCCCGGAAGTCATCAAGACAACCTGCGAGGCCGCCCTTGGGCGCCTGCGCACCGATGTCATCGACCTGTACTACCTCCACCGCTGGGACAAGACGGTGCCCATCGAGGACAGCGTCGGCGCGCTGTCCGACCTTGTGAGCGAGGGCAAGGTGCGCACCATCGGCCTGTCGGAGGTTTCGGCCGACACCCTGCGGCGGGCCCATGCGGTACATCCCATTACCGCCCTGCAAACCGAATACTCCCTGTGGACCCGCAACCCCGAGATCGCGGTGCTGGCGGCGTGCAAGGATCTGGGGGTGACGTTCGTCGCCTTCAGTCCCCTGGCGCGGGGATTCCTGACCGGCACCCTGCGGGGTCCGGCAGAGCTGTCGGCCAAGGACATCCGGGCCGCCATGCCCCGCTTCGCGCCCGACGCCTACGCCCGCAATCTTCAGCTTCTGGAGCCCATGGCCGTGCTTGCCGGAGAGGTCGGCTGCACCCTGGCCCAGTTGGCCCTGGCCTGGGTACTGGCGAAGGACCCCACCCTCATCCCCATTCCCGGAACCACCAAATCGAGCCGCCTGCGTGAGAACCTGGACGCGGCGGCGCTGCGCCTGGAGCCGGAACTGGTGGCCCGCCTGGACGGCATCATCAATCAGAACACGGTCGTCGGGGCGCGCTACAACGCTGCCACGCAGGCCGAAATCGACACCGAAGAGTTTGCGGCCTGAAAAAGCATCGCCGGACGATCAACGAGTCGGCGCATCAAAACACTGGGAGAAACATGATGTTCAAGAAAGTTGCTGTCGCGGCGTTCGCCTGCACGCTCGCCTACGGGGCCGCCGCCCCGGTCCCCGCTCAGGCCGCCGACGTGACCCTGCGCTTTGCCCACTTCTGGCCTGCGGTCGCGGGAGCCCACAAGCAGTTGTTCCAGGTCTGGGCTGACACGGTGGCCAAGGAGTCCAACGGGCGGATCGCCGTCGAGATCTATCCGTCCCAGACGCTGGCCAAGGCTCCGGCCCAGTACGATGCCGTCAAGAACCGCATAGCCGACATGACCGCGACCGTGCAGGGTTATAGCGCCAACCGCTTCCCGCTGACCCAGGTTGTCGAGCTGCCGGGGCTGGTCAAGAGCGCCGCCCAGGGGTCGTGCATCATCCAGTCGCTCTATGACGAGGGCCTGATCTCCGAGGAATACGGCGATACCCGCCCGCTGTTCCTGTTCACCCACGGCCCCGGCCACCTGCACACCACCGGCAAGCCGGTCATCACGCCCGAGGATCTGGCGGGCCTGCGCATCCGTCGTCCGACGGCGGTGGTCGCCAACCTGCTGGAGGCGGTCAACGCCCAGCCCGTGGGGATGCCCGCGCCGGAATCCTACCAGTCCATGCAGCGCGGCGTGATCGACGGCGTGGCCCTGCCGTGGGAAGGCCAGCTTGCCTTCCGCCTCAACGAACTGACCCCCAAGCACACCGAGGTCGGCGGCCTGTACACCCTGTCCTTCGTCGTTGCCATGAACAACGATGTCTATGCCGCCATGCCCGACGACCTGAAGAAGGTCATCGACGGCAACTCCGGCATGGCGTGGGCCAAGAAGGCGGCAACCGTGTTCGACGACATGGACACCAAGGGCCGCGCCGCCGCCGTCGAGGCGGGCCACGACATCCTCACCATCGAGGGCGGGGCCGAGAACCCGGCCTGGAAGCCGGTGCTCGACAAGGCGACCGAGACGTACTTGGCCGACCTGGAAAGCCAGGGCCTGCCGGGCCGCAAGGTTCATGCCCGCGCCGTCGAACTGTCGGCGTCCTGCGCCCAGTAAGGCGCCTTTCGAGCCGGATGGCCGTGTCGTGATCGGGAGGTTCTGGTGAAAATAGTCGGGGATGCCGTGTTCCGCGTTGCCCAGACGATGTACCACATCGCCGGCGTGCTGTTGCTCGCCATGGTCGGTGTGATCCTGGCCGAGGTGGTGGGCCGAAGCGTGTTTGCCGCGACCGGGGGCGCCATCGACTTCACCTTTATCGGCGGGATCGAACTCGTCAGCTACGCCCTTCTGTTCATGGTCCTGTTCACGCTTCCTTATGCCGTCAGCCGGGGGCAGGTCATCGTTGACCTGTTCACCGGCGGCATGAGCGAGCGCATGAAGGCGGTCCTGTCCGGGGTCTATACCTTGGGCTTTGGGCTGCTGGGCGTGGGCATGACCCTGGGCTTCGTGGGGTCGGCAGGCAGCGTGATGGCCAGCGGCCAAGTGACCCAGGACCTCCATATCCCGCTCGGGTACCTTTATGGGATGACGGCCTTCACCACGTCCGTCCTGGCCCTGCGGGCCATTCTGGTGGCGTCGCAGCAGATCATTGAAGGCTTCAAAGCATCATGAGCGCCTCCCTCATCGGTTTCGTGGTCATCGCCGGAATGCTGGTGTTGATCGCTCTGCGTGCCCCCGTGGCCTTGGCGATGGCCGTGGCCGGGTTCGTCGGTTTTGCCTGGATCGTGGCGTTCGACCCGGCCCTGTCCATTCTGGATGCCGGACCGTTCGAGACGCTGTCCAACTACAGCTTCAGCCCCATCCCCATGTTCATCCTGATGGGTGTCTTTGCGTCTAAGGCCCGCATGTCGGCCGAGCTGTTCGGCGGCGCCCGGACCCTGTTCGGCGGCTGGCGCGGGGGCATGGCGCTGGCGGCGGTATCGTCCTGCGGCGTCTTTTCCGCCATCTCGGGGTCGTCGCTGGCGACAGCGGCCAGCATGTCGCGCGTCGCCCTGCCGGAGATGAAAAAGAACGGATACGCCGATTCCCTGGCGACCGGCTCGCTGGCCGCCGGGGGGACGCTGGGCATCATGATCCCGCCGTCCATCGCCCTGCTGCTGTACGCCCTGATCACCGAACAAAGCGTTGGCGACATGTTCATCGCGGGCGTGGTGCCGGGGTTGCTGGGGATCGTCCTGTACTGCGGGGCCATTGCCATCGTCGTGGCGCTGAAGCCCGAACTGGCCCAGCCGGGCGAGCCGACGACGCTGCGCGAAAAGATCGTCGGCTTGAAGGGGCTGGTGCCGTTTGGCGGGATCTTCCTGTTCATCATCGGCGGTATCTACGGCGGGTTTTTCACGCCTACAGAGGCCGCCGCCGTGGGGGCTGCCGGAACCTTCACCGTCGCCCTGTTCCGCGGCATGTCCTACAAGGACTTCGGCGAGGCGGTGGAAGAGACGCTGATGCTGTCGGCGATGATCTTTTTCATGATCATCGGGGCGGAGATTTTTGGCTACTTCCTGTCGGTGTCGCGGATTTCGTTCTCGCTGGTCGAACTGGTGCAAAGCCTGGAGCTTGGCCCCTATGCCGTGCTGTTCTGCATCCTGGGGCTTTATCTGCTGCTGGGCTGCGTCATGGACAGCATTGCCATGCTGCTGCTGACCGTTCCGGTGGTTTATCCGCTGGTCGAGACCGCCGGGTTCGACCCGGTGTGGTTCGGCATCATCACCGTGATCGCCGTGGAAATGGGCCTGATCACGCCGCCGGTCGGCATGAACGTGTTCGTCATCAAGTCCGTCGCTCCACAGGTGCCGATCAAGGAAATCTTCCGGGGGGTCATGCCCTTCGTGCTGTCGGACGTGCTGCGGCTGGCTTTGCTGATCCTGTTCCCGGTGCTTGCCCTCGGGCTGCTGTAGAACGACGGAGGGAGCACCACCATGAGCGCCTACGAATGGACCCCCGACCTGAGCGTCGGTGATGCCGAGATCGACCATGATCACCGCGAACTGTTCCGTCTGTTCCACTTGCTGGAGGGCGGCGATCCGTCCGAGGACCTGTTGGGGGACATCATCGGCCGGTTGGAGTCCTATGCCCGGACCCACTTCGACCGCGAGGAAGCCTTGTTGCGCCAGTATGGCTATCCCGACTTCGACGAGCATGTCAAAGGCCACCGCCTGTTCATCGAGTGGCTGGACGCCGTGCGGAACACCTACGCCCGGTCGGTTGAGACGCCTTTTGAAATTGGCGCGACCGTCAACCAGTTCCTCGGCGAGTGGCTTGTGCATCACGTCCAGCATGAAGACCTGCGCTATCGTGATTTTATTGCCGCCCATAAGGGCGGGGATGAATAGGGGCGCCGTGCCTCAGGCGAACAGCGCCTCATCCACTTGGCTGAAGTCCGGCCCCTTCTCGCACTGCCGGGCCAGGGCTTCGGCCTGGGGCAACATTGCCGCCTGAACAAACCCTGCCAGGGCGCGGATGCGGTCGGGGGTGGGGGCGTGGTCGGCGGCGGCGGCCATGCGCGCCCACGCCGCGCCGAACGCCACCAGCCCGGTCAGGCGCATGTAGGTGTCAGCCACCGACTCCGCCGCCGGGCTGGTGCGCACGGCCTCGGTGGCGCGGCGCCAAGCCTCCAGGGCTGCCATCAGCCCGGTGTCGTCGGCCAGATGGGCCGCCTGGGCGACATCGGCGGCAAAGGCTTCGGCGGCCTGGCCGTCGTGCAGACGCAGCAAGCGCCCGGCCAGGGTCAGCGCCTGGATGCCGTTGGTGCCTTCGTAGATCAGGGTAATGCGGCCGTCGCGCAGGATCTGTTCCACCCGGTATTCGGTCAGGTACCCGTAACCGCCGTGGATCTGGATGGCGGCCTGTGCCGCCGTCATGGCGCTTTCGGTGGAGAACGCCTTGCACACCGGGGTCAGGAAGTCGGCCAGCGGCGAGCCGGGATTGACCTCCACCTCGACCAACGCGCGATAGGTCATGGCCCGCAGGCCGAGCGCCAGGGCCATCTGGGTCATCAGCATGCGGCGCACGTCGGCATGACGGTTGATCGGCAGGCGCTTGCCCTGGCGGCGGTCGCGCGCATAGGCCAGCGACCGTTGCAGGGCCACCTCGGTAAGGCCGGTGGCTTCCAGGGACACCTCAAGGCGTTGCAGGTTCATCATGGTGAACATGCGCATCAGCCCTTCGCCCGGCGCACCGATGATTTCGGCGCGGGCGCCGTCAAAGGCCATCTGGCAGGTGGGCGAGGCGTGCATTCCCATCTTTTCCTCAAGCCGCAGGATCGACACTCCGTTGGGGCCGCCGTTTTCCAGTTCCGAGGGGCAGAGGAACAGGCTCAGGCCCTTGAGGCCGAGGGACGGGTCGCCGGTGCGGGCCAAAACCAGATGCAGGACCTTGCCGGTCATGTCCTGGTCACCGCCGGAAATGAAGATCTTGCCGCCGGTGATCCGCCAGCCGTCGCCATCCTGAACGGCGGTCGTGGCGATCTGTGACAGGTCGGACCCGGCCTGCGGCTCGGTCAGGCACATGGAGGCCAGCCACTCCCCCGAAGCCAGCAGCGGGATATAGCGGGTCTTCTGCGCGTCCGTTCCATTGTGCTGGAGGGTGCGAATGGCCGACTGGGCCAGCGACACCACCATCTGGAACGAAATGCAGGCCCCGGCAATCATCTCGCCCATGCTGGCGCACAACAGATGAGGCAGGCCTTGGCCGCCGAACGCCTCGGGCACGGCCAGCCCCGGCCAGCCGCCGTCGCGGAACTGGGCATAGGCGTCGCGGAACGCCTGGGGCATCCGCACCCGGCCCTCGACCAGCGCACAGCCCTCGGCGTCGCCGATCGGGTCCAGGGGGGCGATGACCTCGGAGATGAACCTTCCGGCGTGGCCCAGCACCTCGTGGGCGAATTCCTTGTCCCAGCCGGGCAGGCGGCTGGCGTCGGCGGCATGGTCCAGAACGAAGCGGATGTCGTCCAGGGGGGCGGTGTAGTCGATCATGCCGGGGTTTCCTCTGCCTTTTGCGTGGTGCCTCGGACGCCGAGGTAGCTTTCAATCACCCGTGGGTCCTGGGCCAGTTCGGAGGCTGGCCCTTGCAAAGTCACTTCGCCGGTTTCCATCACGTAGGCATAGTCGGCGGTCTTCAGGGCGGCGCGGGCGTTCTGCTCGACCAGCAGGATGGACACCCCGGTGCTGCGCAGGCGGGTAATCAGGTGAAAGATTTCCATGACGATGCGCGGGGCCAGCCCCAGGCTGGGTTCATCGAGCATCAGCAGCTTGGGGCGGGCCATCAGGGCGCGGCCCATGGCGAGCATCTGCCGCTCGCCCCCCGACAGGGTGCCTGCGGCCTGCTGGCGGCGTTCCCGCAGACGCGGGAACAGGTCATAGACCTCGTCCAGGGCGGTGCGCAGGGCGGCACCCCGCACACCGCGATAGGCGCCGAGGATCAGGTTGTCGGCCACCGACATGGTGACGAACAACTCGCGCTTTTCCGGGACCAGGCTCATGCCTGACGCCACCCGAGCTTCGACCGGCACGGTGGCCAGCGGAGCGCCCTGGAAGGTGATGCCGCCCCGACAGGGCAGGATTCCCATGATGCCGCCAAGCGTGGTGGTCTTGCCGGCACCGTTGGCGCCGATCACGGTGACGATCTGGCCCGGCAGGATGTCCAGGCTGACGGAGCGCACGGCCTCGATCTTTCCGTAGGAGACGGAGACGGCCTCGACGCTGAGCAATGGGGCGGTCATTCGATGCCTCCCAGGTAGGCTTCCAGAACCTTGGGGTCGCTGTGGATGACTTCGGGGCTGCCCTCGGCGATCTTGGCGCCGAAGTCCATGACCACCAGACGGTCCACGAGGTTCATCACGAAATCCATGTCGTGCTCGACCAGCAGGACTGCGGTGCCTTCGTCGCGCAGGCTGTCAAGGAGGGTCGCCAGGGCTTGCTTTTCGCCGTGGCGCAAGCCTGCCGCCGGTTCGTCCAGCAGGATGAGCAGCGGGTCCAGGCTCAGGGCACGGGCGATCTCGACCACGCGGCTCTGGCCGAGCGGCAGGGCGCCCGCCTTGACGTGCATGTAGTCGGCCAGCCCGCAGCGGATAAGCTGGCGTTCAGCCTCGGCCCGCAGGCGGCGTTCCTCGGTGCGGTCGCGGCGCAGGATGGCCGAAACCATGCCCGCCCGGCCGCGCAGGTGCGCGCCCAGCATGACGTTTTCCAGGACCGTCATGTCGGGCAGCAACTTGACGTGCTGGAAGCTACGCGCCATGCCCATGGCGGCGACGTCACGCGGCCCCAGGCCGCTGATATCGCGGCCCTGGAAGCGGATGGTGCCTGAACTCGGCGGCAGGATGCCGCTGATCAGGTTGAAGGTGGTGCTCTTGCCCGCCCCGTTGGGGCCGATCAGGCCGACAACTTCGCCGGCATTGACGGAAAAACTCAGGCTTTTGACCGCCGTCAGGCCGCCGAAGTTGCGTTGCAGGCTTTGCACCTCCAGCAACGGTTCGCCACGGCGCGGCGGGGTGCGGCGGGGCAGGGGTGCGGCCTCGGTGGGGGCGGTCTTCTGTGCCGGTGCGCGGCGCTCCAGCTCCGGAATGAAGCGCAGGGCCAGGCCCCACAAGCCGCTGCGGGCGAATTGCAGCAGCAGAACGAGGATGACGCCGAAGATGATGGTTTCGTAGTTGCCGGAATGGCCGAACAGGGCGGGCAGGATGATTTGCAGGCGGTCTTCCAGCAGGACCACGGCGGCGGCGCCGATGACCGCGCCCCAGACATGCCCGACGCCGCCGATCACGGCCATGAACAGGTATTCGATGCCGGCGCCCAGGCCGAACGGCGTGGGGTTGACGGCGCGCTGGACGTGGGCGAAGGCCCAGCCCGAGACGGCGGCCAGCAACGCGGCATAGACGAAGATGACCAGCTTGGCGCGGCGGGTGTTGACGCCGAACGCCTCGGCCGCCACGACGCCGCCCCGCAGCGCCCGCAGGGCACGGCCAACCCGCGAGTCCAGCAGGTTCAAGGTGGCGAAGGCGGCCAGCAGCACCAGTGCCCAGATGATGAAATAGACCGCACGGTTATCGTACAGATCCCACCCGCCGATATTCAGCGGCGGCACGGTGGGAATGCCGTCGTGGCGGCCCAGGACCTCCAGGTTCCCGAACAGATAGAACAGGCTGATCCCCCAGGCGAGGGTTCCCAGCGGCAGATAGTGGCCCGACAGGCGCACGGTCATCAGGCCGATCAGGGCGGCGGCCGTGCAGGTTACCGCAATGGCGATGGGCAGGGTGAGCCAGGGCGAAAGCCCCATGCTGGTGGTCAGGACCGCCGTGGCATAGGCGCCAAAGCCACAGAACGCGGCCTGTCCGAACGACGTCATTCCCCCCACGCCGGTCAGCAGGACCAGTCCGATGACCACTAGGGACGACAGGCCGATGGCGTTGAGCAGGACAATCCAGTAGTCGGGGGTGACGGGAACCAGGGGCAGGGCAACGCCCAGCACGGCCAGTCCGGCCACCAGCCAGTTGCGCAGGACCACGGCGTTTACTCCTCTTCTTCCTCGACGTGGGACGAGCGCAGGCTTTGCCACAGCAGGACCGGAATGATCGTGGTGAAGACGATCACCTCCTTGAAGCTGCTGGCCTCGAACGAGGCAACGGATTCAATGAGGCCGACGGCGAGGGCGGCGGCGGCGGCGATCGGATAGCTGACCAGCCCGCCCATGATGGCCGCGACCAGCCCCTTCAGGCCGATCAGGAAGCCGGTGTCGTAGAACACCGTCGTCACCGGCCCGATCAGGACGCCGGAAATCGCGCCCATGGCGGCGGCCATGGTGAAGGCGATGATGCCCGAACGGTCGGCCGGGATGCCGACCAGCCGTGCCCCCAGGCGGTTGACGGAGGTGGCGCGCAGGGCTTTCCCGGTGATGGTGTGCCCAAAGAAGAACCACAGCGACGTGATCAGGACGGATGTGGTGCCAAGCACCCACAGGCTTTGTCCCGACACCATCATCGGCCCCAGGGTGAGGGACGCGGTGGTGAACGGTTCGCTGCGGAACCCCTCGGCGCCGAAAAAGACCAGCCCCAGGCCGATCATGGCCAAGTGCACGCCGACGGCGGCAATCAGCAGGACCAGGACCGGACTTTGGGCCAGCGGGCGGAAGGCGAGGCGGTAGATATAGGCCCCCAGCGGAGCCACCAGGGCAACGGCCAGCGGTGCGGTCACCCAGACGCCAAGATCCAGCGGTGCGACCACCCAGCACACCCCCAGCAGGACGGCGGGCAGGACCAGATCGGTCAGGGCGCGAAGCATCAGGATGCGCGGCTGGCGCCCGTTTTCGGCGCGCAGGGCATCGGCGACAAAGACAGCGGCGCCAAGGACCAGAAGCAGCCACGCGGTGCCGGGAATGGTTCCCATCTCCAGCCCGACCACGGTCAGCGCGCCATAGGCCACGAACTCTCCCTGGGGCACCAGGATCACGCGGGTTACTGTGAAGACAAGGACCAGGGACAGGCCCAACAGGGCATAGATCGCACCGTTCGTGATGCCGTCCTGGGCCAGGAAAAGAGCGATATTGAAATCCACATCCGCCTCCCGCGGTTCGACGGTCGGTTTGATCCGCCACGCTGAACGATCGCCAGGAGGACGGCATGGCGCATCCGGCCATGCCGTCCTCCGGCGGCGCTGGGGTCAGATCAAAGGAGCTTCCACTTCCCGTTCTCAACCGTGATCAGCACGCGGCCACGCTCGTCCAGACCAAAGTGATCGGTGGCGGTGAAGTTGAACACGCCGTGCCCGGCCGGGATGTCGAGGCCGCTTTCCAGGGCATCCTTGATGGCGGTGCGGAATTCCGGGGTGCCCGGCTTGGCTGCCTTCAGCGCGACCGGCAGGGCCGCCTTCAGGGCCTGGATGCCGTCGTACATATGCCCGGCGAACTGGTTGCGGGAATTCTCGCCGTGGGCCTTTTCGTACCCGGCCACGAACTCCATGCCCGGCGTCTTGACCGGCGAGGTGTCGGGCAACTGTTCGGCTACGTTGACCGGGCCAGCGGGCAGGATGGTGCCCTCGACCGCCTTGCCGCCGATGCGGATGAAGTCGTTGCTGACCGACCCGTGGGTCTGGTAGATCGGCCCGGCGTAGCCACGCTGGCGCAATTCCACCTGCGGCAGGGCCGACGCGGTGCCCGAGGCGCCGATCAGGATGGCGTCGGGCCGCGCGGCCACCAGCTTGAGCACCTGCCCGGTGACCGAGGTGTCGGCCCGGCCATAGCGTTCCTCGGCCACCATGGTGATGCCCGCCGGTTCACCCAACGTCTTCAGATCGCGCACCCAAAAGTCGCCCCAGGCATCGGAAAAGCCCACGTAGCCGAGCTTCTTGACGCCCTTCTTCTTCATGTCCTCGACCACGGCCGCGACCATCAGGGATACCTGCTGCGGCATCCTGAACGTCCAGGCGTCGCTGCCCTGGGGCAGATTGATCGGCGACATGGCAAGCTGGGGAACGCCGTTTTCATTGGCCACCCCGGCAATGGCGATGGCCGCGCCCGTCATGCTGGACCCGATGATCACATCCACCTTGTCCTGGGTGATCATGCGCCGAGCGAGGTTGGTTGCGGTCGAGGGGTCTGAGGTGTCGTCACCGAATACGACGTTCACCTTTTCGCCGTTGATTTCCTCGGGCATGAACATCAGGGCGTTCTTCATGGGAATGCCCAGCGCGGCGGTGGTGCCGGTGGCGCTGACGATGACGCCGACGTTGATGTCGGCCTGGGCCGCGCCCGGAAGGGCGGTGGCGAGGGCAATGGCGGTCAACGCTCCCTTGACCGTGAAACGGATCTTGGACATGCAACCTCTCCCGAAACGCCTCTTTTGTACGAGGCTTGTTAAGTCACTCTTGCTGACAGGCCGCACAGCTTGACAGCCTGGACTGCGGCTCATCCCACCCGAGTGACGATGGGCTGGGACAATTTCTCGACCACCTCGGGCGGCAGGGGCCTGCTCTCGATGCGGCTGGGGTCGTCGGCGTTGCGGGCGGTCCATACCCGCGTCTCGGTGCATTCGACGCAGAGCTGATCGCCCTTCTTCAGGCGGTGGGCGACCTTGAAGCTCGACCGCCGCCATTCGGTGACGGCGCTTTCGATGGTCACCACCTCGCCAAAGCGCGACGGCACGATGAAGCGGGTGTGGAGATCGACCATGGGGATGCCGAGGATGCCGTACTTCTCGATCATGTCGAACTTGGACACCTCCACGGCGGCGAACAGATGGCCGGTGCAGGCGTCGAAGATTTCCAGGTAGCGGGGGAAAAACACGATGCCCGCCGGGTCGCATTGGCCCCATTCAATGTGGACATCGCGGATGTTGGTCAGCATGAACGGCGGTCCTTATGTTTTAGCGCGGCGCCAGCCGCATGGCTCCGTCCAGGCGGATAACCTCGCCGCTCAGGAACGGGTTGGTGATGCAGGTTTCGGCTAGGGCGGCGAACTCGTCCGGGTGGCCCAGACGGCCCAGGGGGATGGACGCCGCCAGGGCCGGGCGTGCCGCTTCGGGCACTTCGGCCAGAAGCGGCGTCTCGAACAGGCCGGGGGCGATGGTCATCACCCGGATGCCCTGGCTGGCCAGTTCGCGTGCCGCCGGCAGGGTCAGGCCGCAGATCCCGGCCTTGGACGCGGCATAGGCGGTCTGGCCGATCTGTCCTTCAAAGGCGGCGACCGAGGCGGTCATCACCACCACCCCGCGCTCCCCGCCGTCCAGGGGCTCCAGACCGCCCATGGCGGCGGCCGACAGGCGCATCATGTTGAAGCTGCCGATCAGGTTGACGCGAATGACCCGGTCGAACTCCTCCAGCGGCATGGGGCCGTCGCGCCCGACCATGCGCTTGGCGACGCCGATGCCCGCACAGTTGACCAGGATGCGTTCCGGCCCCAGGGCCTCGCGGGCGATGTCCAGGGCGCGGGCGGCGCCTTCGGCATCGGTCACGTCGCAGGCCAGCCCCAAGCCGCCAAGCTCCTTGCC
>LAEA01000225.1 GCA_000961745.1 Rhodospirillaceae bacterium BRH_c57 | reverse complement strand
CCCGACGACGACCGCGCCCCCGGTGACGGAGCCCCCGGTCACGACCCCGCCTCCGGTGACCACAGAGCCCCCGGTCACGACCCCGCCTCCGGTGACCACAGAGCCCCCGGTCACGACCCCGCCTCCGGTGACCACGGAGCCCCCGGTCACGACCGAGCCGCCGGTCACGACCGAGCCGCCGGTGACGACCGAGCCCCCGGTCACCACCGAACCGCCGGTGACGACCTCACCCCCGGTGACGACAGCGCCCCCGGTGACGAAAGAGGCGACCGTGACCGATTCGGAAACGTTCGACCAGTCTCAAAGCACGTCGAACTGGATCGTGACCGGTAATGACACCGCCAACACGATCCTCACCGGGTCGGGCAATGACACGCTGAATGGCGGGGGCGGCGGTGACGTCCTGAAGGGCGGAACCGGCAGCAACACGCTGAGCTCGGGCACAGGCGACAACACCTTTTACGGCCAAGGCGGCACCGACATCATGATCGGTGGCACGGGCAACGACACCTACATCATGACCGGCACTAATGGCACCGCCACCATCACCTCCGGCGGCGGCTTGGACACGCTCAACGTGGCGGCGTGGGACAAACCCGGCATCGGGAAGAGCGGGACGAACCTGACTGTGGCTTCCGGTATGGCCAGCGCCACCGTCGTAGACCACTTCGGAAGCGGCGCGTTGCATAGCCTCGTAACCGCGACGTCGACCTACACCTTCACGTCGGATCTGGCCGGGACAGATGGCAACGACATCATCTTCGGCACCGAGTCCGACGACAGCATCTCGGGCGGTCTGGGCTCCAATTACATCATTGGAGGGGGCGGAAACGATACGCTGACGGGCGGCGACGGCGATGATGTCTATGTCGTCGGCATTGGGCAAAACACGATCACTGACACCGGCGGGGTTGATGCCCTGGACATCGGAAGCCTGCCCAAGGACGATGGCGTCTTCCTGCGCCGGGTGAACAATGATGCGCTCAGCCCGGATGACCTGCTCATCGAGGGGATGAACAATGCGTATTCGACCAGGGTCGTTGGCCATTTTGCCGCCGGATCGGCAAACCGCATCGAGACCGTGTGGGATACAACCGCCCAAACCACCGAAAACCTCCTAGCCGATTTTACTGGCACGGCCGGCAACGACATTTACACGGTGTCGTCTGCCACAACCTGGACCACGATTGAAGACTTGCTCGGCGGCGCAGACGTGTTCTTCCTGGAGGGCAATGGCTCCACTTTGACCATCAACGGCGGTGCCGGTAATGACGACTTCGTCATGGACCCGACGGCGACGGCGGCCACCTGGGCGGATATCGACGGCGGCGCTGACTACGACACCGTGATCCTGTTCGCCGGCTCCGACTACAGAGGCGGATCAGAGGCGGGCACCATCACGAACGTTGAGGAACTGCGCTTTATCGGCACCGGCAATGTGAGCGTCACTTCATACCTGCTGCCGTCTGTCCTCAACCTCAAGGCTGACGACGGTTTCGGGGGCATCAACGTTTATGGATCGTACATGAATGGGTACGATATTGATGTCTCCGGTTGGACTTTTACCCAGCAGAACTCGGCGGATCTGGTGCTGTGGGGCCACACATCTGATACTCTTGAACAGAAGATCATCGGCAGCAACTTCAATGATGTGATTTTTGCCGCAAGCGACACTGCCGTGATCGACGCCGGTGCCGGGGACGACGCTGTCGTCGTCAACGGCGCGGCGGCCGGATACACCGACGCGAACAGTGTGTGGAATGATCATGCTTTTTTCGACGGTGGAAGTGGCGTCAATACTTTGCGGTTCAACGATGTTTCTTATTACTGGGGCATTGGTGTGGATTTGGCCTCCGGTCAGGCGTACGACCAAGGTGAAAATTGGGTGATCGCCTTCTCCAGGTTCCAGAACGTCATTGGCAGTGATGGTGACGATTTCATCGACGGAGATGCAAACGACAACGTCCTCAGTGGCGGCGGCGGAATCGACTGGATTTCCGGCCATGACGGCGATGACACGCTGCACGCTGGTACAGGGGGCGGAACATTGGTGGGCGGTCGTGGCAATGATGTCCTCCACGGCACCCCCGTGATTCCCGACGTGACAATGGCCGAGGTGACTTACGCCTTCACTGAACTGCTCACTGTGGCGGAATACGGCACCGACACCATCGTCGGATGGAAGGCAACCGATCGGTTGGAGTTAATGGAAAGCTATCCCTACGTCAGCCAGGAGCCGCAGTATGTCTTTGATGCCTGGGACTGGGACGGGGACCCCTACACCCGTTACATCGAGATCGGCGACTCCGCCGTCAGCGAGCGGACGTTCTCATCGACCAACGGCGGTTTCATTTCAAAGCAGAATGGCGCCGACGTGGAGGTCTGGTACACCGAAGGCACCAGCGACCAGTTCATCGCCGGGACGGCCACCAGCTACCAGATTGCCCTTTTGACCAACACCGACCTGACGCAGATCGGCGCCAGCAACTTCGTACCAGGCGGCGGTGGTTTCAACCCACAAAACCCCGGCTAGCCCTCCACGTCAAATTCCAGTTACCGCCGCCCCAGCCCCTTCAGCGCACGGTCGGTCCACAGGGCGGTCTGCTTTTCCGGCAGGCCGTTCTGGGACAGCCGCTCGCGCAGGGCGCTGAAGTCCACGGCGTCCAGGGGCTGGTCCTGGTTGGAGCAGGTGAACACCACCCGCGTCTCCCCCGTCTTCGGGTCGTGCTGCGGCTGAAGGCACTGGGCGCAGATTTCCTTCATCATGCACTGCATGGGGCTGTTGACCGAGGCAATGCCGGTCACTTCGTCCTTGAGGAACGGCGCCAGGACGCCATGCCGGGCTGCCGCCACCGCCCGCATCATGCCGTCCGACCCGATGGCGATGATGCGGTCCACGTCGGCCATGGGAACCGCCGTCTCCCCCAGCTCGCCGCGCGCATAGGCCGCCATGGCGTCGATGATCGACCCCACGAACGTCGCGTCTTGCGGCCGTCCGGGGGTGAACCCCGGCGCTTCGTCGCAGCACCATACGACCACGTCGGCGGCGACCTCGATGTCCTCCACCTTGAACCGACCGTCCAGGCTGCGGTAGCCGGCGAAGTACAGCACCCGTGATCCGGCCTCGCGCAGCGCCCGGCCGATGGAGAACAACACGGCGTTGCCCAGCCCGCCGCCGACCAGCAGAACTGTCTGGTCGGCGACGATCTCGGTCGGGGCGCCGGTCGGCCCCATCAGCACCACCGGCTCGCCGGGTTGCAGCAGGGCGCAGAGGTCCGACGAGCCGCCCATCTCCAGCACGATCAACCCGACATGCCCGGCCGCGATGTCGGTCCACGCCCCGGTCAAGGCCAGGCCCTCCATGGCCAGCGTGGTTCCTTCAGCGCGGGCGGCGTGGGCCTCGAAGTTTTGCAGGCGATAGAATTGGCCGGGCTCGAACATGCGGGCGGCCAGAGGGGCGCGGACCACCACTTCGACGATGGCCGGGGCCAGCCGGTTGACCGCCACCACGGTCGGCCGCAGCACGTCGTTGAGGCGGGCGATCAGGGCCGGTCCCGTCACCCGGCGTGGCGGGTGCGCGGTCAGCAGGCGGGAGATCACCGGCGCCCCGCGCTTGGCCGAGGCCATGGCCGACACCACGCTGCCGGCAAACCCCGGATGCTGGTCGCCAAAAAAGCTGACCGTGCCGCCGTCCGGCCGCACGGCGCGCAACACCTGGACCTCGGCCGGTTTGGGCGAGCGTTCGGGATGGACCGGGGCGCCGTCCTCGTCCACCGCTTGGAAAAACCCGTGGTCGAGGGCCACGCCGGCCTGTTCGCGGGCGATGCTGACGTTGGGCACGGTGCCGGCGGCGACGATGACCGTGCGGGCCGGAATGTCCTCCTCCACGCCCTCGGGCGAAGTGACGCGCAGCACGGCGGCGTGGCCCCAGGCGTCCACCTCAATGCCTACGGGGGCGCGGAACTCGGTGACGGTGATGCCTTCCTCCAGGGCCTTGTGGACTTCCTCGGGATTGTTGCGATAGGCCGGGCTGTCGATCAGGCCGCGCCGGTAGACCACCCGCACCCCGCCCCAGGCGTCGCACAAGGCGCGTAAACGCGGCGGCCGGTTTTCACGAATGGCGGCGGCGCGTTCGGCCCGCACGGCGCGGCCGTGGGCCAGGAACTCCTCGGCAATGGAGGTTTCCTCGGCGCTCCAGCGGGCGCGCACGGCGGCCTCGCCGCGTTCGGCCACCAGCGTTTCGTGGCGGTCGAGGAAGCGTTCGACCTGCACCGGGTAATAGGCCAGCGCCTCGGTCGCGGCGTCGATGGCGGTCAGGCCGCCGCCGATCACCGCGACCGGCAGGCGCAGTTGCAGGTTGGCGACGGTGTCGCGCCGCGCCGCGCCGGTCAGTTGCAGGGCCATCAAGAAGTCCGATGCCTGCCGCACCCCGCGCGCGAGGCTGTTCTTCATGGCGATCAGGGTTGGCCGCCCGGCCCCCATGCACAGGGCGACGTGGTCAAAGCCCATGGTGAAAGCCATGTCCTCGGTCAGCGTGCCGCCGTAGCGCACCCCGCCATAGAGGGCAAAGGCGGCGCGGCGCTCCAGCAGCAGGCGGATGACGGTCAGGAAATTCTTGTCCCAGCGCACGGTGATGCCGTATTCGGCCACCCCGCCGACGCCTCCGCTGGGCCGTGTGTCGAGCGGTTGCCAAAGGTCGGCCATGTCGCGGACAGGGGCGGCCAGCAGGGTTGAGGGCAGGGGCTCGATCTTCAGGCCGTCAACGGCGACCACGGTGTGCCCGTCGTTGAGCAGGTGGTGGGCCAGGGTCAGCCCGGCCGGGCCGGTGCCGACCACCAGGACCTTGCGCCCGCTGTCGGCCAGGGGCAGGGGGCGGGCGAAGTTCAGCGGGTTCCAGCGGGTCAGCAGGCCATAGATTTCAACCCCCCACGGCAGGGCTAGGACGTCCTTGAGGGCGCGCGTCTCGGCCTGCGGAATATCGACCGGGTCGCGGTTCTGGTTCTGGTAGATGCACGCCACCATGCAGTCGTTGCAGATGCGGTGCCCGGTGCCGGCGCACAGGGGGTTGTCCACCACGATGATGGCCAGGGCCGCAACGGTCCACCCGCCGCGCATCGCCTCGTGCATCTCCGAGATTTTTTCATCGAGCGGGCAGCCGCGCATGGTCCGGCCGTGCAGGTTGACCTGGACCGCCCCGGTTTTGCGGTCGTGCATCCCGTGGGAGCAGGAATCCAGGCCCTGGTGGTGGCACAGGATGCAGTAGTGCGCCTCGCCCAGGCCGCCGGCCAGATCGCAGCCGGGGTCGGTCAGGCCAAAGCCGTCGCGGTCGCGCAAGGCGCCATCGAAGGCAAGGCCGCGTTCGGTCGGTTTGACCGGCACCAGGGCGGCGGGGTCGCGTTTATGCGGCGCCTTGAACAGCGCGTGGCCGGGGGCGACGGCGGCCCGCCATGCGGCATAGCGGGCGGCGGTGTCCAGGTCGGCGGCGTGGGCGGTTTCGTCGGTCATCCAGTCCAGCACGCGGGCGGCGAACTGGTCCTCGGTGAACGGGCCGCCTAACACCTGTTCAAGGGCCGGGCCGTCAAAGGTCGCGGCTTCGCCCGGCTTGTGGCGCTTAAGGGCGACGCGCTGGACGAACTGCCGGCGCACGGTGAACAGCGGATCGAGCGCGGCCACGGCGGCTGAGGCGGCGGCAATTTCGGCCTCGATTCCGAACAAGGCCCCGACGAAGGCGTCCAGGTGCGGCGCCAGGTCCAGCATCAGGGCGGACTCCTCGGCCGGCTCCAGGTCAGTGGTGCGGGCGGCATGCAGGCGGGCGGCAAGGTCGGGCGGAAGCGTACTGACAAACACAGCATCGACGTGCTCCAGCCCGTCGCGCCGCAGGAGGTCGGCAAAGTCCAGGCCATGGTTCAGGCGAAGAGGGGGACCGCTCGGCATGGACTTTTTCCCTTATTCTGGGGCTCTAATAGACCAAGGGTATCCTTGCCGCCCTCGGTTGTTTAGCTTTTAATCAAGGCGGAGGGAGAACCCTGATGACCAACCTTGTCGCAGTGGAGCGGTCAACTTTCCGAGGCTCGTCCACCACGGCCGTTCAGGCGTGGCTTGTCATCCTGTGCGCGATGGTCTTCATCATGGTGTTGCTGGGCGGCGCGACGCGGCTGACCGACTCCGGTCTGTCCATGGTGGAGTGGCAGCCGTTGACCGTTCTTCCACCCATGAATGACGCAGCCTGGCAGGCGGAATTCGACAAGTATCAGGCGTCTCCCGAGTTCCTGCACAAGAACACGCACATGACCGTGGCCGAGTTCAAGGGCATCTTCTGGCTGGAATATATCCACCGCCTGTGGGGACGCCTGATCGGTGCGGTGGTCCTGGTGCCGCTTCTGTGGTTCGCCGCGCGTGGGGCATTGGACCGGGCGTTGACCGTCCGCATGGCCGGGCTGTTCGTGCTGGGCGGGGCGCAGGGCGTGCTCGGCTGGTACATGGTGCGCAGCGGCCTGAACGCGGTGCCGGAGGTCAGCCAGTACCGGCTGGCGGCGCACCTGGGCCTTGCCGTGGTGCTGTATGGCGCGCTGGTGTGGACGGCCCTGACCTACCGGCAGCCGGGCGGGTCCCTGACCTGCGACGGGCGCCGGGCCGGGTTGTTGGCCGGGCTGGCCTTTGCCACCATCGGGTCGGGGGCGTTCGTGGCCGGGCTTGATGCCGGGCTGACCTACAACACCTTTCCGCTGATGGACGGCAGTCTGGTGCCGCGCGGCCTGGGGGCCTTGGAACCGTGGTGGCGCAACATGTTTGACAACGTGACGACGGTGCAGTTCCAGCACCGCGTTCTGGCGGTGACGACGGTCGGTGCGGCGGTGGTCCTGCGCCTGTTCCTGATCGGCCGGCTGCGCTCGGCCCGCCAACGGGCAGCGGCCGATTTCATGGTGGCGGCGGTGCTGCTGCAACTCGGTTTGGGCATCGGCACGCTGTTGCTGGTCGTTCCGGTGCCGCTGGCGGTGGCCCATCAGGGTGGTGCGCTGCTGGTCCTGACCGCGCTGGTGTGGTTAATGGCAGAATGCCGTGTGGGAGTTTCGTATGGCCGATAAGGCGTTGCCAGAGTCCCGCCCCGACCTGCGCCCCGACCTGCGTCCTGATCCGGGCAGGGGTCTTGCGCTGCTGCGCTACTTTGCGCTGGCCAGCCTGCTGGTGCTGATCGGTGCCACCCTGGCGGTGGTGATGCTGTTGCGGTGGCAGTCGGAAAAAGACGTTCAAAACAACGTCCTGGACCGGGCCTCGCAGCTGGCCGCGATCGTGTCCCACGTCATGGCCGACACTCTGGCCCGCGACAAAAAGGCCGGCGCGCAGGGCCTGGACGTTGGGGCGGTGGCACGGGCGGTGGCGGTCGCCACCCAGGCGCTGCCGGCCTTGGAGGTCAACGTCTACACTCCCGAGGGCCGGCTTATCTACGGTACGGGAACAAAGCCGCCGGACGGGCACGATGTTGGCGACCCGGCCTTTCAGGAAGCACGGGCCGGGCGGGCCGCCGCCGCCATGTACCTGGGCTCGGTGCCGAGCAGTGGACGGAGCGACGTGGTTTCCGCCCACGTCCCGTTGCGCGCCGAGGGGGGTGGCGACGTCGTCGGCGTGCTCGACCTGTACTTCGACAGCAGCGAGATGATGGCCTTGGCCGAGCAGAACCAGGGCCTGATGCTGGCCCTGGGCGTGGCTGTCATGGTGGTCGTCTACGGGTCGCTGTACTTTATCGTGCGCCATGCCAGCGGCATCCTGCACCGCCAGATGGACGCGGTGGAGCGCGAGGCCAACGAGCGCCGCCGCGTCGCCGAAGCCCTGACGGTCAGCGAGACGCGCCTGCGCGCGGTCACCGACGCCGTGCCCGCCCTGATCGCCCGGTTCGATACCAGCCAGCGGTATTTGTTCGCCAATGGGGCCTATAGCGCGTGGTTCGGCATCGCGCCCGAGGATTTGGTGGGCCGGACCTTGCCCGACCATCTGGGCGATGCCTACGCGTCGATGGCCGAGATGGTGGAAACCGCCCTGTCGGGCCTGGCCGTGACGTTCGAGACGCAGATCGCGCTGCCCGGCGAAACCCGTCATGTCCGCGTCGCCTTGATGCCCCAGACCGTGGGGCCGGGCATCGGAGCGGAGGTCAACGGGTTCTTTTCGATGGTCACCGACATTACCGACCTGAAGCGCCTGGAGGGCGACCTGCGCCACGCCCGCGACCGCATGGAAGGCGAGGTCGAGCGGCGCACCCAGCAGCTCAAGGAAAGCGAACGCCGGTTCCGCGACATGGCCTCGGCGACCTCGGACTGGTTCTGGGAAACCGACGAGGCGCACCGGTTCTCGTGGTTCTCGGGCGAGCAGCTTGAACGGGCCGGCATCAACACGGCCAAGCTGATCGGTACGACCCGTGGCCAATTCATGGCGGCCGACATCGATCCGCGCCTGTTGATTGCCCATCAGGAGGACCTTGACGCCCGCCGGCCGTTCCGCGATTTCACCTACCATCGCTATCGCTCCGATGGGGCACGCCAATACATCCGGGCCAGCGGCGTGCCGGTGTTCGATCAGGTCGGCACGTTCACGGGGTATCGCGGCACGGCGGCCGACGTCACCGCGCAGTTCCAGGCCGAAGCGCGTGCCCAGCAGGCCGAAAGCCGCCTGATCGAGGCTCTGGAAAGCACCCCAAGCGGGTTCCTGCTGTGGGACCAGGACGACCGCCTGATGCTGTGGAACCGGGGGATGCTGGACATTTTCCCGCGACTGGCGTCGGTCGTGCGGGTCGGGATCCCGTTCCAGGAAATGGCGGTAAAGGCGCTGGTGCGCAGTGACGAGACCGAAGCGGAGCTTCAGGCCCGCGTGGCCGAGCGGGTCCGCGCCCATTGCTCACCCAGCGGCGTTCTCGAAATGCAGTTCGACAACGAACGCTGGGTGCTGGTGACCGAGCGGCGGACGCCCGATGGGCTGACGGTGGGGGTCTACACCGACGTCAGCGAGCGCAAGCGGGCCGAGCTTGCCCTGTCGCAGAGCGAGGCCGATCTGCGGTCCCTGCTCAAGCTGACCGGCGATCCGGTGCGGTCGTTCCCCGAGAAACTGTCGGCCATCCTGCGGTTCGGCAGCCGGCGTTATGGCCTGCCGATTGCCATTCTGGGCCGCGTCGATGCTGCGGCCAACGTTTTGACGGTCGAGGAAGTGGTGGCCCCGGCGGGGACGCTGGCGCGCGGCGACGTCATCGAACTTGCGACGGCGCCGTGCCGCCATTCGCTGGATCAGGCGGCGCCGGTCGCCATCGCCGATGCGGCAAACAACGCGATGATCAGCGATTGCAGGGTCGGCGGGCTCAAGCTGCGCTCCTACCTGGGGATGCGCATCCGGGCGCGCGGGCAGACCTATGGCGTGCTGTCCTTCGCCGGGTCCGAACCGCGCGACCCGTTCACGCCCAGCGAGATCGAGACCTTGCGCCTGATGACCCTGTGGGCCGGCGTCGAACTGTCCCACCAACTGGTCGAGGAAGACCTGCGCACCGCCATGGGCCAAGCCGAAACCGCCAACCGCACCAAGTCCGAGTTCCTGGCCAACATGAGTCACGAACTGCGCACGCCTCTGAACGCCATCATCGGGTTTTCCGAGGTCATGTCGCAGGAGGTCCTGGGGCCGATCAGCGATCAGTACCGCGACTACGCCGGCAGCATCCATGATAGCGGGCGCCACCTGCTGGACATCATCAACGACATTCTCGACGTGTCCAAGATCGAGTCCGGCCAGTTGGTGCTGTACGACGAGAACGTCGAACTGCCTGTCGTCGCCGCCGCCTCGGTCCGGCTGGTGCGCGAGCGGGCCGAGCGGGCGCGCATCACCCTGATCCAGGACCTGCCGGCCGACCTGCCGCCCCTGCGCGGCGACATGCGGCGCCTCAAGCAGGTGTTCATCAACCTGCTGTCCAACGCCATCAAGTTCACGCCGCCCGACGGTCGGGTCACGATCAAATGCCGGCCGACTTCCGATGGAGGTTTGCGCGTCGCCGTCACCGACACCGGCATCGGCATGCGGCCCGAGGACATCCCCCTGGCCCTGACTCCGTTCCGCCAGATCGACAGCGGGCTCGCCCGCCGCCACGAAGGCACCGGCCTGGGCCTGCCGCTGACCAAGGCCCTGGTCGAACTGCACGGCGGAACGCTGGCCATCCACTCGACCTTCGGCGAAGGCACCGAAATCCGCCTGTGGTTCCCGCCCAGTCGTGTCGGCGTGGCGGACGTGCCGGTTACGGGAGAGCCGGAGGCGGTGTTGACGGATTAGGGGAAGGGAAGGGAAGTGGATTTACCACAGAGGACACAGAGGACACAGAGAAGTGGAGGAAGGAAGTTGAGAGGCTTCGGAGAAAGTGTCTGCGCGTAGCGCATCAAATTTCTTCCGGGTTATGAATGCCTGCGGCGCTGCTCCGCTCTCTCTGTGCCTTCTCTTCTAACTCTGTGTCCTCTGTGGTCCCCACTTCACTTTCTTCTTCACTTTCTTGGTTTAGAGCCTGCCCTATTCATCCCCATGCCGGCTGCCGACCGCTTTGCGGAGGCGGCGGACGCCGATGAAGACCATGCCGACCACCACCGGGATGGCGACCAGGGCGGCGGCGTCGGCGTTGATGGGCACGCCGGCCGCCTTCAGGCCCTTGAGCAGGTAGGCGACGAGGCCCCACAGGTAGTAGCTGATCGCCACCACGGACAGGCCCTCGACGGTTTCCTGCAAACGCAATTGCATGTGCACGCGGCTGTTCATGGAGCGCAGCAGGTCGCGGTTGCTCTCCTCCATGGCGATGTCCACGCGGGTGCGCAGCATGTCGGCGGCGCGGGCGATGCGCCGGCCCAGGCCGTCGGCGCGCCCCTCCATGGCTTCGCAGGTGCGCATGGCCGGGGTGAAGCGGCGGTCCATGAATTCGTGGAACATCTGGGTGCCGCCGATGCGCTCCTCGCGCAGTTCGCGCAAGGAGCGCTGGACCAGGGCGTGGTAGGCCCGCGCCGCGCTGAACCGATAGCCGTGGGCGGCCATCAGGCTTTCCACCTCGGCGGCGGCGCGGGTCAATTCGCGCAGCAGTTCGCGTTCGCTCTCTCCATCCCCATCGCTTGGTTCAATGGTCGCCATGCGGTCGGTCAGGGCGCCGACCTCGGCTTCCAGGCGCGACAGGCGTGGTCCCATGGCACGTGCCACCGGAAAGGCCAGCAGGGCCATCATGCGATAGGTCTCAAGCTCCATCAGGCGTTGCAGCATCCGGCCGTTCTGGCCGCGCGTCAGGCCGCCGGCGTTGACCACGATGCGGCTGAAGCCGTCCTCGTGAATGCGGAAGTCGCTCCACGCGGTTCCGGCCCCGGCGCCGATGCGGCTACCGACCACCAGATGGTCCCCGAACCACCCGATCAGGTCGGGGGCCGGGTCGTCGGCGATCAGGGCGCAGTGCAGGGCGACCACGACCTCGCCGGGCAGTCCGGCCAGCCAGTCCGGCGGCACGAGGTCCAGGGCGCGTTCCTTGAACGGGTCGGTGAAGTCATCAAAGCGATAGAAGGTATAGGTTGAAAACTCGGTGTGGCGCTCCCACCGCACCCGCAGGTCCGGCCCCAGGTCGTGGGCGAAGTGGATGGCGTCGGCGCTGGGCGGCTGCACGCCGAAACGGTCGCACAGGTCCTCCAGGTGCGCCCGGTCGGCGGCGGCGGTTTCCTCGCCGGTGGCCACGGCCAGGTGGGTGGCGCGCACCGGGGGGTCCAGTACCTCGTAGGGGCGGGCGTGCACCTCGGCGGCCAACTGGTGGCGCAGGGGGTGCTGGGTCAGCGGCACGGCGCGGGCCTCCTGGATGATGGCCTGATCGTTCACGGTCGTCTCCCTATCTCCCCCGGCGCCCGCCTCGACACAGCACGGGCGCGGCACCATATACAGCGATCATAGCGTCACCGTATGATGATCGCATGAGCCGTCATTATGCTGCAATGCAGCACGTTTTGCCTAGCTGCACGAAAGAGTGGGAGCCCACATGGCCGATATCGCCGTCACCGAGGATCTGTTCTTCAACCGCGCGGGCCTTGACAAGGATGCCGTCACCGCCACCGTGAACGACGCCCTGACGGGCTGCGATGACGGCGAGCTGTTCCTGGAATACCGGCAGTCGGAGAGCATCTCCCTGGACGACGGGCGCATCCGCTCGGCGTCCTTCGACACCGCCCAGGGCTTTGGTCTGCGTAGCGTGTCGGGCGAGGCGACGGGCTACGCCCACGCCACGACCCTTGATCAAGCGTCCCTGAACCGCGCGGCGGAAACCGTCAAGGCCGTGCGCCTGGGCCGCGAGGGCACCTTCGCCGCCGGGCCGGTGGGGACCAATCAGGCGCTCTACACCGACGCCAACCCGCTGTCGCCCATCCCCTATGAGACCAAGGTCAAGGTGCTGTCGGACATCGACACCTACGCCCGCGCCCAGGACCCGCGCGTCAAGCAGGTCATGGCCTCGCTGGTCGGGTCGTGGCAGGCCGTGCACATCCTGCGCCCCGATGGTGCTGCGGCTGACATCCGGCCGCTGGTGCGGCTCAACGTCACCGTCATGTGCGGCGACGGCACGCGGCTGGAAACCGGCTCGCACGGCATGGGCGGGCGGGTCGCCTACGACGGCGTGATTGACGAGGCATCGTGGAAGGGTGCCGTGGACGAGGCCATTCGCCAGGCCCTGGTCAACCTCGACAGCGCCGATGCTCCGGCTGGTGAAAT
Organism: Rhodospirillaceae bacterium BRH_c57; assembly: GCA_000961745.1. Lineage (GTDB taxonomy): Bacteria > Pseudomonadota > Alphaproteobacteria > Rhodospirillales > Rhodospirillaceae > Cauispirillum. Next base: position 2,121 of record LAEA01000225.1, on the reverse strand, counting down.
GCCGGTGGTGCTCGGGCCGGGCTGGTGCGGGGTGTTGCTGCACGAGGCCATCGGCCACGGCCTGGAGGGCGACTTCAACCGCAAGCGCACCTCGGCCTTCACCGACATGATCGGCCAGCGGGTCGCCGCGCCCGGCGTCACCGTGGTCGACGACGGCACCCTGCCGGATCGCCGGGGCAGCCTGACCATCGACGACGAGGGCACGCCGACCTCGCGCACCGTGCTGATCGAGGACGGCATCCTCAAGGGATACCTGTTCGACCGCATGAACGCCCGATTGATGGGCATGGCCCCGACCGGCAACGGTCGCCGCCAGTCCTATGCTCACCGGCCCCTGCCGCGCATGACCAACACCTTCATGCTGGGCGGCGACAAGGACCCGGCCGAGATCATCGGGTCGGTCAAGAAGGGCCTCTACGCCGTCAACTTTGGCGGCGGTCAGGTGGACATCGTGTCGGGCAAGTTCGTGTTCTCCTGCACCGAGGCCTACATGATCGAGGACGGCAAGGTCACCGCCCCGGTCAAGGGCGCCACCCTGATCGGCAACGGCCCGGACGTGCTGACCCGCGTCAGCATGATTGGCAACGACATGGCGCTCGACCCCGGTATCGGGACCTGCGGCAAGGATGGCCAGGGCGTGGCCTGCGGCGTCGGCCAGCCGACCCTGAAGATCGACGCGCTGACGGTCGGCGGGACGGCCTGAGGTTCAGGGGAGCGGGGAACCACGGAGGCTCCCCGCTCCCCCAAGTCCGTTTAGTGAATCATTTCTTCTTCCGGGTAGGCCGGGACCTGGTGGACGGCGATGTCGGCGCCGCGGAATTCGTCTTCGGGCGTCAGGCGGATGCCCATGGTGGCCTTGAGGGCGCCGTAGACGACAAAGCCCATCACCCCCGCATAGGCCATTCCGGCGACCGAGCCGACCACCTGGGCGCCCAGGCTGACACCGCCCAGGCCGCCCAGCGCGGTCTGTCCGAACACCCCGGCCAGCACGCCGCCCGCGATGCCGCACATGCCGTGCAGGGGCCACACGCCCAACACGTCGTCGATCTTCCAGTCGCGTTGGCACTTGTTGAAGCCCCAGATGAACAGGGCACCGGCGATGCCCCCGGTGAACAGGGCGCCCAGCGGGTGCATGACGTCGGACCCGGCGCACACAGCGACCAGCCCGGCCAGCGCGCCGTTGTGGATGAAGCCCGGATCCTTGCGCCCGACCACGGTGGCGACCAGCAGGCCGCCGGCCATGGCCATCAGCGAGTTCATGGCGACGAGGCCCGAGGCCGTTTCGACGCTCTGGCTGGACATCACATTGAAGCCGAACCAGCCAACGCACAGAATCCACGACCCCAGCGCCAGATAGGGGATGTTGGACGGCGGGACGGCCAAAAGCTGCCCGGTGACGGTATAGCGGTCGCGCCGCACGCCCAGCAGCACCACGGCGCCCAGGGCCAGCCAGCCGCCCACGCCATGCACCACCACCGACCCGGCGAAGTCATGGAACGGCGCCCCGAAGGTAGCCTCAATCCTGTCCTGCAATCCGAATCGGCCGCCCCACACGATGCCCTCGAAGAACGGGTAGACCAGCCCGACGAGGATGCCGGTGGCGACAAGCTGTGGCATGAAGCGCGCCCGCTCGGCAATACCGCCCGAGATGATGGCCGGAATGGCTGCCGCAAACATCAGCAGGAAGAAGAACCGCACGAGGTCGATTCCGTTGGCCCCGAAGGCCCCGCCCTCGGTCGTTCCGGTCAGCTCGGAGGCGGGAACAAGAAAGGTCACCCCATAGGCGACGGCGTAGCCGACCAGGAAATAGGCAACGGTCGAAATGCCCAGGTCGCACAGGATTTTGCTCAGAGCGTTGACCTGATTCTTGCGACGAACCGTACCAGCTTCCAGAAAGGCGAAACCGGCGTGCATGGCCAGCACCATGGAGGCGCCGATTAGCAAAAAGAAAACGTCCATCCCTGCCTGCATTTTAATCATGCCTCTTTTGTAGCCATTCGTGTGCGGTGCTCTTTGTGGGTAGGTTGACCGCAATATCCAGGCCAAACAGGGGGTCCGGCGGCACCTTGCCATGGTGCGGGTACCATGGATGGGCTGGTGCCACAAAAACAGGCGACTGCG
>LAEA01000091.1 GCA_000961745.1 Rhodospirillaceae bacterium BRH_c57 | reverse complement strand
CGGCGTCCAGAAGGTCGGTCTTGGTCAGGATCACGAGGTCGGCGCAGGCGATCTGATCCTCGAACACCTCCTCGACGGGGTTGTCGTGGTCCAGGCTGTCGTCGGCGGCGCGCTGGGCGGCCACGGCTTCGGGGTCGCTGACCACCCGGCCCTCGGCCAGGGCGGCGCCGTCAACCACGGCAACCACGCCGTCCACCGTGACCTTGCCCTTGATGGCCGGCCAGTGGAAGGCCTGGACCAGCGGCTTGGGCAGGGCAAGGCCGGACGTCTCGATCACGATGTGGTCGATGCGCGGGGTGCGTGACAATAGGGCGTCCAGCGTCGGCACGAAGTCGTCGGCCACGGTGCAGCACAGGCAGCCGTTGGCCAGCTCGACGATGTTGTCGTCCGAGCAATCCTCGACACCGCAGCCCTTGAGCATTTCGCCGTCCATGCCGACATCGCCGAACTCATTGACGATCACGGCGACCCGGCGGCCACCGGCATTGCTCAGGATGTTGCGGATGAGGGTGGTCTTGCCGGCGCCAAGAAAGCCGGTGACGATGGTGCAGGGCACGCGGGCGAGCGAAACGGACATGCGGTCCTCCAGAAAGGGCGTCTTCCAGAGGTGCTGCAACGGGAGGTATATGCGCCGCCAAGGCACCCCGCTTGGCGTTCCTCCGGTTCACGGCAGGTGTCCTGGCTCGCGGGTCGTCATCTGGCGCCACCTTCCCAGACCCCTTGAAAGGGTCCAGTGGTCAAACGGCGCAGACTCTCCGCCTACAGTTGCGGGGGCAGCCGCGGCATCAACCGCGTTCCCTGTCGTTCCCCATGCGGGGGAACCCGTGAAAGGAAAAGACTTAACGCCGCGCTTGCCGGGAAGTCAAGGTAAGGCAATGCTGGCGCCCCCCAGCACGAGGAGCACCACCATGACCAACACCCTTCTCATCGCCGCACCACGTTCAGGGTCGGGCAAAACGACGGTCACGCTGGGGCTGTTGACGGCGCTGGCGCGGCGGGGCGTTCGGGTGTGCGCCGCCAAGTCGGGCCCGGACTACATCGACCCGGCGTTTCATGCCGCCGCCACCGGGCGGCCGGGCATGAACCTGGAAAGCTGGGCCATGCCGCCGGAACTGGTCGCCTACCTTGCCGGGCGGCAGAGCGAAGAATCCGACCTCATGGTGGTCGAGGGGTCCATGGGCCTGTTCGACGGGGTTTATGGCACACCGCGCCGCACTGGGGCAGGGGCCGACATCGCCGCCGCGCTGGGCGCTCCGGTCGTGCTGGTGATGGATGTTTCGGGGCAGAGCCAATCGGCGGCGGCCATCGTGCGCGGCTTTGCGAGCCATGACCCGGACGTCCGCCTGGGCGGGGTCATCCTCAACCGCGTGGCCAGCGAGCGTCACCGCACCCAGGCCGCCGAGGCCATTGCACAGGTCGGCATCCCGGTGCTGGGTTCGGTCCCGCGCGAGGCGTCGATCATACTGCCCGAGCGCCACCTGGGCCTTGTACAGGCCAGCGAGCAGGCCGACCTTGAGGCGCGTCTCAACCAGCTTGCCGACCTCATGGAGCGGACTGTGGACCTCGACGCCGTGCTGGCCGCCGCCGCGCCCATGCAAAGTTCCCATGCTGCGCCGGATGCCCTGCTGCCGCCGCCCGGACAGCGGGTGGCGCTGGCGCACGACGCTGCATTCACGTTCGTCTACGGTCATCTTCTGGAGGGCTGGCGCCGGGCGGGGGCGGAGGTCGTCCCGTTCTCCCCCCTGGCCGACGAGGCGCCGCCAGCCGACTGCGACGCCTGCTGGCTGCCTGGCGGCTATCCTGAACTCCATGCCACCGCCCTGGCCGCCGCCGGGCGGTTCCAGGCCGGGCTGCGCGCCTTTGCTGAAACGCGGCCGGTGTTCGGGGAATGTGGCGGCTACATGGTCCTCGGCCAGGGGCTTGAGGATGCCGATGGCACCCGCCACGCCATGGCCGGGCTGCTCGGCCATTCGACCAGTTTCGCCAAGCGCCGTCTGAATCTGGGCTATCGTCAGGCCCGCCTGCTGGCCGACTGCGCCCTGGGCCGGGCCGGGGACGAGGTGCGCGGCCACGAGTTCCACTATGCCAGCGTCACCGACCAGGGCGACGATCCCGCCCTGGTCAATCTGCGCGATGGCCGGGGCGTCGCCCTGGGGGCGGGCGGCAGCCGGCGGGGCAGGGTCGCCGGCACGTTTTTTCACGCTATTGCGCGGCTGGGCTAAAACCTCTTGCGCTGCCGTCCGATCGAGGGGTTGGTCGCAGCCATGCGGCACAGGGTGGGGTAGGTGGGCTCCTCCAGCCCCAGCAGCGGCAGGCCGTGGGCGTGACTGAACGCCGTGACGTGTTCGGCCGCGAAGTCCTGGGGCGTCACGCCTTGTGACTCGGCCCAGTCCACCATGTCGAGTTCCTGGCCCCAGTAGCCGCAGACCGGCGCCGGAATGGCCTTCAGGATGCGCTGCATGTCGGGCACCATGCAGTCCATGCGCAGGTATGGCCAGATGTCGGCATACAGCACGTCCACCGGCCCGATGCGGTCGCCCAAGCCCGGCGCCATGGCGTCCGACAGCACGATCTCAACGCGGTCGCGCACCGCCCACTCGTCATAGCCTGAAAAGCGTTTGAAGACCTCCAGCACCTCAGGGTCACGCTCGATCACCACCACGCGATCAACCGCCGACAGGTGCGCCAGGGCGTAGGCCATCAGCCCCATTCCCAGGCCGCACACCACCACCGTGCCGCGCCCGGCGCCCAGGTGGGGGAGTTGGGACTCGATTTCCATGGGTGCCAGGCTCATCCACGTCACATTGTCGCGCACCAAGCCCCAGTTCATCCAGTTCAGGGCGCGCGGGCCATGGAAGTATCCCGCGCAGGCGATCATGAAAAAGCTGGAGAACCGCCAGTTGGGACCGGACGCGGCCCGGTAGGGCGGCACGGCAACCGCAGGGTAGGGCAGGGCCGGCTGGCCGTTGGTGCCGTCGAAGGCGATCTCGGTGGCGACACGCGCCTCCGGCATGATGAAGTCATTCATGTCCCGTTTCCCCTGTGTGTGCCGCGCTAGGCCACCCAAGGTAGCGCTTCGCCCGTTTCACCGCAATTGCCTACCGCAGCCCTTAAATGGTGCGGTGCGCAAAAATGTTCTTGGCAGGTTGGGACTCCATCTCTATAGTGCGCCGTTCACCGCTGGAGGCCTGCGCGTCCCATTGTCGAGTGAGACGCGGCCCCATGAGAGCGGGCGTATCTTTCTCCATAGTCCTCCTTCGCTGATATAAAGCCCGGAACGTGGTGTTCCGAGGCTGTCCCATGTCATTGATAGGAAGTCTATGTCCTTTTCCGAACTCGCCTTGCATCCGCTTGTCCTCCAGGCTCTGACGGAGGGCGGTTACACCGAAGCCACTCCGGTGCAGGCTGCGGCCATTCCGGCCGCCCTCGAAGGCCGTGACGTTCTCGCCAACGCCGAAACCGGCACCGGCAAGACCGCCGCGTTCCTGCTGCCCGCCCTGACCCGTCTTGCCCTGAGCAACGAATCCGCGCCGCCGCTGCGCCGCATGCCCGGCGCGCCGCGCATCCTGGTGCTGGCCCCGACCCGCGAACTGGCCAGCCAGGTCACCCAGGCCGTCCGCAAGTACGGCAAGCACCTGCGTCTGAGCAGCGTTGACGTCGTTGGCGGCATGCCCTACCGCGACCAGCTTCGCCTGCTGTCCAAGCCCATCGACGTCGTTGTCGCCACTCCGGGTCGTCTGATCGACCATGTGCAGCGCAACCGCATCGACCTGTCCACCGTCGAGACCTTGATCCTCGACGAAGCCGACCGTATGCTCGACATGGGCTTCTCCGAGGCTGTGGACTTCATCTCCGCCGCCTGCCCGGTCAACCGTCAGACCATGCTGTTCACCGCCACCCTGGATCGCCGCATGGCGGGCCTCGCCGAGCGTCTGCTGCGCAACCCGGTCCGTATCGCCGTCGAGCGCACCGCCGCCAACCAGGCGCGCATCGAACAGCGCCTGCACATGACCGATGACCTGGGTCACAAGCGTCGCCTGCTGCACCACTTCGCTTCGCACCCGGATGTGGGCAAGGCCATCGTCTTCGCCGCCACCAAGCGCGATGCCGACAGCTTGGCCGAGGATCTGGTGCAGGCCGGTCACATGGCCGCCGCGCTGCATGGCGACATGAGCCAGGGCCAGCGTAACCGCACCCTGCAGCGTCTGCGCACCGGTCAGGTCCGCCTGCTGGTCGCCACCGATGTTGCGGCGCGTGGTATCGACGTGAAGGACATCTCGCACGTCATCAACTTCGACCTGCCGCGCGTGGCCGAGGATTATGTCCACCGTATCGGTCGTACCGGCCGCGCCGGTGCCGAGGGCATTGCCATCTCCTTCGCCGGCCGTGCCGACCGTGACACCGTCACCCGCATCGAGCGCTACACCCGTGAAGCCCTGGCCGTGCATGTGGTGCCCGGTCTGGAGCCGCGCCCGCGCAGCGAACGTTTCAACGCCGCCCCGGCGGCGCCGCGTCCGGCCAGCAGCCGTGGTCCGCGTCCGGCCGCCAATGCCAATAAGCCCTGGCAGAAGCCGGGCCGCACCGAAGGTGCCCGCCCTGAAGGTGGTCGTGCCTTCGCCGGCAACAAGGGTGGCCGCGCGTTTCGCTAACTTTTAAAGTTACCGTTATCGTTAGGATTGGTGGGTCCTGAACCACTCGTATGGGGGGCTGTTCGCGCAGCCCCCCTTGCGTTACCGTCGTTGTTGGACACCCCCCCGGCGTCCGACAGGAGACGGCATGCGCGACATGATCCCCAAGCAGGTATTCCTGACCACAGGCGTGGCCAGCCACCGCGACCAACTCGTGGCGTTCGAGTTCGCCCTGCGCGAAGCTGACATCGAGCAGCAGAATATCGTCACGGTCTCATCAATCCTGCCCCCCCACTGCGAACTGATCCCAAAGGAAGAGGGCGTCAAAACCCTGCGTCCGGGCGAGATCACCCACGCCGTGATGGCCCGCATCGAAACCAACGAGCCCGGCCGCCTCCTGCACGCCAGCATCGGCCTGGCGCGACCCGCCCAGCCCGACCGCTACGGCTACATCTCCGAACTGCACGGTTTTGGCATGACAGCCCAGCAGAGCGGCGACTATGCCGAAGATCTGGCCGCTACCATGCTGGCTTCCACCCTGGGCATCGACTTCGATCCCGATGCGGCGTGGAACGAACGCAAGCAGGTCTACGTCCATAGCCAACTCATCATCGACACCCTGTCGGTGGTCGCCGCCGCCCAGGCCGACCCGACCGGCAAGTGGACCTGCGCGGTAGCCGCCGCTGTGTTTAGATTCTGAATCCAGGAGAACCAGGGGAATGCTGTTTACGAAGTCCGACCATCCGCCGCACCACAAACTCTACACCCGTATGCGCAATACCGATCAGGAGGCCATGCGGGCCGGGGCGGAGACAGGACGTGGCACCTATTACCGCATTTTCAACCGTGGCTGCGGCGGCGGGTCCAGTTTCCTCATCCGCGAGGAAAGTCTACCTGACAACGCCTGCTCGGCGTGGGTGGTGTTCGCCACCCACGCCGACGACGGCATCGAAAGCTCCAGTTTTCCCACCCACGAAGAAGCCGCCGCCTTCGTCCAGGCGGCGGTAAATGCCTTATGTAAGAAGTAGAGTGTGAAAGACGTGGAGCGGGCGTTGCCTGTGCAGCCGGTTGGTCCCCATAGGCCCTAGAGCGTCGTGCGCTTATTCTGACGCATACCCAGCATGCCTGAGGTAGTTCCAGCATTCCTCGGGGGAGTACAGGTCGCAGATGCTGCCGACAGCCTCCCATAGGGCGCTGATCGTGCGTGCCCCGATGCGCCGGAGGTGAGCTTTGAGCTTGGCGAAGGCCAACTCGATGGGATTGAGGTCGGGACTGTAGGGCGGCAGGAAAAGAAACCAGGCGCCGCGTTCCTTGAGGATGGCCTTGGCCTTTTCGCTTTTGTGGCTGGACAGGTTGTCGAGGATGACCACGTCGCCCGGCCGCAGCGTCGGCGCCAGTTGGGTCTCCACATAGGTGTCGAAGATCTGACGGTTCATCGGCTTGTTGATGATCCAAGGAGCGGTCAGGCCGTCGCACCGCAACGCGGCCACGAAGGTTTGTGTGCCCCAGTGTCCGAAGGGGGCATGGGCCCTGAGGCGTTGGCCCCGCCTTGCCCGGCCCCGCAACCGGGTCATCTTGGTGGTGGTCGCCGTTTCATCGATGAAGACCAGCCGGTGCGGTTCCTGGCGCATGCGGGGCTGACGCGATGTCCGCCAAATCCGCCGGTCCCGCGCCACATCATCGCGCCCGGACTCGGATGCCAGCAGAGTTTTTTTTGACGGTAAAGCCGTGCTTGATCAGGAACCTCGACAACGAAGCCGGATGGGCCACAACCCCGTGCTCGGCGGCAAGCTTGGCCGCCAACTCCGGCATGGTGATGTCCCCCTCCTCATCGACCCAGCGCACCAGGGTCGCGGCGTAAGGGGCCAGTTTCCCGTCCCCAGGCGGCCGCCCCTGCCGCGCAGGAGCCACCGAACCGGTCGCCGACATCCGCTGCGCAACCCGGATACTCGTGCTGGCGCTGACCCCGAAACGACGGGCCGCTGCACGACGCGA
>LAEA01000256.1 GCA_000961745.1 Rhodospirillaceae bacterium BRH_c57 | reverse complement strand
TGTTCGCTCTGCGCCATCTTGAGGTCGTTGGCGAGGATTTCCGGGACGTTTTCGCCGATGTACAGCTTGCCCAGGTCCTGGAGGTTGGGCAGGCCTTCGAGGAACAGGGTGCGTTCGATGATCTCGTCGGCGGCCTTCATCTCGGCGATGGACTGCTTGTAGATGGCCTTGCCGAGGTCCGCGAAGCCCCAGTTCTTCAGCATCCGGGCGTGCAGGAAGTACTGGTTGATCGAGGTAAGCTGAACCTTGAGGATGCCGTTCAGGGCGGCGATGACCTTTTTGTCACCTTGCATGTGCGGGCTCTCCTGGACTTAAGAAGGGGAGGACAGGCTGCCGGCGGCGGATTGCAGGTAGTTCTGCAAGCCCATGCCGTCGATCAGGCGCAGTTGCTTTTCCAGCCAGTGGGTGTGGTCTTCCTCGGTGTCGGCCAGAAGCTCGCGCAGCATGTTGCGGGTTTCGTAATCCTGCTCGTCCTCGCACACCTTGATCGCGGCGCGCAGGGCGCCGACCACCATGATTTCATAAGCGAGGTCGTTGCGCAGCATCTCGGGCACGTCGTTGCCGACGGTGAGGGTGCCACGGGCGCCCACGTCGGGGCGGCCTTCCAGGAACAGGATGCGCCGCATGATCTTGTCGGCGTGCTCCAGTTCCTCCTCGCGTTCGTGGGCGATGCGTTCGTAGAGGCGGTGATAGCCCCAGTCCTCGAACATGCGCGAGTGGGCGAAATACTGGTCGGCGGCGGTCAGCTCGGACGTGAGCAATTTCCCCAGGGTCTCAAGGACCTTCTGGCTTCCCTTCATGGCGCGTCTCCTGAATCAGTCAACGGGCAGTGTGCCAGAGGGCGGGGCTTCACGAAAGAAAAAACTGAATAAACAAGCACTTAGCCCGTCTTCTAAGAAGCATTCTCGTCTACGGCTTGGTCCGCCGCAGCCGGACGATGATATCGACGCCGTCGATTTCGGTCCCCTCGGGGGCCTCCGGCACGTCAACAACGCCCGGCTGGCGGCCGGGGATGTCCGAGAGTACGCCTGTTGCCGGATCAAGGAAATGGTGATGGTCGGCCTGGTTCGAGCAATAGGTCGCCCGCTCGCCAAAGCCGATGCGCCGGATGATGCCGCGCTTGGACAGATCGTTGAGCACGTTATAGAGCGTGGCGAGCGGCAGCCCGAGGCCCATCTCCTGCGCCAGGGCGTGGGCCTGATCCACCGTCAGATGGCTGCTCGGCGCGGCCCGCAACAGCCGCACCACGGCCAGACGCTGGCGGGTCAGGCGGATCCCGGCCCGCCGCAACAGTTCCTCGTCCGGGCCGTGGCCGCCCATGATCGCCCCTCCGCCAATATCCACACAAGGCGTGAGAATACTCCGGGTGGGGCCAACGGGCTAGTGCGAATGCGAGTCGATATTAAACGATGACACGCTACCAAGGTCGCATTTTCGCAAGCCCGGCTGAGCCGTCATCATGGTCGTCCATTGGACACCCGTGAATGAAGGACCCGGATCGATGTCGAAACGCCTTGGGTTGGCCGTACTGGCCGCCACACTCTTCGCCTCAGGGGCCGCGGGCGCCGCCGAGGACCGCACTCAGGCGGCCATGGTTGCAGCCGGCGAGGCCGTGTTCCATCGCTGCATGAGTTGCCATTCCCTCGACCCGGCCGAAAACACCTTCGGCCCGTCGCTGTACGGCGTGGTCGGGCGCGAGGTCGGCACGCAGCCGCGCTTTGCCTACTCCGCCGGGATGCAGGCCGCCGACTTCATCTGGACCGAGGACAAGCTGCGGGCCTGGGTGGCCGACAACACCGCCGTGCTTCCGACCACGCGGATGCGCCACGTCAGCATCACCGACCCGGCCGAACAGGACTACCTGATCGCGTTTCTCAAGACCCTGAAGTAGGGAAGTGAAGGAAGCGGGGGAACCACAGAGATCGCAGAGTTAGAAGAGAAGGCACAGAGAGTTCGGAGTGGCGCCGAAACCTCTGTGCCCTCTGTGTTCTCTGTGGTGAATTTCTTCCTTTTACTGGCCTACCGGAACATCAGCAACGGCACCTGACAGGTGCGGATCAGCGTCGTCGTGGTGCTGCCGATGATCAGGTGGCGGATGCGCGAATGGCCGTAGGCGCCGACCACCAGCAGGTCGATGCCTTCGCTTTTCACATACTCGCCCACCCGCGACTCGGGCTCGCCCTCGATGAGGGTGGCGCGGGACTCCAGCCCCCCGGCGGCCAGTTCCTCGCGCGCCAGGGCCAGTTTTTCCTGGTTGGCGGCGGTCGCGGCGCCGACCATCAACAGATGGCACTCGATGCCCTGGAGCAGCGGCCGGGTCGCCACATGGCTAACCGCCTTGCGCGCGCTGGTCCCGCCGTCGTAGGCGATCAGCAGGCGGTTGATCGGCTTGAAGGCGCGGTTGGCGACCAGCACGGGCTTGGTGCTGCCGCGAATGACGCGCTCCAGGTTGGCGCCCAGGTGACCTGTGGCAAAGTCGGCCGCCTCGCCACGCTTGCCGATAACCACCAGATCGGCCGAGGCCTCGACCTCCTCCAGCGTCTCGACCAGAGGACCGTGGCGCTGGGACAGGGTCAGGTCGGTAACGCCGGCCTCGGTCAGGTGGGCGCGGGCGTGGTCGAGCACCACGCGGGCCTGGGTCATGGCGACCTTGCTCTTGGCGGCGTCCAGCTCGGCCAGTTGGGTCAACAGCTCGTCGCGGGCGTCCACCCCGATGTTGCCGCTGAAGTCTGTCACCGCCGCCTTCTCGCGGTGATGGTCGAGGACGTGCAGCACCTCCACCGACGCCCCCATGCGCTTGGCCGCCCACGCGGCATGGTCATAGACGCTGGGCGCATACACCGAACCGTCCGTCAGGGTGAGAATCTTCGGCATGGTTGCGTCCTCCCTCAATGGCCCATCAGGCGGTCGAGCGCGCCCGGCTTGTCGTGGATGGCCAGCTTATCGACCAGGGTCGCGCTGGCTTCGTTGAGGCCGATGATATCAACCTCGGTGCCGTCGCGGCGGAACTTGAGCACCACCTTGTCCAGCGCCCCGATGCCCGAAAGGTCCCACATATGAGCGCGGGTCAGGTCGATGGTGACGCGCTCCAGCACCTCCTTGAAGTCGAAGGCGGCGGCGAAGTTGTCGGCCGAGGCAAAGAACACCTGCCCCTCGACGGTGTAGGTGCGGTGTCGGCCGTCGGCGTCCACGGTGGACGTGATGCGGAAGATCTGCGCCACCTTGCGGGCAAAGAAGATGCCCGACAGCAGCACGCCGACCAGCACGCCCTGCGCAAGGTCGTGCGTCGCGACGGTCACCGCCACGGTGGCGATCATCACGATGTTGGAACTCATCGGGTGGGTGCGCAGGTCCTTGACCGAGGCCCACGAGAACGTGCCGATGGACACCATCACCATCACCGCGACCAGGGCCGGCATGGGGATCTGGCGCACCCAATCGCCCATGGTCATCAGCAGAATGAGCAGGAAAACGCCAGCCACCAGCGTGGACAGACGGCCTCGGCCGCCCGACTTCACGTTGATGACCGACTGGCCGATCATGGCGCAGCCCGCCATGCCGCCGAAGAACCCGGCCACGATGTTGGCCGTGCCCTGGCCCACGCACTCGCGGTTCTTGTCGGACCCGGTGTCGGTCAGGTCGTCCACGATCTGCGCCGTCATCAGGCTTTCCAGCAGGCCCACGGCAGCCAGCGCCACCGCATAGGGCAGGATGATCCACAGGGTTTCCAGGGTCAGCGGGATGTCGGGGATGAGGAACATCGGCAGGGTGTCGGGCAGTTCACCCATGTCCCCGACCACCCGCACGTCAATGCCAAAGTAAATGGCGACGCCGGTCAGCAGCACGATGGCGACCAGCGGCGACGGCACGGCCTTGGTCACATACGGGAACAGATAGATGATACCCAGCCCCACGGCCACCATCACATAGGTCGGCCACGTCACGCCGATCAGTTCGGGGAGTTGGGCCATGAAGATCAGAATGGCCAGCGCGTTGACGAACCCGGTCATCACCGACCGCGACACGAACCGCATGAAGCGCCCCAGCTTCAACAGCCCCGCGATGATCTGAATGACCCCGGTCAGCACCGTCGCGGCCAGCAGGTATTGCAACCCGTGCTCGGCGACCAGGGTGACCATGAGCAAAGCCATGGCCCCGGTGGCGGCGGAAATCATGCCCGGCCGCCCACCGGTGAAGGCGATCACCATGGCGATACAGAACGAGGCATAAAGCCCGACCTTGGGATCAACCCCGGCGATGATGGAAAAGGCGATGGCCTCGGGAATGAGGGCCAGGGCGACGACGATACCGGCGAGCACGTCGCCACGAACGTTCGACACCCAGTCGGTGCGAAGCTGGTGCAAATTCATGATGGATAAAGTTCCGTCAGGTCGTGCCTGTGGCGGCGCACACTCTACGCCGCGATTAGGAAAGGCCCCGGAAAAACCGGCGCCTGTTCAGCGATGACGGGACCCGATCACATTGGCCTGCACCTGTATGAGGGGAATTTTGCCGGACCATAGGGGACAGGTCCGCTTTCCGCAACCGTCATTCCCCCCGCCGCGCGTCCTCGATCATGGCCAGCAGGGCGTCGAGCGTGTCCTCGTCGAGGAGGATTTCGACGCTGCCGTTGCCTTCGGAAAACAGGATGCGCACACCGTCGGGTTCGCGCTGCACGCGGATCCCGGCATGGCGGTCGAACAGCAGCGCATGGACCGCACGCGGCAGGTCCATGGTAATCAGCGCCTTGCCGGGGCTGGGGCGGCGGGTGGTCATGGGCTGGGTCGTCGTCCTTTTCCGCAGGGCGGTGGAGGCCTCCGGGGCGCCGGAGGCCTCCCCTGAACCTTTAGGCCCGCCGCAGGTCGATTTCAACGCCCGGTTCGCCGGAGAACTCCACCAGGATGTCCTCATCGCGCACGATGAACTGACAGGCCAGACGGAACGGCGACGGAACGTCATAGGTCTCCATCTTGTGGAGGGTCTGCTTGTCGAGCTTGCCGTTGACCGACAGAGTGACCTTCTCCTTCTCGGCCATGGAAACGGCGTTGGGCGTCTTGTTGCCCAGGACGGTGACCTTCACGAGGCAGGACCCGCACTCGCCGTCCTGGCACTGGAAGGGGATCGGAATGTCGTTCTTCTTGGCAACGGCCAGAAGCGTGCCGTTGTCGCCGGCGATGGCGTAAACGGTAATGTCCTTGGGCAAGGTGGGCCCGGAAAAGGTGACGTTGGCCATGGTGTCCATTCCCTAATGTGGTGACGCTGTGTGTTGCGCCGGGGGGGAGCGGACTGGCCGGGGGAGCTGAGCCAGCAGCGCACGCTCAGAATACCGCTTTGCTGCACCTGCGGCAAGGACGGCCAAAGCGTGGATTAGAGGCTCTAAGGTTTAAGTGAAAAGAAAGTGAAGAGGGGAACCACAGAGGACACAGAGTTAGAAGAGAAGGAACATAGAGAGCGGAGCATGGACGCCGAGGGCAATAACTTCCCGATATTCGTTAAATACGCTACACGCAGTATTTGCACAAAACTTCTGCAACTCCCCCTGTTTTTATTCGTCCTTTTGATTAGTCCCTTCACTTCTATTGCATAACCACACGCGGCAGGCGCGCTACGACCGTAGTCCCCCGCCCCACGACGCTGGTCATACCGATGGTGCCGCCATGGGCCTCCACCAGATGGCGGACGATGGGCAGGCCGAGGCCGAGGCCGTCGTGGCAGCGCGTCATCGGCCCGGCCACCTGACGGAACGACTGCCAGACCACCTCCTGGTGCTCGGCGGGGATGCCGATGCCGGTGTCGGACACCGTGATGCACAGGATTTCGCCTGCATTGGAGGGTTCGACATGCAGGGACAAGGTGACGGTGCCACCGGACGGGGTGAACTTGATGCCGTTGGAGCCCAGGTTCAGCAGCATCTGGAGAACGCGACGGCGGTCACAGGGCCAAGTCTTCAGGCCGGGATCGATCTCGGTGCGCAGGCGGACCCCGGCCTCGGCGGCGCGGGTGCCCAGCAGGGCGCCCACCTCGCCGATCAGCGGGGTGAGGGCGACGTCGCTCAGGGTCAGTTCCAGTTCGCCCAGTTCGATGCGCGAGATTTCCAGAATGTCGCCGATGATATCGAGCAGGTGCCCGCCCGAGGCGTGGATGATACCCAGATATTCGCGGTAGCGCTCGTTTTCGAGCGGGCCGAACATTTCCGACAGGATCGCTTCGGCGTAGCCCATCACGGCGTTCAGCGGCGTGCGCAACTCGTGACTCATGTTGGCCAGGAAGTGGGTCTTGGTGGCGTTGGCGGTTTCCGCCTCCAGGCGCGCCTGCTCAAGGTGCTGCTCGCTGAGCTTGCGCTCGGTGATGTCCCGGCCTTCGGGGATGAGCATGAAGACCTTGCCGTCAGCGTCGGCCATGGGACTGAGTGAAAAGTCGATGGTGATGGGGTCACCCTCGGCGTCGAGGTGATCGGCCTCGAACCGCACGAAGGCGCCTGTTCCCGCCCGCGTCACCGCGTCGCGCAAAAGCTGCTGCGCGGCAACATCGTGACGCCACCACGGAGTGTCCCAGAACGGCTTGCCGCGCACGTCCTCGATAGTGACCCCGACGAAGTCCAGGGCGGTGCGGTTGATGTCAAGGACCGTGCCCTGGACATCAAGCAGGCCGATGAACTCGAACGTATGGTCGAGAATGGCGCGCAGGCGCTGCTTGTTGTCCTCAAGCTGATCCTGGGCCAGGACCAGGTCGGTCACATCGGTGAAGCTGAGCAGGCCGCAGGCCCCTTCGTGACCGGGCAACAGGATCGGCTGCGCGTTGACGCGCAGCCAGATGGTGTCCTTGGCCAGCCGGATGCCGAGGATTTCGCCCCCCACCGCCTTGCCGTAACGCAACGCGACGTCCATCGGCAGGCCTCGGCGGTCGCGCGGCCTGCCGGAACGGTCAATGACCGGCCGGTCGAGGAGTTTGGCAATAGGCTGCCCGATGGCGCCCTCGGTGATGTCGAGGATACGTTCGGCCGCCCGGTTGACCTGCAAGATGATGCCGGTCCGATCGACCAGGATAACCCCTTCCTCAAGCGTCGAGATGATGCCGCGATGGCGGTCTTCGCTGTCGCGCAGGCGGGCCAGGGCGTCGGCCGCCAGCCCCAGGCCGCTGGTCTGGGCGACTGCGGTCGCTGGCATGGGGCCGTCTCGGCCGACCAGTTGCACGGCCAGCAGGTCGCCGCCCGGCTCGAAGATGGCGCGGCGGCGCCACCAAGTGGGTCGGCCGTCGCGGCCCGGCAGGTCAAGGTCGAGCAGGCCGTCACTGAGGAAGTCCTCGGGCGTCAGCGCGTCCACCCACTGCTTCAGCCCGGTCATCGCCGAGTCGCCCAGCAGGTCGTCCAGGCGCAGGCCGACGATCTCACGGGGCAGCAGCCCAAAGCAGGCGGCAAAGGATTCGTTGGCAAAAGTGACCGTCAGGTCCGGCAGCAGACGGCACAGAAGCTCTGCCTGGTCATCGACGACACGGCGGTACTTCTCACGGCTGATGTGAATTTTGCAGTTCAGGCATTTCTCGGCCGTGACGTCGGCCACCGTCAGCGCCCTCAGGGACAGCCCGCCGGCCATGAATGACCCGACCGTGTAGGACACGTCAAGCACCCGCCCGTCGCTGCGCCTGAGGCACGCCTCGCCGCGCTGAGGCGCACCGGCCCGCGACAGCACCTTGATCAGAGGTTCAACCAATCCGGAGGGATGGGTCACAAACAGAGCACTGATGGACAGGCCGGAAAGTTGCGGGGCCGTCAGCCGCGCGATTTCCAGAAAGGCGTCATTGGCGTCGATCGCCCGTCCGGCCTCGTCCAAAACAACAAGCGGCAGAGCCATGGCTGCTGCCGCTGTTTCAACCAGGTTCTCCACCTTCGATGCCTGCTCCATCATTCCCCGAACCCCTTTAGGGGACGAAATAGGCAGTTTTCCCCCGTACCTTCAGCATGGCATGGGGAAATACATAACTCCAACCGAAAGTACAAGTACGAACCGGCCATCATCCACAATCCGCGCATGCCCCTGATCCAGAACGCCAAAGCCGCCGTAACGTTTCGACACGTATCATTTTATGAAGGCAGCGAAGATGTCCCGCCTTGCCAATTCTGATCGTCCGACTCGCCGGAACGTCCTGACGATATTAACTGTTCTGCTTTCCACAGCCGGGCTTTCTCCTGCCCATGCGGTCGATCCACTGGCATTGTATGGCTCCGGCTTGGAGTTTGAAATCCGCCGCAACGGGCAGCCGGTGGGCGCCCACAGCATGACCTTTACCCCAGGTGCCGACAAAACAGTGAACGTCGTTGCCCGTTCGAGCATCGCCGTGCGGTTCCTGGGCTTCACGGCGTATCGCTTCACCTACGATAGCCGCAGCGCGTGGCGGGACGGGCGGATACTGGACCTGGCCGCCAGGACCGACGATGACGGCACGATCAGCCAAGTTGGGGCGACTCTGAACGGCGACCGCCTGAGCGTTCAGGGACCGCACGGCACGGTGGACGCTCCGGCCGCGACGTTCCCGACCGACCACTGGCACCCCGGCGTGCGCGGCGCCTCCGTGGTCCTCAACACCATCACGGGCGGCCTCAATCAGGTCGCCATGACACGCGAAGGTGTCGAGTCGGTGCCTACCGGCGATGGTCCCCGCCCAGCCGAACGATGGCGCTATTCGGGCGAGTTGGACACCACCGTGTGGTACGACGACGCTGGCCGCTGGGTCGGCCTGCGCTTTGCCGCCAGCGACGGGTCGATCATCGATTACGTGTGCCGGCGCTGCGGGGCAGCCCGATGAGCCTCGCCTGGGTCACCGGCGCATCCAGTGGCATCGGCCGGGCGCTGGCCGTCCGGCTGGCGGGCGACGGGTGGACCGTCATCGCCTCGGCCCGTTCGTCAGAGGGTCTGAACGCCCTGGCAACGGAGGTTCCGGGGATTGTGCCGTGGCCGCTCGACGTCACCGACCATGCCGCCGTAGCCGCTGCTGTGGCCGGGATCGAGGCCGCCCACGGCCCGCTCGATCTGGCGGTTCTCAACGCCGGGACCCACATTCCCATGGGCGCCGCCGACTTTTCGGCCGCCACCGTGCGACGGCTTTTGGAGGTCAACACCCTGGGCGCCGTGAACGGCCTCGACGCCCTGCTGCCCCGAATGCGGGAGCGGCGCGCGGGGCAGATTGCCGTGGTCGCCTCGGTCGCCGGCTACAGGGGTTTGCCCTATGCGGCGGCCTATGCGGCCAGCAAGGCGGCGGTGATTGCCCTGTGCGAGAGCCTGCGCCCGGACCTGGAGCGCGACGGGGTGATCCTCCAGGTCATCAATCCGGGCTTTGTCGATACGCCGCTGACCGAGCGCAACGACTTTCCCATGCCCGACATCATCACCGCCCAGGACGCCGCCGCCGCCATCGTACGGGGGCTGTCCGGCACACGGTTCGAGATCGCCTTCCCGCGCCGCTTCGCCTTCGGCATGAAGGTTTTGCGCAGCCTGCCGTACGGCGTATTCTTTGCCATCACGAAAAGGATGCTGCGGCCATGACAGACTCCCCCCGCCGCACCGGCCTGGACGCCTACCTGTCCTTCTGGGAAAGCCTGCGGCCCGACCGAATCGACGGCCTTGAGGCGGTGACGACCGAGGATGTGCGGTTCACCGATCCGTTCAACGACGTACAGGGGCGCGATGCCCTGCGCGGCGTGCTGGACCATATGTTCGCCAACACCCGCGACCCCCGCTTTGCGGTGACAGACCACGCCTGGGCCGGTGACACCGCCTTCGTGCGCTGGCGCTTCACAGCCACGGTCAAAAGCCTGGGGGACTGGGACGTGGTCGGCATGAGTGCCTTGGACCTGGACGCCCTAGGGCGGGTCAGCCGCCACATTGACTATTGGGACAGCGGCCCGGCGGTGTGGCTGCGCCTGCCCTTCATTGGGTCCCTGCTGCGGCGGATTGCCCGACGTCTTGGGACCGGAAGGCAATGGTGAGCGACCCGATCTCGATGCCCCAGCGGCTGACATAGGCGCGGTTGATGAGCGTGCCGTCGGGTTGCAGGAACATCCAATCGTCAAAGCGCACCCGCCACGTCCCGTCCCCGACCTTCAAATCCATGGTGTAGCGCCAGTTCAGGGCATTGCCGGCCACCTCGCCCAGCGCCTCCCCGACCACGTCGCCGGCCGTGCCGCGATAGGTGTCGGGGCCGGTCTTCTCGATGCGCCACACGCGGCGTTCGGTTTCGCCGTCGCTGTAGAGGAAGTCTTCCTCCAGCACCAGTTCCTTGCCGTCCCAGGTGCCGGTGATGTCCACCGTGAACTCCCGCCGGACGGTGCCGAAGCGATCCTCGAACAGGCCCCAGGCCCGCGTCTGACCCGCAAAATACTCTTCGAGGCGCAGTTCGGGCGTGCGGCCCGCGAAATCCTTGACGTTCATGGTCCCACACCCCGCAAGCATCACCACGGCAGCCGCCAAGACCAGCAGTTTGCGCATCTTCATGGTCGTCTCTGCTCCAGTCGGCGCCGGATGACGGCGTGCCGTCCGGCGGTCAGGGGATGGCCCCACACCAGGGCCACCGCCCCCAGCTTCAGTACGACCGGAAGCCCGGCATAGATCATCGCCAGCCCGACCAGGGCGCCCGGCGCCTGGATTTCAAGGGCCGGATCAAACCCCACCGCACCGACCGCCGGCAGGGCCGCCACCACGGCCAGCGCCAGGGCCAGCTTGGTCGCCATGCTCCACAACGCGAAGTACAGGCCGGGCCGGGCGACCCCTTCCCGCAGCGTGCCATAGTCCACCACGTCGGCCTGCATGGCCGGCGGCAAGGCAAGGTCGGCGCCCAGGGCAAGGCCGGTCACCAGACACACCAGCCCAAAGGCCAGCCCATCGCCTGGCCCCAGCAGCGGCACCACCGCGAACGCCGCGCAGGCGGCCAGCATGGCGGCACACCACGCGCGGTGCTTGTCCAGGCGCCGCGCGATGCGCAGCCACAGCGGCACGCCTGCGACGGCGGCCAGGAAATAGAGCACCAGGAACAGGCCCTCCGCCGCCTTGCCGAGATTCAGGACCCAGGTCACGAAAAACGGAAACAGGCTGGCCGGGATGCCGGTGGCGAGGCCGTTGAGCACCCAGGCCACGACCAGCCGCAAAAACGGCGCGTTCCGTGCCAGCGCCCGCCAAGACCCCGCCGTCACCGCCCGCCCACGCGGC
>LAEA01000236.1 GCA_000961745.1 Rhodospirillaceae bacterium BRH_c57 | reverse complement strand
CCGGGCGGATGAAGGCGTAAAGCTCCAGGATATCGTGCCCGGCAAAGACCGCGTTGCCCAGACGTGAGGTGGTGGCCGGCATGTGCACCACCATCGGCCGCTCGTCCCGCGCCCGCCGGGCAGCATCGCGCGGGGCAAGCCGGGCCAGTTCGCCGTCGGGGGTGAGGATGACCGCATGGCGCAGCCCCGCCACCAGCACGGGCACCGGGGGAACAAGGATGCGGCGGTCTTCGCCGGAGGGTGCGGGCGTCGTCGTCATGGCAGGACC
Source organism: Rhodospirillaceae bacterium BRH_c57 (assembly GCA_000961745.1). Lineage (GTDB taxonomy): Bacteria > Pseudomonadota > Alphaproteobacteria > Rhodospirillales > Rhodospirillaceae > Cauispirillum. The sequence goes on along the minus strand of LAEA01000236.1, from coordinate 4,893 downwards.
ATAGCGTGAACGCGACGCCGCGTCAGCAGGGGAAGCGCTTGCAGGCGTCAGGAGGGAAGACTACCTTCAAGGGCATGGATCAGAAACGCGCCTTGACCCGTCTTGACACTCCATCTGGCCGCCGCGCCGAAGCCCGCCGCGTGGTGGCGGAGCGGGTGGCCCATGACGTACTGGGCACCTTGGCGGAGATGGGCGTCCATGCCGTCCTCACCGGGTCCGTGGCCGAGGGGCGGGTGCGGGCGCATTCCGACGTGGATATCCTGGTATTGGACAACGGCGGGCTTGAAGACGTGCCGGTTCTGCTGGCGGCGGAAAAGGCAGCCAAAGGGTTTCCAGTGGATGTGGTGTGGGCCAAGTACCTGCGCGCGCATGTCCTGGACTCCATGCTGGCGAAGGTCAAGCACCATGCGGCCTGATCTCATCGCGCCGGAAAAGGACCTGCGTCGGGCAGAGCTTGAATTCGCCCGGTCTTTGGATGCGGTCGGCAAAGCGGTGACGCAAACCGAGGAAGGCGCCTATGTGCGCGCCTCGTTTCTGGCCAATACCGTGGCCGATACCTACGAAGGGCTAGAGATGGTTCTGCGCCGCATCGCTCTCGATGTGGACGATTTTCTGCCCAGGGGTGCCGACTGGCACGGCGCGCTTATCGCCCAAATGTCTGAACCGGCAGACAGCGGCCGACTGGCGGTGGTGGGAGAGACGACTGCCTACATCCTGCACGACCTGCGCAAGTTCCGCCATCTGGTGCGGCACCACTACGCGGTAGATCTGAGGCCGGCTCTGGTCGAAGAAAATGTCGTCCGGATGCAGGAAGCGCTGACGGCATTCCGCCGGGACTTCGATGCCTTCGTCGCCGGGATGAACGACTTGGCGGGCTGATCGGGGAAATTGGCTCCGGCGGTAGGATTCGAACCTACAACCCTGCGATTAACAGTCGCATGCTCTGCCATTGAGCTACGCCGGACCATCTGTGCGGGGAGGCTGAATAGCAGGATTGGGGGGGTCGGTCAATGGTTCGTTGACGCGTCGCGAACATGGCCGTAGCTTCCCCGCTTTCCAATACTGCTTCTCACCACTCCCTTGACCGGAACCCAACGATGTCCACAGAGCCGCTGTCCGCAGAGCTGATCGAACTCGCCCGTTCGTCCAACGCCTGGCCCTTTCAGGAGGCCCAGACGCTGCTGGAAAAGCGCTTGAAAGGCAAAACGCCGGACAAGGGGTATGTGCTGTTCGAGACCGGCTACGGGCCGTCCGGGCTGCCCCACATCGGCACGTTCGGCGAGGTGGCGCGGACCAGTTGGGTGCGCCGGGCCTTCCACATCCTGGCGCCCGACATTCCGACCCGGCTGTGCGCCTTTTCCGACGACATGGACGGCCTGCGCAAGGTGCCGACCAACATCCCGAACCAGGAGATGGTCGCCGCCCACCTGGGCAAGCCGCTGACCCGCATCCCCGACCCGTTCGGCACGCATGAGAGCTTTGGGCACCACAACAACGCCCGTCTGCGCGGCTTCCTCGACAGCTTTGGCTTTGAGTACGAATTCCGCTCGGCCACCGACTATTACACCTCGGGCAAGTTCGACGACGCCCTGATGCAGGTGCTGCGCCACTACGACGAGGTCATCAACGTCGTCCTGCCGACCCTGGGCGACGAACGCAAGCGGACCTACTCGCCGTTCCTGCCGGTGTGCCCGCGCACGGGCGTGGTGTTGCAGGTGCCCATCATCCACCGCGACGTGGACGCCGGAACGGTGGTCTACGAGGACCCCGAAACCGGGCAGAAGATGGAAACCCCGGTGACCGGCGGCCATTGCAAGCTGCAATGGAAGGCCGATTGGGGGATGCGCTGGTACGCGCTGGGCGTGGACTACGAGATGTCGGGCAAGGACCTCATCCCGTCGGTCGAGCTGTCGTCCAAGATCTGCCGCGTGCTGGGCGGACGGCCGCCGCAGAACCTGACCTATGAACTGTTCCTGGACGATGCCGGCGGCAAGATCTCCAAGACCAAGGGCAACGGCCTCGCGGTCGAGGAATGGCTCAAGTACGCCCCGGCCGAGAGCCTCGCCCTGTTCATGTACCAGAAGCCCAAGGCCGCCAAGCGCCTGTATTTCGACGTCATCCCGCGCAACGTGGACGACTATCTGGCGCACGTCGCGGCGTTCGAGGGGCAGGATCTCAAGGCGCGGCTGAACAACCCGGCGTGGCACATCCACTCCGGCCCGCCACCCAAGGAAAAGGCCAACCTGAGCTTCTCCATCCTGCTCAATCTGGTCGGGGTGTGCCATTCCAACGACCCGGCGGTGCTGTGGCACTACATCAGCCGCTATGCGCCCGACGCCACGCCGGAAACCGATCCGCTGCTTGACCGGCTGGTCCGTTACGCCATCGTGTACTACGAGGACTTCGTCAAGCCGGGCAAGACGTTCCGTCTGGCCACCGACGAGGAACGCGCCGCCCTGGTCGCCCTGCGCGCCCAATTGGCCGCCGCCGGGCCCGACGAAACCGCCGAAGAGTTGCAGAACCGGGTCTATGAGATCGGCAAGGCGTTCGAGCCGACGTTCGGGGACCTCAAGGGATGGTTCAAGGCGCTGTACCAGATCCTGCTGGGCCAGGACCAGGGGCCGCGCATGGGGTCGTTCTTCAAGCTGTTCGGCCTGGAGGAGTCCATCGCCCTGCTCGACCGGGCCATCGAAGGCCACGATCTGGCAAGCTGACGGCAGGCGACTGACCATACACCGGGGGCCGGAGCAGCAATGCACCGGCCCTTTTGTCATGTCCTATAGACGTGAACGGACCGGCGCCCATAGGCAGGTAACGTTGGCGAAGAAAAGCGGGCTCTGCCCGCGCCCGCAAGGGGCCGAGCGGCCCCTTGACCCCATGAAATGAGTATTCCCGCACCTTGCGCCGCAGGCAGATACTCACTCAGCATTTGAGGCGCTACGCGGCTTTCTACTAAGGCCAACACCCGAGGTCCAGGAGACTGAGTCTCCTGGTGGGTCTGGGCAGCGCCCAGGTCTTCCTTCGGTTAACGCCTCACTGCCGATCATCCACCTCGGTCTCGCGGTTGTACCCGGCGGCGGTGGGGCGGCGGGTGCGGGTGGACAGGCGCAGGCGTTCGGGCAGGGGCAGGTAGGCCTTGCGCACGCGCAGGCCGTCGCGCGGTGCGGCATAGATCTGCTTGGCCGCCTCGACCATCACCACGCCGCCGATGCGGGGGAACCAGCGCGCGCCGATCTCGTCGAGCGGCCCGGCCCAAGCCTGGAGCAGGCGGACCTCGACCGGCGGCATGAACAGCGCGGCGGTGGTTTGCAACGGCGTGAACAGGGCATCGCGCAGGGCGGCCCGCAACTGGGTGGCTGAAAACGGTCGGCCGCTGGCGAACGGCGTGCGCTCGAACCGCGCCCACAGGCCCTGGCGGTTGGGGGCGACGACGATCAACCGCCCGCCATCGGCCAGAACGCGCCAGACCTCGCGCATCAGGACGCGCGACGGCTCGCACTGCTCCAGCGAATGGACCAGCAGGATGCGGTCAAAGAACCGGTCGGGGAACGGCAGCACCGTGTCCTCGCACAGGGTGACGAGGTTGCGGTCCTCGGACGGCCACGGCAGCACACCCTGGCTGGCCGGCATGACGGCGACCACGCGCTCGGCCTCGTCGCGGAACGGGCGCAGGAAGGGCGTGGCGAAGCCGACGCCGAGCATCCTCATGCCGCGCACGTCCGGCCAAATGCGGCGCACGCGACGACGCACCAGCCGCCGGGCCACCTGACCCAAGCGGGATGCGTAAAAATCACGGAGGTCTACGACGTCGAGCCACATGGCCGAAGAGTGTATCACACGCCGGAGCCCAGAGGGATCCCTCAGGCTTGGCGCTTGCGCAGGGCGCCATAGGCGGCGGCGGCCTGCCGGATGCGCTGGCTGCGCGGCGACAGGGACACCAGCTTGACGGCCAGCGGGTCGCCACCCTGGGCGGCAAAGGCCAGCATGTCGGCGTAATGCTTTACATCGATTTCCTGGGGACCGGTTTCATAGCCGGTCAGGGCATCCTGGAGCATCTGCACCTCGTGGGTGCTCAGTCCGTGGCGGTGGAGTTCACGCAGGGCAGATTCATCGAGCATTGGCATCCTCCGGCCATCAGGGCGTGCGAATCACTGGCAGCGCAAGACGTTGGGGGGAGCTGCGCGTTGTGAAGCGGCACTCACCGCCTGTACACTGGGTAGCGTCTCATTCATGTTGCACTGCGTCAAGTTACACATATGTGGAGGACCCGACCATGGGCGCGCTCGAAATCGTTCAGATCCCCGTCCTGTCGGACAACTACGTCTACCTGCTGCACGACGCGGCCAGTGGCGCCACCGCCGTGGTCGATCCGGCGGTGGCCGAGCCCGTGCAGGCCGCCCTGGCCGAACGTGGCTGGACGCTAACCCACATCCTCAACACCCACCACCACAACGACCACGTCGGCGGCAATCTCGCCCTCAAGCAGGCCACCGGCTGCACGCCCGGCTGCAAGATCGTCGGCAACCGGGCCGATGCCGCCCGCCTGCCCGGCCTGGACGTCGGGGTGGGCGAAGGCGACAGCGTGACCGTGGGCGGCGCCACCGCCCAGGTGCTGGAGGTGTCGGGCCACACGGTCGGCCACATCGCCTATTGGTTCCCCGAATCCAAGGCCCTGTTCTGCGGCGACACGCTGTTCGCCCTGGGCTGCGGCCGCATGTTCGAGGGCGACCCCGACACCTTCTGGACCAGCCTGTCCAAGCTGCGCGCCCTGCCGGACGACACCCAGGTTTTTTGCGCCCACGAATACACCCTGGCGAACTTCCGCTTCGCCGCCGCCCTCGACCCCGACAACCCGGCGCTCCAGGCGCGCGGCGTGGCGATCCGGGACCTGCG
>LAEA01000134.1 GCA_000961745.1 Rhodospirillaceae bacterium BRH_c57 | reverse complement strand
CAAGCGCTTGCCTAAGCTGGCTAAACAGTATGACCAACTGGTCAAGGATACCGCTGCCCAGATCGACAAGCTGGAAAAACTCTATAAGCGCATCGAGCTTCACAAGAAGAAGGAGCGGAGCTACGAGAAGGCCATCGAACTGCTGGCCGACCGCAAGCCCGACTGGGTGAAGTACGCCGAGATTGCCATTGCCTTCACTGACATCGCCATGGGGCTGTCCGCCGAGGGACTGCCTGCGGAACTCGCCGAAATCCTGGCCCTGGTTGCCGATATCGAATCCGAAATATCGGGCCTCGTCCTCGACGCAGCGTAGGGCAAAAGAAAACCCGCCAGGTCATTGACCTAGCGGGTTTCTTTTTGGTCGGAGTGAGAGGATTCGAACCTCCGGCCCCTGCCTCCCGAAGACAGTGCTCTACCAGGCTGAGCTACACTCCGTCGGTACCGCCGAGTGTTGGTGTTCTCGGCGTCGGGGCTGTGCTTATAGCGCTACATCCAGCGGGTTACAAGCCCTTCGTGACGAAAATTTTCAGGCTTTCGACAAAGCCCTCAATATGCGCGGTCTATGCAGAAATCGATGATGCCGACCAGGGCCTTTTTGTGGGCGCTGTCGGGGAAAATGTCGAGGGCGGCGCGCGCAAGGTCGCCGTAGTGGCGCGCCCGCGTGACCGTGTCGGCCAGGGTGCCATGCTTTTCCATCAGGGCCATGGCGTGGCGCAGGTCGGTGCCGTCCTCGGTTTGGTCCAACTCTTCGAGGGTGCGGGTCCAGAAGGCGCGTTCGGTGTCGTCGCCGCGCGCGATCGCCAGGATGATCGGCAGGGTGATCTTGCCTTCGCGGAAATCGTCGCCGACCGTCTTGCCCAGTTCCTCCTGCCGCGCGGAATAGTCCAGGTAGTCGTCCACCAACTGGAAGGCGATACCCAGGCTCATGCCGTAGCTGTAGAGGGCCTCGGCTTCCTTGCCGGGCATTCCGGCGGCCACGGCGCCGACCTTGCAGGCGGCGGCGAACAGTTCGGCGGTCTTGCCCTGGATGACCTCAAGGTAAGCCTGCTCGGTCGTGGTGGTGTCGTTGGTGGTCATCAACTGGTGGACTTCGCCCTCGGCAATGACCGCCGAGGCGCGCGACAGGGTGGCGAGCACGGGCAGCGACCCGACCTCGACCATCAGTTCGAACGAGCGCGAGAACAGGAAGTCGCCGACCAGGACGCTCGGCTTGTTGCCCCACAGGGCATTGGCGCTGGCCTGTCCGCGCCGCAGGTCGCTTTCGTCCACCACGTCATCGTGCAGCAGCGTCGCGGTGTGGATGAACTCCACGCAGGTCGCCAGCTTGACGTGGTCGTCGCCGTCACCGTAACCGCACAGGCGGGCCGCGCTGAGGGTCAGCATGGGGCGCAGGCGCTTGCCGCCGGCCGACACCAGATGGCCGGCCAGTTGCGGGATCAGCGCCACCGGGCTGTGCATGCGGTCAACGATGGTCTGGTTGACGCGCGCGAGGTCGTCGGCCACCAGGGCGAGAAGGGTGTCAAGCGCGTTCGACGACGGCTTTTCTGAAAGATCGTTGGACAACGCGGTATCCTGTGGGTGGTTCAGGTGGCACCCGGCGGCTTGACGCCGACCTCGGGCACCGGGAGCATAGGAGCGTGGCGCCGGACCGGTCAAGAAAACTCGGCTGGAGGCCAGCGTGGGACGGGCGTGTGGAATGGGGGCGGGAGAGGCGTGTGGTTGAACTGATCCAGACCAACGACATCGTGCTATTATCGGCCCTTCAGGCCGAACTGGCCGCGCACGGCGTGGAGACTGTGGTGCTCGACACCCATACCAGCATCATGGAGGGCAGCTTGGGCGTCCTGCCGCGTCGCTTGATGGTGATCGACACGGACGCCTTTTTGGCCCGCCGCATCGTCGCTGCGTTCCAGGAAGATCATGCCTGACATCAGCCCCGAAATTACCTCAGAGATCACTGAAGACAGCCTGCTGAACGGCCGGGTGCGCCTGTTGCAGCCCGATGGCGGATACCGTGCCGCCATCGATCCCGTGCTGCTGGCCGCTTCCGTACCGGTGGGGGCGGGGACTCGGGTGCTCGACGTCGGGGTGGGGACCGGAGCGGCGCTGCTGTGCCTGCTGGCGCGCTGGGCCGAGGCCGACGGCACGGGCCTGGAGGTACGCAACGATCATGCCGCCCTTGCCACACGCTCCATCGCGGTGAACGGCTGGCAGGCCCGCGCCCGCATCGTGGTCGGTGACCTGACCGCCCGGCCGGCGCCGCTGGAGGCCAACACGTTCGACCACGTATTGACCAATCCGCCCTACCACGGCCCCGGCACCCGGCCGCCGCATCCGGGCCGGGCAGGGGCGCACATGGAGTCCGTGCCGCTGGCCGACTGGCTGGCCTTCTGCCTGCGGATGCTGCGGTCGCGCGGCAGCTTGTGCGTCATCCACCGGGCCGACCGCCTGGACGCCATTCTGGCCGCCCTGCACGGCAAGGCCGGAGCGGTCGAGGTCATCCCCCTGTGGCCCAAAGCTGGGCAGCCCGCCCGCCGCGTCATTGTCCGCGCGTTGAAGGGAGCAAAATCCCCGGCAATTTTGCATCCAGGGCTGGTGCTGCATCACATGGACGGCACTTATACGGATGCGGCGCAGGCTGTGTTGCGGGATGGGGCATCCCTTGACCCCGACCCCGCCGCCGGGCGATAAGAGGCGATGCTAGGCTTTTCGCTCACCAAGCTCCTATTCACCGCCGCCGTGGTCATCCTGGTGTGGATGGTCTTCAAGCACGCCGGACGAATCCTGCGTGGCGGCCAGCAGGCCCCCAGCCGTGTCGACCGCGCCCGCCGCGCCGCCGAGGAGATGACCCGCGCCCGCGCGTCTCAGGCCCAGTCCGCGCCAGAGCCGCCGACCGTGGAACTGGTGTCGTGCCCACAGTGCGGCAACTACATCGCCCAGGGTTCGGCTTGTTCGTGCGGTTACAAGGACCGGGGCCGCTAGAGCGGTTGGTCCTTGTAACAGTTGGGCTGCCGCCCAAACCCGCTTGGGGCGAGCCCCAAACCCCTTTTCTTTTTTCAAGAAAACAAGAGAGGTCTGGAGCGTAGCTCCAGGCTGGCGGCAGCCATCCGCGTCAGCGGACCAGTGGGTCGCGCTAAAATCAAACCGCCCTAGCGGTCCGTCTTGCGCGTCACCACCAGGGCCACGCCGACCACCGCCACGGCCATTCCGCCGAGCGCCACCACGCCCATGCGTTCGCCGAACATGGCCCAGGCGACCAACGCCGTGACCGGCGGTACCATGTAGAAGAAGCTCGCCACGCGGGCCACCTCGCCGCGCCGGATCATCACCATGAGCAGGCTGATGGCGCCAACCGACAGCACGCCGATCAGCCAGAACAGGGCAAACACGAAGTCGCCTGTCCACTGCACGACCATGGTCTCGAACAGTGGGGCGACGATCAGCATGACGACCGTGGCTGCCGCATACTGGATGGCCGTCCCGGTGCGCAACTCCATGCCGCCGCAAAAGCGCTTTTGATAGACCGTGCCCAAGGTGATGCAGACCAGCGCCACCACGGCGGCAACCATGCCCCAGGCATCGACACCCGCGCCCCCCGCCGCGACTTTCTCCCCGACCACCATGACCAACCCACCCAGCCCGAGGGCGAGCCCCGTCCATTGGCGCAAGGTGACGCGTTCGCCCAGCAGTGGCCCGACCACGGCCGCCGTCAGCAACGGCTGCAACCCCACCACCAGCGACGCGAGCCCAGCCGAAACGCCCAGGCTGATGGCCACGAACACGCCTCCCAGATACCCCGCATGAACCAGCAGGCCTGACACCGCGATGTGGCCGGCAAGGGACCATGTCTTCGGCCAAGCCGCGCGTGTCAGCAGGGCAAACGGCACCAGCAGCGCGACCAGAATGGCGAATCGCCACAGCAGGAAGGTCAGCGGCTCGGCATAGGGCAGGCCGTACTTGGCCCCGATGAACCCCGTGCTCCACAACAGGACGAACAGAAACGGCATACCCTGGATCAACAGATCCTGCCGCGAGGTGGGGGATGAGGCACCGTGCAAGGGAAAATCTCCAAAAGGACCCTTTCACGCCTACCACCCCGCCCTGATCCAGGCAAGCATCGGCAGTGACAACAAAATCACCTCAGCACCGTTGACCTTGCCCGGCAGTTCCGATACAAACCCGATCTCGGTCACACCGATGCGCTGCGGAGCGGTGGGTGAGTGGCTGAAACCAACGGTTTGCTAAACCGTCGTACTGGGAAACCGGTACCGAGGGTTCGAATCCCTCCCGCTCCGCCACTTCATCTTGCGCCAGCCGCTTGATGACATTGAAGAAGACCAAGCATCAGTCATATCATCCCCTGAGTCAGGGCAGCCGCCAGCTTGGAGCCTCGCTCCAGCCCTTCTTCCTCTTTCTTGGGGAAGAAGGGGGACTTCAGGCGACTCGGCTTTTCACGCCGCATTTGCCCAAGGTCAACGTGCTAGGCCACCCCCAACCGGGCGCGCAGGAAGGCCAGGGCCAGACGCAGGCCTTCCTCGTCGATGCCGTGTTGCAGGCCCGGCCGGGTGTGGCTGGCGACTTCAACGCCTGCCTCGGCCAGGGCCGCGGCGGCTAGGGTCAGGGCCTGCACCGGTACGACGGGATCCGCCTCGCCATGCACCAGCAGCACGGGCGGGCGCGACACCGTTTCGGCAACCAGCGTGTCGGCGCCCAGTAGTGCGCCGGAGAAACCGACCACTCCGGCGACCGGCGCGGCCATGCGCAGCGCGACGTGCAGGCTCATCATGGTCCCTTGCGAGAACCCGACGAAGGCCATTGCGGCAGGGTCGCTCAGGCCCTCGCGCTCCATTACCTCGGCGACAAAGGACTCGATGGCCGGCGCGGCCCGTTGGGCGCCGCCCACCATCGCCGCATAGGCCGGCTGCATGGTTGCCGGGTTGCGGCGCAGGAGTTCCGGGTCGTAGTCAGCCAGGCTGAACCACTGCCGCCCGAATGGGCTCATCTCGCAGGGCAGGGGCGCATCGGGGGAATAGAACGCCGCATCGGGCAGGCCGGGCGCCAGAATGGGCGCCAGCCCGATCAGGTCGTTGCCGTCGGCGCCGTAGCCGTGCAACAGGATGACGGCTTGGCGGGTTTTCCCCGAGGCGGCGGGCTGGTGCGGGCCATGCAAGGCCATGGTGTCTCCTTACGTCTGAAGGGGGGGCAACTTGAATCTAACCACTCAGCCCCCCACTGTGGAAGGGAACAACCACGAGCGGAGGCCATGATGTCGCAGCGTGAGGCGGTTTTGTTCGCCAACGAAGCCTTCTACTGTGCTTTTGCCAACCGCGACCTCGACGCGATGGATGATGCCTGGGCTCACGATGCCCCGGTTAGTTGTATTCATCCGGGCTGGCACCCGCTTACCTGTCGCGAGGATGTGATCGATACCTGGAAATCCATCCTGACCAATCCTGAAACGCCTGATATCGTCTGTGTGAATGTCGATGTCCATCTGCACGACGCCATGGCCATCGTCACCTGTCACGAGGAAATGGACGGCCAGTATCTGTCTGTGACCAATGTCCTGGTACAGGAACACGGCCGGTGGGTGATGGTTCACCATCAGGCCGGTCCGGTGGCGACTCCACCGGAGGAGGTCGAGGACAACGCCGGTGACGCGACAAGCGGCATCATGAACTGAAGGAGCAGGGGGGATGGTTTCGGAAGGCGTTTGGCGGGCGGCAAAGATTGGGGTGCGGGCCTGGGGGCCTGTGCCGACCCTGCTGATCGCCCTTCTTGCCACCGTGTTATGTGGGCCGGTGTCTGCCTCGGCGGAGACAGGCTTCGCCGGGCTGCAGATCCAGCCGGCCGACCATGCCGCCCGACTCGCCCTGGGTGTCGAGGGGGCGTCGGGCGGGGTGCTGGTGCGCGACATCGCCCCAGGAGGACCGGGCGAGGCCGCCGGTTTGGAGCGCGGTGACCTTCTGCTGAGCTATGAAGGCGTGGGGCTGGCCGGCATGACCCAGCTCGTGACCTTTATGCAAGGCACCCGTCCGGGCGACTCCATCGACCTCGTCGTGCGCCGCAACGGCGTGGATCGCGCGGTGTCGCTGCCCCTTTCGGCGTGGCCCGCCGGGTGGCAGATTGCCAACGCGGCTACCGCCGTTGCGCCGGGCTTTGGCGCAACCATGGTGGCCCTGACGTCGGACGTGCGCACCACCCACGGGGTGCGCTGGGGCCGGGTTGGAGTGCTGGTGGCCAAGGTCGCGGAGGAGTCGCCGGCAACCAAGGCCGGGCTGATCGCCGGGGATCTTCTGATCGCCGTTGGCCGGACGATGGTGAGCGATCCTGCCCAGGTCGAGCCGCTTCTGAACGCCGCCGGGCCAAAGTGGACGGCGTTGATCGAGCGCGCCGCCGTGGTCATGCTGCTCGGTCCCGGCCGCCCGGCTGACGTGGCGCCGGTGGCCGGGCAGGGGCTGTTGGCAGCGGCGCTTCCCGATGGCCCCTATGTCCTGGACGTGGTGGTGGAGGGGCCTGATGGCGTTCAGCCGGGGGCATCTCTGGCGAAGATGCCTGCCGCCGACTCCTGGCCCGCCGCAGCGGAGCGCGAGGTTCCCAATGCCGGGCTGCGCGTGGCGACGCTGTCCGAACAGGCCCGCGCCCAGTGGCCGGTCCGTTGGTCGGCGCAGGGAGTGGTCGTGGTTGCAGTGGAGCCGGGAACGCGGGGATCGCTGGCTGGCCTGCGCCCCGGCCATGTCATTCGCAGCATCAACCAGCAGCCGGTGAAAAGCCTGAACGACATCGCCGCTCTGGATGATGAAAGCGGCACCGTCATGGTGGTCGCCGAAGATGCCGCCGGGTTCACTATCCTGACGGTCGAACCCCGTGGCGGCCTGCCGCAGGCCTCTCCGGCGCAACGGCCGCTGTTGCAGTGGCAGGCGCCGAAGGGGGGGTGACGGCGGAATCACCCTGTCATGCCGCTTACGCGGCCGAGCTGCCGCCCTGACCCGCCTGGAGCAATGCTCCAGACCTCCTTGTTTTCTTGAAGAAATATAAGGGGTTCGGGGTTTACCCCGAGCGGGTGGGGGCGGCAGACCGCCTTTTTCCGGTGGTTTTGTTAGACGGCGGGGTACGCAGTCCGCGCCTCCCCCTCAGGCCGCGTTCTGCTGGTGGCGGGCGATCCAGACTTCGAGTTGGGCGACGTGTTCGGATTCTTCTTCGGCGAACTCGCGGGCCATGCCGCGGATTTCGGCGTCGGTGGTTGCGTCGGCCACGTCGGCGTAGAAGGCGAGGCCCTGCTTTTCGCTTTCAAGGGCGACTTCAAGGGCGCGGCTGACGGTCAGGAAGGGGTCGGTACCTTCCCATCCGGCGGCTTCGGGCGACATGCCTTCGGGCCACAGTTCGTCGCTGGGCGGCAGAACGGGCAGGTCGCGGAAACCGCCGCGATTGCGGGCGTCGGCCAGGTGGAGGCGGGAGAACTCGGCCATCTGGCGGAAGAAGGCGGCGACCTCGGCATTGCCGTTGGTCAGGCAGGCCTCGGCCAGTTCGTCGAAGCGCAGGGCGGCTTCTTCTTCCAGGCGGATGGCGTGGGCGAGGAATTCCTCAACTGACTGCATGGGATGCTCCCCAAAGGATGATCAAAGGATCGGGACATGACGACAACCGGCCGGTGCCTGCGGCGCAGCCCTGGGGGAGCGAAGGGCGGCAGGCGGCCGGGCGATACACGTAATTACTCTAAGACTAATCCACTGCGGCCGGCGGGTCCATATCCTCTGACCAATGATCGTCAGGCGGCGGCGTGCGGGCGAGCCAGCTTTGCAGGAGGTTGACGTGGTCGCCCTCCTCGGCGGCGAATTCGGCGGCCAGGGCGCGGAGGGTGGCATCCTTGGCCGTCTCGGCCACATCGGCATAAAACGCTTGGCCGCGCTTTTCGCTGTCCAGAGCGGCGGTCAGGGCGTGAAACGGCGTCATCTTGTAGTGGGCGTCGAATACCTCGATGGTTTCGGGGCTTTCGGCGCCGGGCCACTTGTAGTCCCACGGCGCGATATGGGGCAGGTCCATGCCCTCGGCGCGCTTGCGGGCGTCGGCCAGGTGGAGGCGGGAGTAGTGCGCCATCTTGCGGAACAGCTCCACCACATCGCCGTTGTGGTGAACCTCCAGCGCGTCGGCCAGTTCGTCGAAACGGTGGGCCGACTCGTCTTCGAGGGTGATGGCGTGGGCCAGGAACTCGGCGAGGCTGTTCATAGAGCGAACCCCTTTTCCAGATCGGCCAGATTGGCCGACGACGGGTGCGGCGGGGCGAACACCGGGTTGTGGCCCTTGTAGAGAACCCCGGTGGTGAACCCGTCGTCGTCGAGCAGCCTCAGGAAGGCCTCGCGGCGGTCTGTGCTGGCGGCCTCCGGCGCCCAGTCGGCATGGGTGGTTTCCTTCCACGCCCGCTGTTCGGGGCGGAAGGTCACGCAGGGGCTGAGCACTTGGACCAGCGAGAAACCGGGATGCCGCACCGCCTCAACAATCAGGCGCACCACGAAGTTGGGGTCGCCCGAAAACCCGCGTGCGATGAAGTTGGCGCCGGCCGACAGGGCGATCTCCAGCGGTTGGAAGGGCGCCACGCCGGGACCTTGGGGGGTCAGCTTGGACCCTGTCCAGTCGGGTTCGGTGGTCGGCGAGGCCTGCCCCTTGGTCATGCCATAGACTTCGTTGTCCATGACGATGTAGGTCAGGTCCACGTTGCGCCGGCAGGCATGGATGAAGTGGTTGCCGCCGATGGAAAACCCGTCGCCGTCACCCCCCGCGCAAAACACCGTCAGATCCGGCCGCGCCGCCTTAAGGCCGGTGGCGATGGGCAGCGCCCGCCCGTGGATGGAGTGGAAGCCGTAGACGGAGGTATAGGCCGGGATGCGTGACGAGCACCCGATGCCCGACACCACGGCGGCATCCTCGCGCGGGACCTGCAACTCAGCCAGGGCCTTGGTGATGGCCGACAGCACGGCAAAGTCCCCGCAGCCGGGGCACCACACCGGCTTGAGGTCCGATTTGTAGTCCTGCGCCTTCAACGAACCGGTGCCGGGGGCAGTGGGCTTGGCATCCATGGCGAACTCTTTCCAGGCCGAGGGAGAAGCTTAGGTCCAGTCGCCCAGGGCGGCCACGATCTCGTGTGGGCGCAGGGCCAGCGGGCCGGGGCGGTGCAGGGTCTTCACGGCGGGCGGCAGGTCGTAGTAGGCGCGCAACAGGGCGTGGAACTGCGCCATGTGGTTCTGTTCGACGACCAGCAGGCGCTTGATGCCGTCCAGGGCGGCCGCCATGCGCTGCGGCTGGGCCGGCGACAGCAGGCGCAGCGCGATCAGGCGGCAGGAGATACCGTCCTCGGCGGCGCGGACCAGGGCCTCGCGCACCGGTTCGGTGACCGACCCGAAGGTGATGACAGCCAAGTCGGTTTCGCCCGTGCCAAACGTCTCGTGATGCGCCCAGGCGTCGCCGTAGTCGAAGTCCGTCAGCTTGCGCTGGCGCTTGTCGAGCTGGTCCGCGTGGTGCTGCGCCTGGGTGGACGGCGTGCCGCGCGGACTGTGTTCCAGGCCATCGGCGGTGTATTCGCAGCCGGGCGTGCCGGGCACGGCCATGGGTGACACGCCGTCAGCGGTCACGGCGTAGCGTTGGTAGGGCACGCCTTCGGTCGCCTCGGCGCGCAGGCGCTTGCCGACGAAGGCGAGGTCGGCCGGCTTGTCGATGATGGCGCGGGACTGCCCCATGGCCTGGTCCGACAGCATGATGGTCGGTACCTGAAGGCTCTCGGCCAGGTACACCGACCACTGGGCGGTAAACAGGCAGTCGGCGATGGAGGTCGGCGCGGTCACGATGTGCGGCGCGTCGCCGTGCAGGCCATAAACTGCGATGTTGAGGTCGGATTGTTCCGACTTGGTCGGGATGCCGGTGGACGGGCCACCGCGCATCACGTTGATCACCACCACCGGCGTTTCCGACGCCACGCCCAGGCCCAAAGCCTCGGTCATCAGGGCGAGGCCTGGGCCGGACGTGGCGGTCAGGCTGGGCACCCCGCCAAACGATCCGCCCAGGCACATGGTGATGGAGGCCAGTTCGTCTTCGGCCTGGACCAGGGTGCCGCCGACCTGGGCGAGGTTGGGGGCCAGCCACTCCAGGAC
>LAEA01000022.1 GCA_000961745.1 Rhodospirillaceae bacterium BRH_c57 | reverse complement strand
GCGCGGCCACCGTGATCGGGCACCTCAAGGCCTGCCGCGCCGCGTGGCCGGAATTGCGGGTGTTCGTGTCCGACGTGACGGAACACTGGGCGACCATCCTGCTCACCGGGCCGCGCTGCCGCGATGTGCTGGGGCGGCTGGCTCCGGACCTGTACCTGGGCGCGCGGGCCTTTCCGTTCATGACGGTGCAGGACGCGGCGGTGGCCGGGGTGCCGGGCCGCGTGGCGCGCATCGGCTTCACCGGCGAACTGAGCTTCGAGATCCTGGTGCCATGGTCGCGCGGCATGGCCGTGTGGCAGGCCGCGCTGGAGGCTGGCGCAGCGTTCGGGGTCACCCCGCTCGGGCTGGGCGCCATGGAGGTGCTGCGAGCCGAAAAGGGCTTCATCCTGCCGGTCCAGGACACCGACAGCGACACCACGCCGCATGATTTGGGCTATGCCCGGCTGGTCGATATGGGCAAGGGCGACTTCGTTGGTCGGGCTGCATTGGAACGGGTTGTTGGGAAGTCGGGGACCGGGACGGGGCGCCGGGAACTGGTCGGCCTGCTGACCGAGGACCCCCGTGTGGTCCTGCCCGAAGGTGCCGCCCTGACCGCCGAGCGCGTGGCCGAGTTTCCTGTCCTGGTGGCCGTTCCGGTGCTGGGGCACGTTACCTCAAGCTGCTACAGCCCGACCCTGGGGCGGTCCATCGCGTTGGCTCTGCTGGCCGACGGACGGGCCCGCACCGGGGAAAAGATCCATGCCCCGCTTGGCCCGCGCACGGTGACGGCGGTGGTTGCCGAACCCGTGTTCTTTGACCCCGAGGGGAGGCGCCGCGATGGCTGATCCGCTGCGTTTTCCGGCTCCTCCGGCCGGTGGCCCGATACGCCGTGGCCCGCTCGGCGGGCTGGCCCAGGACTTGAAGGCCCTGCCGCCCGGTTTGCGCATTGCCGAGGTGCCGTTTCCGGGCCTGTTGCTCCTGCGGGGGGCGGCTGATGACGCGGCGTTTACGGGCGCTGTGGCGCGGGTTCTGGACATTGCGCCGGCCGAGGGGGTGCAGGGCGGCGAGGGGTGCCATCTGCTGCGCCTGGAGGCCGACGCGTGGCTGGCCGTTCTGCCGTCCGGCCGCGAGGAAACCGTCTTGCGCAGCCTGGTCGCCGCCCTGGAGGGGATGGCCGCCGCCGTGATTGATGTCAGCGATGCCCATGCCGTGCTCGACCTGTCCGGCCCCCTGGCGCGCGAAGTTCTTGCCCGTGGCTGCCCGCTGGATCTGCATCCGCGCGCCCTGCCGCCGGGCCGGTGCGCACGGACCACCTTGGCCGGCGTGGCGGTGGTGGTACAATCCTTGGAGGGCGGGGCGTTGCGCCTGTTCATCGCGCCGTCCGTCATGCGGTGGTGCGTTTCCTGGCTGCTCGACCAAGCTGCGGAGCATTGAGGAGGGCGGCTGTGGATTCTCTTCGGTTGCAGTGCAGCGTAGCCTAATATATAATCATCAATAATGAGTAGATGATTTTTGCCCATTTAACGGGCAGTCTGGAGCTTCCCCATGCGCGGTGAAGATGTTGGCAGCAGTGCCCTCTCCCTCATAAGCCTCTACGAGATCAGCAAGATCCTGTCCTCGTCGCTGGATCTGGAGAAGACGTTTCACGACGTCCTGAACCTGCTGTCGTCGTACCTTCAAATGCGGCGCGGCGTGGTCGCGCTGTCGGACGGGCGGGGTGAGGTCCACCTTGCCGCCGTCAACGGGCTGTCGCGTGACGCCCTCAGGCGCGGGGCGTGCACCTATCCGCTACAGGCCCTGCGCCGGGTGGTCGATACCTCCATGCCGTCGGTCATCAGCAACGCCCACGAGGATCCACTGTTCGCCGACTATCTGCCCCCGGTTGAGGGGGCGGAGGTGGTTTCCATCATCGCCGTGCCGATCAAGGGCAGCGACCGCACCTATGGCGCGCTGTCGATTGAACGGCCGTGGGATGGCGGCGTCCGGTTCTCGTTCGAGACCGACGTGCGGTTCCTGACCATGATCGCCAACCTGATGGCCCAGACGGTGCGCCTGCACCAGTCGGTGGCCAGCGACCGCGAACGCCTGTTGGAAGAACGTGCCCGCCTGCAAAAGGCCCTGGAGCACGAAACCAAGATGGAACTCGAAGCCGGCGTGGCCGAGATCATCGGCGACAGCCCGGCCATGCAGCGGGTGTTCAGCGAAATCCGTCTGGTGGCGCCCAGCCGCTCCACCGTGCTGTTGCGGGGCGAAAGCGGTAC
This sequence comes from Rhodospirillaceae bacterium BRH_c57, assembly GCA_000961745.1. Classification (GTDB taxonomy): domain Bacteria; phylum Pseudomonadota; class Alphaproteobacteria; order Rhodospirillales; family Rhodospirillaceae; genus Cauispirillum. The sequence continues at coordinate 5,374 of LAEA01000022.1, read as the reverse complement.
CGGCAAGGAACTGGTGGCCCGCGCCGTCCATGCCCTCAGCCCGCGCAAGGACCGCCCGTTCATCAAGGTGAACTGCGCCGCGCTGCCCGAAACGCTGCTGGAATCCGAACTCTTCGGGCACGAGAAAGGTTCCTTCACCGGCGCCACCAGTGAACGCAAGGGCCGCTTTGAACAGGCCGCCGGGGGCACGTTGTTCCTGGACGAAATCGGCGAAATCTCGCCGTCCTTTCAGGCCAAGCTGCTGCGCATCCTCCAGGAAGGCGAGTTCGAGCGGGTCGGCGGCAACAAGACCATCCGGGTGGACGTGCGCCTGATCTCGGCCACCAACAAGAACCTTGAGGAAGCCGTCGCCAAGGGTGACTTCCGCGCCGACCTCTATTACCGCATCAACGTGGTGCCGGTGTTCCTGCCGGCCCTGCGTGAGCGCGAAGGCGACATTCCCAAGCTGACCCGCTTTTTTCTGGATCGTTTCAACGAGGACAATGGCCGCAAGCTCGCCATCGCGCCCGAGGCGATGAACGTGTTCGCCAACTGCCATTTCCCCGGCAACGTCCGTGAACTGGAAAACTGCGTGCAGCGGGTCGCCACCATGACGCGGGGGGAAACCATCCGTGACGTGGACCTGCCGTGCCAGCGCGACAACTGTCTGTCGGCGGTGCTGTGGAGCCTGGACGGCACCGCGGCGCCGGTGGGTGGGCTGGGCCGCTCACGCACGCCGGCCAGGGCACCGGTTCCTCCTGCCGCCGTCACGCAGGCTCCGGCCGACGATGAGGGATTCGACGACGATTTCGACGCTGGCCCTGATGCCGAGCCTCTGACCGGTGGGGCTACCGTGCCGCAGCGCGACCGCCTGATTTCGGCCATGGAGCGGGCCGGGTGGGTGCAGGCCAAGGCGGCGCGCATCCTGGGTCTGACCCCGCGTCAGGTCGGCTACGCGCTCAAGAAGTACAACATCGACGTGAAGCGCATCTGACCCTGTCCGACACCTGACACAGTGTCGGGTGTCGGACACAGCGCCACAGCGGTCAACCCCTTGAAAACCCTCACTTCGTAAACTGGCATCCGCCTTGCAAGGTGCCTCCTGTCCTGAACCGAGGAAGGAGACGCGCCGTGAGCCAGGTGATCTCGCTTGATGCCATCGCCACCAGCGGAAGCACGTCGGCCGCCGATATGCGCGCCGCCATGGAGAAGGGCGGTTGCTCGACGTCGAGCTGTGGAACTTCCGACGCCCAGGGCGACATGCCCGACCACATCTGGGCCAAGATCAAGGACCACCCGTGCTACAGCGAAGAAGCGCACCACTACTTTGCGCGGATGCATGTGGCGGTGGCTCCGGCGTGCAACATCCAGTGCAACTACTGTAACCGCAAATACGACTGCGCCAACGAAAGCCGGCCCGGCGTGGTGTCCGAGCGCCTGTCGCCCGAGGATGCCGCCCGCAAGGTGATCGCCGTCGCCAACGAAGTGCCGCAGCTTTCGGTGCTTGGCGTGGCTGGTCCCGGCGATGCTGTCTATGACTGGCGCAAGACCCGCAAGACCTTCGAGCTGGTCGAAAAGACCCTGCCCGATATCAAATTCTGCATCTCCACCAACGGTCTGGCCCTGCCGGAAGTGGTGGACGACATCGCCCAGCACAACATCGACCACGTCACCATCACCTTCAACGCCCTCGACCCCGAGATCGGGGCGATGATCTACCCCTGGATCTTCTACAAGGGCAAGCGGTGGACCGGGCGTGATGCGGCGCAAATCCTGCTCGAACGTCAGCTTGACGGGCTGGAGCGGCTGGTCGCCAAAGGCATCCTGGTCAAGATCAACTCGGTCATGATCCCTGGCATCAACGACCAGCACCTTCAGGAGGTCAACGCCGCCGTCAAGGAGCGGGGCGCCTTCCTGCACAACATCATGCCGCTGATTTCCGACCCGGCGCACGGCACGGCCTTTGGCCTGTCCGGCCAACGCGGACCCAAGGCCGCCGAACTGAAGGAGCTTCAGGACGCTGTTGCTGGCGGGGCCAACCTGATGCGCCACTGCCGCCAGTGCCGGGCCGACGCGGTTGGCCTGCTGGGCGAGGATCGCGGCCAGGAGTTCACCCTCGACAAACTGCCCGAGACCATCGAGTACGACCCGGAAAAGCGCCGTCTGTACCGCGAAGTCGTGGAGCAGGAGCGGGCCGACCGCCGCCGCGCCACCGAGGCGACCAAGGCGGAACTGGCCACCACCGTGGCGGCCGAAAAGAAGCTGGTCGCCATCGCCACCAAGGGCGGCGGGCGCATCAACCAGCACTTCGGCCACGCCACCGAGTTCCAGGTGTTCGAGGTGGACGCCATGGGCGTGCGCTTCTCCGGCCATCGCCGGGCCGACAACTACTGCGTCGGCGGCTATGGCGAGGACGACCGCCTGGAAATTGTCATCGAGGCCCTGCGCGGCGTGGATGCCGTGCTGGTCGCCAAGATCGGTGACTGCCCGCGCGACCGCTTGGCCGCCGAGGGCATCCCGGTCCTCGATGAATGGGCCTTTGACTACATCGAATCCTCGGTCGGCGCCTGGTACGCCGCGCAGGCCGGGCAAAGGGAAGAAAAGGCTCGGGCCTAATTCCCACCCAAAAAAAGCTGGAAGCTAAAACCGGAAGCTCAGACAGGAGAACCACCATGGCCTACAAGATCGTCACCAGCCAGTGCACCGTGTGCGGCGCTTGCGAGTTCGAGTGCCCCAACACCGCCATCCGCATGAAGGGCGACACCTACATCATCCTCGCCGACAAGTGCACCGAGTGCGAAGGGCATTCCGACGTGCCCATGTGCGTGTCGGTGTGCCCGGTCGACGATACCTGCATTCCGGCCTAAGCCCAGGGGCAGGGCGTAGCGGGACGGCAGGTCATGAGCGCCCCCACCGAATGCCTGGATTGGCAAGGGATCGCGATCGACTGCGCCGGATGCAGCCACCATGCGTGGCTGGCATCCGGGGAGTGCCGACCTGGCGAGACCTGCGTTCAGGACCGCTACGCGCGGCGGGTGCTGCGGTTCTTTCAGCGGCATCGGACGGTGGCCGACGACTATCTGGACCATCCGTACTTCGAGGTCCGGGCCATCGCCTCCCGCTATGCCACGGTGTTCCGGCTGGCCGATCTGCTGGCCGACTCCGAGCCGGAGGTCCGCATCGCCGCCCTCCTGAGGCTGCCGGTCAGCCGCTGCAAGGAGATGCGAAACGACCCGGAAGCCAAGGTCCGCGCCGCTGTGGCAAGCCGGCTGGAGGGGGCGGATTTGGTCCCGCTGATCGGGGACCGCGAGTATCTGGTGCGCCTGATGGTGGCGCGGCGCCTGCCGCCGGACCTGTTGCCCCTGATGATGCACGACGCCGACCCCGAGGTACGCCGCCTGATCGCCCAACGCATCGGCGAGGATTGGTTGGTGGCTATGGCCTGGGATGTCGAGCCGAGGGTCCGCCTGGACGTGGCGGAGCGCCTGACGCCCGAACAACTGGTCGCCCTGGCCGATGACGAAGACTGGCGGGTCCGCCACATGGTGGCCAGCCGGGCCCCGACCTCCGCCCTGGAGGCTCTGGCGGCCGACAGTGACGACGATGTGAGGGCCGAGGCGCGGCGCCGCCTCCATGAACCGGGAGCTGATCATGCTGGGTGAAGCCGACGACACCATCGAGATCAACGAAGACCCGACCTACGGCTACGGCCAAAAGGTGGTTTCGACCAAGCAGGTGCGCAATGACGGCACCTTCCCTGGCATGGAGATCGGGGAGATCCTGGTGAAGAAAGGGGACGTGGGCTACGTGGCCTCCATCGGGACCTTCCTTCAGAAGTACTGGATCTACGGCATCGACTTCCCCGAAACCGGCCGGATGGTCGGCATGAGGGCCAGGGAACTGAAGCTCGTGGAGCAGGAGGAGAAGACGCCATGAAGGTCACCATCCGCAAGGTCGGGGACGCCTACGAAGCCTACATTCCCAAAAAGGACATGGAGGAAAAGGTGGTCGAGCAGGACACCCCGCATGTGTGGGGCGGCATCATCAAGCTGTCCAACGGCTGGCGGTTCCAGATGCCCGAACTGGCCGCCGACACCCGCCTGCCCATCACCGTCGAGGCCCGCAAGCTGGGCGACGACGAGTGACCCACAAACGCTGAGGAGCCGCACCCCATGAATGCCATCACGCCCGACATGACCGCGCGCCTGAATGCCATTGGCAAGGACGTTGCCGGGGGACGGCTGGTGCCCTTCCTGGGGCCCGGTGTCCTGGGAAGCGCGGAAAGCTGCCCGGTTCCGGTGTCGCCGCGTGGGCTGGCCGCCGTGCTGGCCTCCCAGGTCGGCATCCCCGGCCGCATTCGCAACAACATGTGGTCGGCCGCGCAGTACATCGAAACCAAGCGCCACCGCCAGACTCTGGAAAAGATGATGGCGGCCATGTTCGCCACCACGCCTGAACCCGGCCCGGTCCACCGCTGGCTGGCCGGCCTGGAGACCGCGCCGCTGATCGTCGATACCTGGTACGACGGCACCATGGCGCGCGCCCTCGAAGAGGCCGGGCGGCGGGACTGGGGCCAGGTGCAGGGCATCACCCGCAACGGCGAGTGGCGGGAAATCTGGTGGAAGACGTTCCAGCGTGATGGCGTGGAATGCGCCGACGAGGCGACCGGCGATTGGACCACCATCCTCTATAAGCCGCACGGGTCATCGGTGCCGGTCAACAACGTCCTGATCTCGGACAGCGATTACGTCGAGGTGCTGACTGAAATCGACATCCAGACGCCCATCCCCCCGATGGTCAAGGACCTGCGGACCGAGCGTGGTTTCCTGTTCCTGGGCTGCCGGTTCTACGACCAGATGCTGCGCACCTTCGCCCGCCAGATCATCAAGCGGTCCAAGGGTCCCCATTTCGCGGTGCTGCCGCCCCAGACGGAGGAGGCCAACATGCTCACACGCATGGAGCAGAAGTTCCTCATCGAGGCCGGCATCACCCCCCTCTTCGTCGCTCTGGACGAGGCCGTTCCCGGCCTGTCCGGTGCGACCCCGGCATCCTCCTAACGGAGGGTGAGTGGGAGGCGGCCGGACTTCGTGGGGGAGCGACGGCCGCCTCCCGACCTCAGTTTCTCCCGCCCGGCCTTTGGCTGCCCGGCGGGATCCCAGAACCCTCCTAACCGAGGGTGAGCGGGAGGCGGCCGGACTTCGTGGGGGAGCGACGGCCGCCTCCCTGCTCTTTGTGGTTCAGGGGCCGATCAGCCCACAAGCACTAGAGCGTCGTGCGCTTATTCTGACGCATACCCAGCATGCCTGAGGTAGTTCCAGCATTCCTCGGGGGAGTACAGGTCGCAGATGCTGCCGACAGCCTCCCATAGGGCGCTGATCGTGCGTGCCCCGATGCG
>LAEA01000028.1 GCA_000961745.1 Rhodospirillaceae bacterium BRH_c57 | reverse complement strand
GTCCATCCCATGCCGACAGCGTCCAGGGTCCAACTGGCCTGGGCGGCGCCGTTGACGGCCAGGGACAGGCCCGCCTGACCGTCGCCCTCGTCGAAATAGCGCACTGAGATGGCATAGGTCCCGCTGGCCCCGGTAAAGGCGGTCGAGGCAGTGGCCGAGGCGTTCGGCGCCGCTCCCTCTGCCCCGAACGGTAGGCGGATCCCGGCCCCGTTGGACGCGATACCGCCCAGCGACTCGGCCCGGAAACCGCCCAAGGACGTGAAAGTCTCGGCCTCAAGGCGCAAAGTCTGCACATCGGCGGGGGGAAGGTCTACTGGAGGAGGGTCTACTGGCGGAGGGTCTATTGGCGGAGGGTCTACTGGCGGGAGGTCCTCCGGAGGGGGATCCTCGGGGAGCGCGGCGCTTTCGGGGATGAACTCCACGTAATCGACGCGGGCGTATTCTTCGCCGTCGCGGGTGCCGGTCAGGGTGATCGTGTCCCCGGTGTTCAGGCTGACACCGGACAGGGCATAGGTGCGCCCATTGCCGGAATCGGGTGTCCATCCCATGCCGACAGCGTCCAGGGTCCAACTGGCCTGGGCGGCGCCGTTGACGGCCAGGGACAGGCCCGCCTGACCGTCGCCCTCGTCGAAATAGCGCACTGAGATGGCATAGGTCCCGCTGGCCCCGGTAAAGGCGGTCGAGGCAGTGGCCGAGGCGTTCGGCGCCGCTCCCTCTGCCCCGAACGGTAGGCGGATCCCGGCCCCGTTGGACGCGATACCGCCCAGCGACTCGGCCCGGAAACCGCCCAAGGACGTGAAAGTCTCGGCCTCAAGGCGCAAAGTCTGCACATCGGCGGGGGGAAGGTCTACTGGAGGAGGGTCTACTGGCGGAGGGTCTATTGGCGGAGGGTCTACTGGCGGGAGGTCCTCCGGAGGGGGATCCTCGGGGAGCGCGGCGCTTTCGGGGATGAACTCCACGTAATCGACGCGGGCGTATTCTTCGCCGTCGCGGGTGCCGGTCAGGGTGATCGTGTCCCCGGTGTTCAGGCTGACACCGGACAGGGCATAGGTGCGCCCATTGCCGGAATCGGGTGTCCATCCCATGCCGACAGCGTCCAGGGTCCAACTGGCCTGGGCGGCGCCGTTGACGGCCAGGGACAGGCCCGCCTGACCGTCGCCCTCGTCGAAGTAGCGCACTGAGATGGCATAGGTCCCGCTGGCTCCGGCAAAGGCGGTCGAGGCGGTGGCCGAGGCGTCCGGCGCCGCTCCCTCTGCCCCGAACGGTAGGCGGATCCCGGCCCCGTTGGACGCGATACCGCCCAGCGACTCGGCCTTGAAGCCACCCAGGGACGTGAAAGTCTCGGCCTCAAGGCGCAGGGTTCCCAGCGCGAACACGTCAGCGACGGTCGGATCGTCAAGGGTCTCTTCCGGTTCCGCCATCGCGGTTGCCTCCTTGTCCATGTGATTTCCGACTGTGCGCCAGACCCTGCGGGGGTGGGCAATGCTCCAGCCGGAGCAGGAGCACCACCTTTGGGCATTTTCTGGTGGGCATTTTCTGGTGGGCGTTTTCAGATATGCTCCGTGTGCAGATGCAAAAATCGGAGGATCCCATGACGCGTCTTGGTCTGCTGGCGGCGGTGGTTGCGGGAAGTCTGGTGTTTGCAAGTCCGGGCAAGGCCCAGGACCCGGCGGCGGATCTGGTCATCGCACAGCGGGCGGCGGCCACCTCGCTTGACCCGCATTACCAGAACTACGGCCCCAACCTGATGATGGCGGCGCATGTGTTCGACCGCCTCGTCCACCAGGGAGCGAGCCAGCGGTTGGTGCCGGGGCTCGCCGTGGCGTGGCGGCTGGTCGATCCGCTGACCTGGGAATTCGACCTGCGGCCCGGCGTGACCTTCCACGACGGCAGCCCGCTGACCACCGCCGACGTCATCGCAAGCTGGCGGCGGGCGGTACGCATGACCGGCCATTCCTCAATCTCGTTCTTTGCCCGCGTGATCGCCGACATGCAGCCCGTGGCCCCCCTCACGTTGCGCATCACGACCCGCGCGCCAGCGCCCCTGCTGCCCCACACGGTCAACCAGATCGTTATCATCCCGGCCCGCCTGGAAGACGCCTCGACGGCCGACTTCGAGAGTGGCGCGGCCATGGTCGGCACCGGGCCGTTCCGCTTCGAGTCGTGGGACAAGGGCCACTCCGTCCGCCTGTCCCGCAACGCGGCGTGGTGGGGCGGTGAGGTCACCTGGGACACCGTCGAACTGCGCGCCATCCCCGATGACGCCGACCGCATCGCCGCCCTGTACGACAGCCGGGTGGATGTCATCGACACCGTGCCGCCAGCCGATGTCGAGCGGCTGGAGGCCTCAAGCCTGCTGCGCGTCGTCGGCACCCCGACCTCGCGCATCATCTACCTGGGGTTCGATGTGGGGCAGGAGGTGCCGCCCGGCACGACGGCAGCCGATGGCGGGCCGCTGGTCGCCAATCCATTCCGCGATCTGAAGGTACGCCGGGCGGTGGCCCAGGCCATCAATCGCGCCGCCCTGGTCCGCGACAGCCTGGAAGGCCAGGGGGTGGAGGCGGCCCAGGTGGTCCTGCCCGGCCTGTTCGGGGCGGCCCCCGATCTGGCCCCCATGCCGTTCGATCCGGCAGGCGCGCGCGCCCTGCTGGCCGAGGCGGGTTATCCGGGCGGGTTCCGCACCACGCTCAACTGCACCCGCCAGCGCTACGTCAACGACGAGCAGGTGTGCAGCGCCATCGCCCTGATGCTGACCGGGGTGGGCATCCAGACCCACACCGAGTTTTTCCCCGGTGGTGAGTTTTTCGACCGTGCCGCCAAGGGTGAGTTCGCCCTGCGTCTGGCCGGCTGGGGAACCGGGACCGGTGAGGCGTCTTACACCCTGCGCGGCCTGCTCGGCACCCGCGACATGGAGGCGGGCACGGGGGTGTCAAACTTCGGGCACTACAGCAACCCGGTTCTTGACGACGCGGTGACGGCTGCCGTTGCCACCTTCGATCCGGCCGACCGCGAGGCGGCCCTTGCCGAGGCCTCGCGCCGCGCCGCCGCCGACCTGGGGGTGGTGCCGCTGTACTTCCAGATGGCGCTGTGGGCGATGCGCCCGGACCTGACCTATGCCGCGACTAACGACGAGTTCACCCAGGCGATCCTGGTTGAACGGGCTCTGGCCGAACGGGCGCCGTAAGCTGGTATTAGAGTCTGGAAAAGGGGTTAACGGAGGCCGGATACACGTGGTGACACCACGAAAGCCGGCTGTTTTCCGGGCCTTACCGCAGCTTGGGAGTATGTTTTTCCGGCCTTGACATGGCGGGCGGACTGAGGCACCATTCTGATCTCGGGCGCCGTACGTTTGCGGGCTTGAGTCGGGTTGCGCATGTGGCGAGCCCGAGGACGTGCAGAACGTGGTGGCTCAGGGAGCGCCATGGCAAGGGCTGCAAGGCTGGCCGGTCCCGAACGGGAGGGCACAAGGGTCTCGCAGTCGCCGTGACGAATGTTGCGGCTGGTTTCCCAGGGGGAGTCCCCCCTGCGCTCCGAAGCGGAGCAAGGGCTGCACAGGCAGCCCCACGACGCCCAGGCCCCACGGCCATTGGTGCGTCCGGAAGCCGGTCTCCACACCATCCCCCAAGCGCCGCTGCGCCTGCGCAGTGACATCGCTCATGAGGAGGATGTGTGACATGACTGGTATCGACTTTTCGCCCCTCAATCGGTCCTGCATCGGTTTCGAGCGCCTCGCGCGTGCGGCCAAGACCGCCGGTCCCGGTGATTCGGGCGCGTTCCCGCCTTACGACATCGTCAAGACCGGCAGTGACGCCTATGCCGTCACGCTGGCCGTCGCCGGGTTCGACGCCGCCGACCTCGACATCGAGGTCAACGACGCCGTCCTGACGATCACCGGCCGCAAGCAGGCCGACGCCCCGTCGTCAGAAGGTGCTGCGGTACTCTATCGAGGCATTGCACAGCGCGATTTCATGCGCCGGTTCCATCTCGCCGACCACGTGAAGGTCAGCGGGGCCGCGCTTTCCAACGGCTTGCTGACCGTGACTCTGGCCCGCGAGGTGCCCAAGGCTGTCACGCCGCGCACCGTTCCGATCACGACCGCACGGGCCGCTTAAGCGTGCTTTCCTACAGGGGGCTCGGCCTGGGCCGGTTCCCCACCCAATGCAAGCTCGGTTCTTTCCGAGGAGGAGACTGTCGATGACCGCTGCCACGCTTCCGATTCCCAGCCCCGAGTCTGGACTCAGCGCCTATCTGAACCAGATCAAGCGCTTCCCGCTGCTCGAACCGGACCAGGAATACCGGCTGGCCAAGCGTTTTCACGATGAGGACGACGTCACCGCCGCCCACGAGCTGGTGACCAGCCACCTGCGTCTTGTGGCAAAGATCGCCATGGGCTACCGCCGTTATGGCCTGCCCATGGCCGACGTGATCGCCGAGGGCAACCTCGGCCTGATGAAGGCCGTCAAGAAGTTCGAGCCCGAAAAGGGCTTCCGCCTGTCCACGTATGCGATGTGGTGGGTCAAGGCGTCGATCAACGAGTACATCCTGAACTCGTGGTCACTGGTCAAGATCGGCACCGTGTCCACGCAGAAGCGCATCTTCTACAACCTGCGCAAGATGAAGGCGCAGCTTGGGTCCTATGAGGACGGCGGCGGCCTGACCGACGAGCACGCCACCCAGATCGCCGACACGCTCCAGGTCAAGAAGTCCGACGTGCACGCCATGAATGCGCGCCTGCAATCGCGGGACCGCTCGCTCAACGCGCCGATTGGCGAGGACGGCGACGCCGAACGGGTCGATCTGCTGCCCGACACCGGCCCCAACCAGGAGGAAATGCTGGAGGCCAGCCAGACGCGCGACCGCTCCCGCATCCTGGTTCACACGGCGCTGGACGTGCTCAACGAGCGCGAACGCCACATCATCACCCAGCGCCGGCTGATCGAAGAGCCGGTCACCCTGGAGTCGCTGGGCGAGGACTACGGCCTGTCCCGCGAACGCGTCCGCCAGATCGAAGCCCGCGCCCTGCAAAAGCTGGAGGCCCGCATCCGCGACCTCGTGAAGGAGGAGAAGCGCGGTGTCCACGCGGCGCTCATCGGCCACGCCGCCAGCCTGCCAGCACCCGATCAGGCGCCGGGCCGGAGGGCTGCGTAAATGACTGCGGTGACGGCCCGCCAGATCGTTTGCCCGCACTGCGCGGCCACCAACCGCGTGCCGGCCGACAAGCCAGCCGACAAAGGCAAGTGCGGCAAGTGCGGGCAGCCGCTGTTCACCGGCCACCCCCTCGCCTTGAGTGGGGTGGTCGCCAGACGGCATCTGGAGTCGTCGGACATTCCGCTGCTGATCGACTTCTGGGCGGCATGGTGTGGCCCGTGCCGCACCATGGCCCCGGTGTTCGAGAAGGCCGCCGCCCAGCTTGAACCGGCGGTGCGCTTGGCCAAGGTCGATACCGAGGCCGAACCAGCCCTGGCCCAGCAGTTCCACATCACCTCCATCCCCACCATGGTGCTGGTCCACCGCGGCCAGGAAATCGCCCGCACCAGCGGCGCGATGCCTCTGGGCGGGTTGCTCCAGTGGGTGCGGCAGTTCGTGTAAAGCGGACTGCTTTTTTGTGCACTATTGATCCGCTATTGCGGATGGCTGCCGCCAGCCTGGAGGGGGCGGCAGCCCGCCTTTTCCAGCCCGCCTTTTCCAGAACGTACCCCTCCGTCAACGCCCGGCCAGGGCGGCCAGCAGGGGAGCGGCTTTGACTTTTGCCTCGGCGACTTCGGCGGCGGGGTCGCTGTCGGCGGTGATGCCGCCGCCGGCCTGGGCTGCCACACGACCCATGCGGCCGACGACCAGGGAGCGGATGAGGATGGACGAATCGAACGCCCCGTCGCCGCCCAACCGGAACAGGGTGCCGCAGTAGAGGCCGCGCCGCGCCGGTTCGAGGCCGTTGATGATCTCCATGGCGCGGATCTTGGGCGCCCCGGTGATGGACCCGCCGGGGAACGCGGCGCGCAGCAGATCGACCGGGCCGCGCCCGTCCTCCAGCACGCCTTCGACCACCGACACCAGATGATGGACGCTGGCGAACGTCTCCAAGCCGTTGAGCACCGGCACGGCAACCGACCCGACACGGCACACCCGCGCGAGGTCGTTGCGCATGAGATCGACGATCATCAGATTCTCGGCCCGGTCCTTGTCCGAGGCCAGAAGCTCGGCCGCCAGGGCGGCATCCTCGGCCGGGGTGGCGCCGCGCGGCCGGGTGCCCTTGATCGGCCGGGTTTCGACCCGCCCGCCGGGCTCGATGCGCAGGAACCGCTCGGGCGAGGCCGACAGCAGGTGCGCCCCGCCAAAGCTGGCACAGGCCGCGAACGGGGCCGGTGACAGGGTACGCAGGCGGCGGTACAGGGTGAACGCGTCAAGGCCTGTCGGCAGGGTGGCGAGAAACCGTTGGGTGACGTTGGCCTGAAAGATGTCGCCGGCCAGGATGAACGCGATGGCGGCGCGGATGCGGGCTTCGGCGTCGGCCGGGTCCTGCTCGGCGGTCCACGGCGCTGTGGCGGTC
>LAEA01000027.1 GCA_000961745.1 Rhodospirillaceae bacterium BRH_c57 | reverse complement strand
GACACAAAGCACCCGGCAGGCCACATCCGCCCCCGCAGCCCGGCAGCGCACCGCCGTGTCCTCCAGCCGTTCGGCGTCGCGGCCGCACAGGGCCAGCCGTACGCCGGGCGCCGCATAGGCCAACGCCAGCGCCGCCCCGATGCCCGACGATGCGCCGGTGATGAGGACGGAGGTCATTCCATGCCTTCGGGCAGCGACTCGTCCTCCAGCACGGCCTGCAACTGGACCACCAGGGGCGGCAGGTCGTTGAGGACGGTGCGGTACAGGATATCGGCGTCCACGGAATGATATTCGTGGATCAGAACGTGGCGAATGTCGGCCAGCCGCCGCCACGGCACCAGGGGGTGCGCGTCCTCGACCGGGGTGGGGATCTTGTTGGCCGCCTCGCCGATGATTTCCAGGTTGCGGGCCACCGCGTCCACGGTTTTGGCGTCGGCCATGAACGCCTGCTCACTCAGGCCATTCACGTAGTCCATACAGCGGTTAATGGCTTCGAGCATGTCGTCGATGCGGACCCGCCAGTCCTTATAGGACATCAATCGCCTCCCGCAGGATGCGTTCGCGGATGCGTGGCTTGAGGTTGGCCGGCGTAACCAAGTCCACCGGACGGCCGAGGACGCTTTCCAGCCAGCCTTTCAAATCGACGAACTCCAACATGCCGGTCGGGCGACCGGGCTCGAACTGGACCAGCAGATCGACGTCGCTTTCGCGGCGGCTGCGCCCCTGGGCGACCGACCCGAACAGCGCCAACGTGCGCACCCCATAGCGTTGGACCAAGGACGCCGCGTGGTGACGCAGCAGCCACAGGACTTCCTCGCGCTGGGCCGGGCGGTTGCGGGAAATGCGCTGGGCGTATTTCTTGAGCATTCCGACGCGGTCCACCGGCACGGCCACGGTGATCTCCGTCACCTCGCCGGGCGCGGCACTGAAGCGGCTGTGCTGCCGGCGCCCCTGGCGGCGCGGTTTGCGGCTGTGACGTGTCATGCCTTTGACAATAAGCCGCCAGCCCCCCGCCTGGAAAGTCCCCAACTTGTTGAGGCGCCTCGGGAAGGCTATAACGGGCCATCGTATCTCCGGAGGGCCAACCATGACCGTCAGCAGCATGACCGGGTTCGCCCGCGCCCACGTGGAACAGACCAAACCCAATCTGGCCTGGACCTGGGAAGCGCGCAGCGTCAACGGCAAGGGCCTGGACGTCCGCCTGCGCCTGCCGCCCGGCTATGAAGCCCTGGAGATCCCGGCCCGCGAGGCCGCCGCCAAGCGGTTCACACGCGGCAACATCACCCTGACCCTGACCATGCAGGCGCGGCCCGACGCAACGGCGGCCACCGTCCAGGTCAACGAGGCCCTGCTGCGCCACCTCATGGACATGGCGCGCGATCTGCCGCCGCACATCGCCCCGCCGACCTTTGACGGCCTGCTGAACGTGCGTGGCGTGTTGCAGACGCCCGACGAAACCACCCTCGACGACGACGCCCGCGAAGCCCACGAAGCCGCCGCCCTGAGCAGCCTGGGGGACGCCCTGAGCGCCCTGGCCGCCGCCCGCGCCGACGAAGGAACGCGCCTGAATGCCGTCCTAACCGGGCAACTTGAAACCATCGAGTCGCTGACCACCCAGGCCGGGCAGTCCGCACAAATGCGCCCCGACGTGGCCCGCGAGCGACTGCGGACCCAGGTGCAGGCCTTGCTGGAGGCCTCGCCAACGTTGCCCGAGGATCGTCTGGCCCAGGAATGCGCCCTGCTCGCCACCAAGCTGGACGTGCGCGAGGAACTCGACCGCCTGATTGCCCATATCGCCCAGGCCCGCGCGTTGTTGGCCGCCGCCGGGCCGTGTGGGCGCCGCCTGGACTTCCTGTGCCAGGAGTTCAACCGCGAGGCCAACACCCTGTGCTCCAAGGCCCAGGACACCGCCCTCACCCGCATCGGCCTGGACCTGAAGGCGGTCATCGACCAACTGCGCGAGCAGGTTCAGAACATCGAATAGGAGTCCCGTCGCGATGCCCACCCTGCCCTATTCCGCCGTCCGGCGGCGCGGCCTGATGCTGGTCCTGTCGGCCCCCTCGGGCGGCGGCAAATCGACCATCGCCCGCGCCCTGCTGGAACGCGAACCCGGCCTGTCGCTGTCGGTGTCGGTGACCACCCGCAAGCCGCGCCCCGGCGAGATCGAAGGCATCCACTACTTCTTCCGCACGGTGGAGGAGTTCGATGTCATGGCCGCCAAGGGCGACATGCTGGAATACGCCCAGGTGTTCGACAACCGCTATGGTACGCCGCGCGGCCCGGTCGAAAACGCCCTGACCGAGGGGCGCGACGTGCTGTTCGACATCGACTGGCAGGGCAACCGCCAACTGGCCGACAACGCGCGGCCCGATCTGGTCAGCGTGTTCATCCTGCCGCCCTCATTGGGCGAACTGGAACGCCGCCTGACCGACCGCAACCAGGACGGCCCCGACGTCATCGCCCGGCGCATGGCCGAAGCCGCCGACGAAATCAGCCATTGGGCCGAATACGACTACGTGATCGTCAACACCAACCTTGAGGAAAGCATCGCCGCCGTCCAGGCCATCCTCCGCGCCGAACGCCTCAAACGCGTCCGCCGGGTGGGGCTGGATGGGTTTATTGACGGAATTCTGAAGGGGTAGCGGCAGGAAATGAAGGGGTTAACCACAGAGGACACAGAGAGCACAGAGAAGTCACAGAGATTTCGGAGAGGTGGCGCCGCAGGCAAATATATTGAGGTAATTTTCTGCGCTTCGCGCGCTTCGCCTGCACCTACTCTCTGTGATCTCTGCGTCCTCTGTGGTTTCCCGCTTCCTTACTTCCCTATTCCCCTGCCCGCTTTTCCCGCTGCACCCGCCGCCACTGGGCGACGTTGTTGTTATGCTCGGCCAGGGTGCGGGCGAAGGCGTGGCCGCCGGTGCCATCGGCGACGAAGTACAGGTCCTGGGTCATGGCCGGGTTGAGCACGGCGGCCAGCGACTCGCGCCCCGGATTGGCGATCGGGCTGGGCGGCAGGCCGCCGATCACATAGGTGTTCCACGCATGGTCGGCCTCAAGGTCGCGCCGCAGCAGCGGCCGGTCGAGGGTGCCCGTCTGCGGGTTCAGGCCATAGATCACCGTGGGGTCGGACTGCAACGGCATTCCCAGGCGCAGGCGGTTGACGAACACCGCCGCCACCCGTGGCCGTTCGGCCGCCACGGCGGTTTCCCGCTCGACGATGGAGGCCAGGATGACGGCTTCCTGCGGCGTGGAGATCGGCAGGTTTTCCGCCCGGTTCGGCCACAGATCCGCCAGCGTGCGCTCCATCGCCGCCATCATGCGCCGCACCACGGCATCTCGGCTTTCGCCGCGCAGGGTATGGTAGGTCTCGGGCAGAAGGGCGCCGGTTGGCGGGGAAAGGGTAATGGCACCCTCAAGCTCGGGCATGGCGCGCAGCAGGTCGAGAACCACCGGCGTCGTCAGGCCCTCGGCCACGGTGAACGGGCGGTGGACCAGCCCGACCCCGCCAGCAAGTTGGGCGGCGATCTCGGCCATCGAAAGGCCGGGGAGGATGTCGTATTCGCCAGCCTGAAGGCGGGCGCCCTGGTCGGCCAACGTGACGCCCACCGGGAACACCAGAACGTCCAGACGGTCGCGCAACAGGCCCTGATCGGCCAGAAGGGCGGCAATGCGCTTGACCCCGGCGCCGCGCGGGATGACCACGCGGGCGGTCTCGGTGGTCGTGCCGGGGGCGGTCCATCGCGTCCAGCCGACCCACGCCACCGTGGCCGCCGCCAGGGCAACCAGTACGACAACGGCCGCCATTGCCTTCAACAGCCGCTTCATGGGGTCTCCTTAGACTTCTGGCCTGTGGAAAGGCGGGCTCTGCCCGCGCCCGCAAAGGGCCATTGGCCCTTTGAACCCATGAGGAGTTCCGCGCCTGTCTTACGCCGCAGGCAGACACACTCGCCATTTGATGCGCTGCGCGCGGCTTAGCACCACCGCGCCTCCTGGCGGGCGCGGGCAGAGCCCGCTAAACCTTACGAAACCTCGCCCAGGACCAGCGACGCGTTGGTGCCACCAAAGCCGAAGGAGTTGGACAGCGCGACGCGAATCTCGCGTTCCTTGGGCGTGTGCGGCACCAGATCAATGTCGCAGCCCTCGGACGGGTTGTCCAAGTTCAGGGTCGGCGGTGCGCAGTTGTCGCGGATCGCCAGGATGGAATAGATCGCTTCCACGGCGCCGGCTGCCCCCAACAGGTGGCCGATGGACGACTTGGTGGACGACATGGACAGCTTGTAGGCGTGATCGCCGAACAGCCGCTTGACGGCGCGCAGCTCAATCTCGTCACCGAGCGGCGTGGAGGTGCCGTGGGCGTTGACGTAATCGACCGCCGAACGGTCCAGCTTGGCATCATTCAGCGCGTTGCGCATGGCGCGGAAGCCGCCGTTGCCATCCTCGGCCGGGGCCGTAATGTGATAGGCGTCGCCGGACATGCCGTAACCCAGGACTTCGGCATAGATCTTCGCGCCGCGCTTCTTGGCGTGCTCGTATTCCTCAAGCACCACCACGCCGGCGCCTTCGCCCATGACGAAGCCGTCGCGGTCCTTGTCCCACGGGCGCGAGCCGCGTTCCGGGGTGTCGTTGAAGCCGGTGGACAGCGCACGGGCGGCGGCAAAGCCGGCCAGACCCAGGCGGCACACGGCGCTTTCGGCGCCGCCGGCGATCATCACGTCGGCGTCGCCGTACTTGATGATGCGGCTGGCGTCACCAATGGCATGCGCCCCGGTCGAGCAGGCGGTCACCACCGCGTGGTTGGGGCCCTTGAAGCCGTAGCGGATCGACACATGGCCGGAAATCAGGTTGATCAGCGAGCTGGGAATAAAGAACGGGCTCAGCTTGCGCGGGCCGCCGGTCTGCAAGGTGCGCTCGGCCGCCGCGATGTTCGGCAGGCCGCCGATGCCAGACCCTATGATGACACCGGTCCGCTCAAGGCTTTCCTCGTCGGTCGGCTGCCAGCCAGAGTCGGTGATGGCTTCGATGGCGGCCGCCAGGCCGAAGACGATGAAATCGTCCATGCGGCGGCGGTCCTTGGCCGACGCCACGGCGTCAACGTCGAAACGATAGGGATGACCTTCCTCGGACGGGATCTGGCCGGCGATGCGCGCCGGCAGGTCGGACACGTCGAACCGCGTGATCGTGCTCAGGCCCGACTTGCTGTTCATCATCTGCGCCCAGTTCCCTGGGACACCGTTGGCCAGCGGGGTCAGAAGCCCCATGCCAGTGACGACCACACGCCTCATGTCTTGGTTCCCGTCGCTTTTTCTATTTTTCCCGCCCATGGAGCGGAGTGGGCCGTGCACACCGCACGCGGCCGGAGCCTTAAAGCTCCGCCGCGGTCAGTGTACCGGCCCATCACGGCGCTGCTGCCTGTTTCCAACCGGAAGCGGGCGGCGGCACCGCGTGGTATCAGCCCGCGTTCGCTTCGATGAACGCAATGGCATCCTTCACGGTGAGGATCTTCTCGGCGGCATCGTCGGGGAT
>LAEA01000188.1 GCA_000961745.1 Rhodospirillaceae bacterium BRH_c57 | reverse complement strand
CGCCCGCCGGGCCGGCCGGGGCCTGTGGGGAAGCGCCGCTTTCGCGCCGCTGTCCGCGCTGGATGTCGCGGCGGCGGATCGGATGCGCGGGCGGCTGGCGGTGATCGAGGGTGTGGTGGCCTCGGCCGCCGTGGTGCGTGGGCGGCTGTATCTCAATTTCGGGCAGGATTGGAGGACCGACGTGACGGTCAGCGTCCGCTCCGCCGCCTTGCGCACCTTCCCGCCCGAGGCCCGCGAGGCCGTCCATTGGCAGGGCCGGTCGGTGCGGGTGCGCGGCTGGGTGCAACGCTACAACGGCCCGTTGATCGAGGCTGACCATCCCGAAGCGATAGAACTGTTGGCTGTTGAACAGTGAGTGGAAATTCGCCGCGCCGCCCTTTACCATCGGGGTTCATTGCCATTGCGGCCATTGATCGGGAGGACCAGTTTCATGCGCGCCGTCTTCGTCCACATCAAGTGCGAGCTTGGCAAAGCCTATGAGGTGGCCGACCAGGCCATGGAGAGCATCGACGCCATCTCGGAGATCTACTCGACCTCCGGGCAGTACGACCTGCTGGCCAAGTTCTATCTGGAAGACGGCACCGACATCGGCCGCTTCGTGACCGAACAGGTGCAGACCCTGCCCGGTGTCACCGACACCTTCACCCTGATCACCTTCAACGCCTTCACCAACGACAAGAACCCTGGCGGCACCCGGCTCGGGGGGTGAGAAAGGAAGTGAAGGAAGTGAAGGGATTTACCACAGAGGACACAGAGACACAGAGGGTTCGGAGAAAGTAGCCGCGCAGCGTATAAAATTATTGGCCGGTTATCACCGCCTGCGGCGCGAACTCCCCTCTCTCTGTGTTCTCTGTGTCCTCTGTGGTTCCCCGCTTCTCTTCTTCACTTCTCCTGCATCAGATCCGCGTCGCGCTGACCGGCGTTCCGGCCATGTCGGTGAGGACCTTGAGCAATGGCCCATGCGGGTCGGCGAGGTCTTCGAGGATGGTCAGGTGGTTGTGGCGGGTCTGGCTCATGGTCGCCACTTGCACCCCCTTGGCCGCCCACGCATTGGCCAGTTCGGCGGTTTGGCGGTGGAACTCGGCGCTTTCAAAGCCGCCGACGGCCAGGACCAGCGGGGCCTTGCTGCGTGGTTCGGCGAACAGGGGGCTGACCGCCGCCGCGCTGTCGTCGTCCAGGCCGAGGGCTTCGTTCATGGTGGTCGGCACCAGCGGCCGCAGGTCGTAAATGCCCGAGATCGCCAGCGTGCCCTTGATGATGTCGGCCGGCAATCCGCCCTCCCAGCGCGGCCAGTCGGTGGTCAGCAGGCTGGCTGCCAGATGCGCCCCGGCCGAATGGCCGATGAGGTGGATGCGCCCCGGATCGCCACGCAGCCGCCGCTCCGCCCCGCGCCACAGGCAGGCGATGGCCCGGCGCAGGGCCTCGACCATGTCCGGCACGGTGGCGTCGGGGGCCAGGGGATAGTTCACGATGGCGGTGGAGAACCCCGCCCGGACCAGCGACTCGGCCAGAAAGCTGAAGCCGCTCTTGTCGTTCCACTGCCAATACCCGCCGTGCAGATAGACCGCCAGCGGCGCGTCGGGCGTCATGGCCGGGAAGAAGTCCAGCGTTTCGCGCGGGCCGGGACCATAGGAAATGTCCAGGCAGTCGGTACACTTGTCGCGCACGGCCTGACTGCGCCGCGCCCAGTCCTCGAAAATGGCCGGGTGGTCGGGAATGGTGGCGCGGGCGTTGTATTCGGCTTCGTGGTCCATGATGCGTCTCCCCCCGTGCTTGTTTCTCCCCATGTTCAACGGGCGGTGCCCGCCTAGCGTTCCTATGGGGGCAATAGCCTTCTTTCTGCCCATAACGGCCTGTATCCTCCCCAGGCGCAACACACGAACGCATCGGAGACAGGGCACCATGGAGCTTTCCCGCAGGCACTTTTTAAGCGGTGCGGCAGTCGTTTGCGGCAGCGCGGTGTGCGGCTGCGCGCAGAATCCGGCTGGGCGCTCGGCGCTGACCGGGTTCACCTCGGTCGAGCAGGACGTGGCGGTCGGCCAGCGCGAACTGCCCAAGCTGCTGGAGGCCTTTGGCGGCGCCTATGAGGATCCCCGCCTGCAACGCTATGTGGACGGTATCGGCAAGCGGCTGGCCCAGCGCAGTGAAATGCCCGACCTGCCTTATACCTTCTCCATCGCCAATTCGCCGGTGGTCAATGCCTTCGCCCTGCCCGGCGGCCCGGTGACGGTGACCCGTGGGCTGATTACCCTGTGCGACTCCGAAGCAGAATTGGCCGGTGTGATCGGCCACGAGATCGGCCACGTCACGGCCCGCCATTCGGCCGAGCGCCAGGGGCAGCAGGTGCTGGCCACGCTGGGCATGGCGGTGCTGGGCATCGCCACGGGCTCGCGCGAGGTGGCGCAACTGGCCCAGGTCGGGGCGCAGGCGTTCCTCAGCAACTATTCGCGCAAGCAGGAGATGGAGGCCGACACCTTGGGCGCCCGCTACCTGGACCGCGCCAACTACGATGTCTCGGCCATGGCCTCGTTCCTCGGCACCCTGGGCGACCAGAGCCGGGTGGAGGCCCGCACCCTGGGCATGGAAGGCCAGATCGACCAGTTCAACATGATGGCCAGCCATCCGCGCACGGTGGACCGCGTGGAGGCCGCCATCGCCGCAGCCGAGGCGGTGCGCCAGGAAAAGCCGTTCCTCGGCCGCGACGAGTACCTCGACATCATCGACGGCATCCTGTTTGGCGACGACCCCAAGCAGGGCATCGCGTTCGGTACGCGCTTCGTGCATCCCGGTTTGCGCTTTGAGTTCACGGTGCCTGACGGTTTCCGCATCCTCAATTCGGCGGCCAACGTCATGGCCCGCGACCCCGAGGGTGCGATCATCGTGTTCGACATGGCCAAGACCCGCAGCGCTGACTTGCGCCGCTATGTCGCCAACGAGTGGGCCGCCAACGCGCGGGTGTCGGGGGTCGAGGCGTTTACCGTCAACGGCCTGCCGGCGGCTACCGGGGCGACGCGCGGCACCGTCAACAACCAGCCCATGGACGTGCGTTTTGTGGCCATCGCTGGCGAGGGGGCGAGCGTCTACCGCTTCATGTTCGCCACCCCGCCCGGTCGCACCGCCAGCCTGAGCGAACCCTTGCGGCGCACCTCCTACAGCTTCCGCCGCCTCAGCGCGGCCGAGGCGGCGCGGATTGAGCCGTTGCGCCTGCGCGTGGTGCGGCCGCCGAGCGGTGCCACGGTGGCCGACCTGGCGCAAGGCTTGCCCTATGGCCGGTTCAACGCGGATTGGTTCAGCGTCCTCAACGGCCTGGCGCCGGGCGAACGGCCGCAGGCGCGGGATCGGGTGAAGGTGGTGGCCTGACTCCAGCCTGCCGCGCGCGGCGTCTGAGGGGGCTGAATTGCTCGGCTTCGACCAATTCGGCTTGATGCAGCTTCACCATACGGTGGGGGTGCGACGCATTCGCTTTACGGTTATTCTACGGCGGGGCAGGGCGTCAGCGGACCATTGAGAGGGACGGCGCCATGACACGCACGTTTGAGCGCGCACCGCGTCGCGGACGGTTGGCCGCGATCAGCCGGCGGCCGTCACTCTCGGCCCGTCTCCGGCCGGGACGATGGACCTGGACGGGCTGGATGCCCGACCTTGACGATCCAATCCGAGTCGCTCACGAAAAGACTTGGGGCCTGATGGCGCTGGCCGGGGCGTCGTTGGCCGGCGGAGTAACCCTGGTGTCGTTCGAGCAACCCGAACTGGGTGTGTGGCTGGCCGCCCTGCTGGGGGCATTTGGCGGGGTCCTGCTGCTGCCATTGATCGCCATCCTGGTCCGCCTGTCGGTGTTCCTGGCGTTGGGCGGGGTGGTGGTGGCGGTCCTGCACTATTTTTTGGCCTGACGCGCTCGGCCGGCTACAAAAAGAGCAAAATGCTGCTAAACGTCTGGGATTGTCCGCTCCCAGGGGTCTGCCGTGCCCGACGTCACCATCATCACGCTGATTATCGCCTGCCTGCTGGTGGTGATTGCAGTGATTCAACCGCTTGCCGCGCGCCTGAAGGTCCCGGCATCGGTGTTGCTGGCCGCCGTCGGGGTGGGTATCGGGTCCCTGGCCGCATTCCTGCTGGCGACGCCGCTGACCGACGCCTTCAACGCGGTGGTCGAACCGTTGGTCGGGATGCCGGTGACCTCGGCGGTGTTCCTCTACGTGTTCCTGCCCCTGCTGCTGTTCCAGGCCGCGTTGACCATCGAGGTCCGCCGGATGATGGAGGACGTCGCCCCGATCCTGCTGATGGCGGTGGTTGCCGTGCTGGTCGCCGCGGCGGTGATCGGCTACGGGCTGCATGCCCTGTTCGGGGTGCCGCTGCTGGCCTGCCTGCTGCTGGGCTCCATCGTGGCGACGACCGATCCGGCGGCGGTGGTGGCGATCTTTCGCGACATCGGCGCGCCGGCCCGCCTGACCCGTCTGGTCGAGGGCGAAAGCCTGCTCAACGACGCCGCCGCCATCGCCCTGTTCACCCTGCTGCTGGGGGTGATCGCCTCGGGCCAGCCGCTGGACCTGGGGCAGGGGCTGCTGTGGTTCGTGGCGTCGTTCGTCGGCGGTGTCGTGCTGGGCGCGGTCGGCGGGCGGTTGGTTGTGTCTGTCCTGCCGCTGATGGGTGGCCACCGCGCGGCCGAGGCGACCCTGACCCTGGCGGCGCCCTACATCATCTATATCGTCGGCGACCAGATGTTGAAGGTGTCTGGCGTGGTGGCGGTGGTGGTCGCAGGGCTGACCGTCAGCGCCTTCATCCGCCCCAACATCTCGCCGGCCAACTGGCGGCATCTGGTCAACCTGTGGGAACAGGTGGCGTTCTGGGCCGGGTCGCTGGTGTTCATCATGGCGGCGGTGCTGGTGCCGCGCATCCTCACCGGGCTGACCCTGACCGATGTTCTGATGGTCCTGGCCCTGGTGGTGGCGGCGCTGATCGCCCGCGCCCTGGTGCTGTTCCTGCTGCTGCCGTTGCTGTCGGCGGTGCGCTTGGCCGAGAAGGTCAGCCAGCCCTACAAGGTGACCATCCTGTGGGGGGGCTTGCGCGGTGCGGTGACCCTTGCCCTGGCCTTGGCGGTGACCGAGAACCCCGGCCTGAACCCCGAGTTGAAGCGGTTCGTGGCGGTGACGGCCAGCGGGTTCGTGCTGTTCACCCTGTTCGTCAATGGCACCACCCTGCGCCGCGTGATCGCCCTGCTTGGGCTGGATCGCCTGTCGCCGATCGACCAGGCGCTGCGTAATCAGGTCCTGGTGCTGGCCCTGGCCGATGTGCGCGACGCCGTGCAGGAAGCCGCCAAGCGCCACGAGATCGCGCCCACGGTCAGCCGGTCGGTGATCGCGCGCTATGACGCCCGTATTGCCGAGCTGGCCGGGGCCGGTGACATCGAGCAGGCTCTGCTTGACCGCGAACGGCTGGCGCTGGGCCTGATCGCCCTGGCTGGGCGCGAACGCGAACTGGTCCTTGAACACCACGAGCACGGCACCTTGTCCATGAGCGTGGTTGAACGCCTGCTGCGCCACACCGAACGGCAGATGGAAGCCACGCGGGCCGATGGCCGGCTGGGATACATCCGGGCGTCGCGCCGGCTGCTGAAGTTCGACCGTACCTTCCGCACCGCCCACCTCCTGCACCGCTGGACGGGCGTCGAGCGTCCGCTCAACCGCCGTCTGGCCGAACGGTTCGAGACCCTGCTGGTGCTGCGTCTGGTGCTGACCGAACTGCGCGCCTACATCACCACGCGGCTCACCCCGCTGATTGGTCGCCGCATCGCCGAGTTGTTGCAGGAGATATTGCGTGCCCGGTTGACCGCGACGACCAAGGCCCTGGACGTCCTGCGCTTGCAGTACCCCGACTACGCCGATGCCCTGGAGCGCCAGTTCCTGCGCCATCTGGCGCGGCGCGAGGAGTTGGTGCACTACGACGGCCTGCGCGCCGAAGGGCTGCTCGGTCCCGAGGTTCACGACAGCCTGCGGCGCACCGTGGCGACCGGAAAAAGCGGTGTGGGGGAAGAGGCACCGCGCCTCGACCTCGGCCTCAAGACCCGCGACCTGATCCAGCAGTTCCCCCTGTTCGCCGGCCTGCCCAAGGCCAGCCTGGACAAGGTCAGCCGCCTGATGCACCCGCAGTTCGTGGTGCCCGGCCAGGCCGTGGTGCGCAAGGGCGAGCGCGGGCGCGGCGTGTACTTCGTGTCCTCGGGCGCGGTCGAAGTCCGCCTGCCCGGCCACGCCGTGCGCCTGGGCCGGGGGGATTTCTTCGGCGAAATGGCCCTGCTGACCGGTCAGCGCCGCATGGCCGACATCGTGGCCCTGACCTACTGCCACCTGCTGGTGCTCGACAACGCCGACTTCGAGAAGTTCCTCGCCGTGAACCCCGAGATCAGGACCCACATCGAATCCACCATGGCCGCCCGCGCGGCGGCGAATGGGAAGGGGTGAGGAGGGGGGCGTACGTTCGCGCGTGAAAGAACTGGGCTCTGCCCAGGCCCGCAAAGGGCCATTGGCCCTTTGATCCCATGAAAGGGTCCTGCGCTTGTCTTGCGCCGCAGGCAGACACTTTCGCCTTTTGATGTGCTGCGCGCGGCTGGGCTGCCCCTAATTCCCGAGGTTCAGGAGGCCGCACCTCCTGGCGGGTGCGGGCAGAGCCCGCCTTTCTTCGCCGAAGTTGGTCAATGGGGGATCCCGTCCTTTGCCTTGACTCTTTCCCCCGGTGGCCGTAGAAAGCCAGCCTTCCGGTTCGCCTTGGGTGGGCCGGCTCATGCTGCTTCGGGCGGAATGCTCCCGAGGGGGTCCACCAGTCCGCGACGGGGTCGCGCACTGGTGCGCTTTGTGCTGGCGTGATGTGAAACATTGAAGGGTATTCGGTAGGCATGTTCGACGCTCTGTCGCAACGTCTCGGTTCGGTCTTTGACAAGCTCAAGCGGCGTGGCTCGCTGAGTGCGTCCGACGTTGACGAGGCGATGCGCGAGGTCCGGATCGCCCTGCTGGAGGCCGATGTCGCCCTGCCGGTGGTCAAGGACTTCATCAAGGCAGTCAAGGAACGTGCCGTCGGGGCCGAGGTCATCAAGTCGGTGACCCCCGGCCAGATGGTCGTCAAGATCGTCCACGACGTGCTGGTCGAGATGCTGGGCGGCGAGCCCGGCAAGGACTACGACGAGGCGGCCGCCCGCGAAACCCTGCTCAACATCGACAGCACCGTCCCGCCGGTGCCGATCCTGATGGTCGGCCTTCAGGGCTCGGGCAAGACCACCACGTCGGGCAAGATTGGCCTGCGCCTGAAGACCCGCGAGAAGAAGCGCGTGCTGCTGGCCTCGCTGGACGTCTACCGCCCGGCGGCGCAGAAGCAGCTTGCCATTCTCGGCGAGCAGACCGGCGTCGATACCCTGTCCATCGTCGAGGGCCAGATGCCCGTCGCCATCGCCAAGCGGGCGATGGAGGAAGGCCGCAAGGGCGGTTACGACGTGGTCATCCTCGACACCGCCGGCCGCCTGCACATCGACCAGGAATTGATGGACGAGGTCGCCCAGGTGCGCGACGCCGTCAAGCCGGCCGAGACGCTGCTGGTCACCGACGCCATGATCGGCCAGGACGCCGTGATCCTGGCCCGCGAGTTCAACGAGAAGATCGGCATCACCGGCATCGTGCTGACCCGCGTTGACGGCGATGCGCGCGGCGGTGCGGCGCTGTCCATGCGCGCCGTGACCGGCAAGCCGATCAAGCTCTTGGGCATGGGCGAAAAGCTCGACGCCCTCGAAGGCTTCCATGCCGACCGCATCGCCGGCCGCATCCTGGGCATGGGCGACGTGGTCAGCCTGGTCGAAAAGGCCGCCGCCAACATCGATCAGGCCGAGGCCGAGCAGATGGCGGCCAAGATGATGGCCGGCAGCTTCGACCTTGAGGACATGCTGAGCCAGCTTCGCCAGATCAAGAAGATGGGTGACATCAAGGGCCTGCTGGGCATGATGCCGGGCATCGGCAAGATGAAGAAGCAGCTCGACGCGGCCAACATCGACGACAAGGTCATGGCCCGCCAGGAAGCCATCATCCTGTCCATGACCCTCCAGGAACGCCGTCGTCCCGAACTCATCAAGGCCAGCCGCAAGCGCCGCATCGCGGCCGGCTGCGGCATGGACGTCGCCTCGGTCAACAAGCTGCTGAAACAGCATCAGCAGATGGCCGAGATGATGAAGAAGATGAAAAAGATGGGCGGCAAAAAGGGCATGATGGGCGCCCTGGGCGGCCTGTTCGGCGCCAACAAGATGCCCGACATGCCGACCGACCCCGAAGAACTCAAGAAGTTGATGGGCGGCGGTCCCGGCGGAATGCCCGGCCTGCCCCCTGGGATGGGGGGGCTGGGCGGCGGAACGCCCGGCGGCCTGCCTCCCGACCTGTTGCGCGCCATGGGCCGCAAGGGCGGCAAGAAGCGCTGAGGCGCGGTGCTCCCACCTGATCCTGACCGATTTTTTCAACACCCTTACGACCAAGGAAACAACACATGTCCCTCCGTATCCGTCTCGCCCGTGGCGGCGCCAAGAAGCGCCCGTTCTACCGCATCGTCGTTGCCGACGCCCGCTCGCCCCGTGACGGCCGTTTCGTCGAGAAGATTGGCGTGTACAACCCGGTGCTGCCGGCCGACCACGCCGAACGTCTGCGCATCAAGGACGAGCGCGTGACCTATTGGCTGGGCTGTGGCGCCCAGCCGACCGATCGCGTTGCCAAGCTGCTCGGCATGGCCGGTCTGGCCGAAATGCCCGCCCCGCCGGTGCAGACCAAGAAGAACCAGCCCAAGGCGAAGGCGCAGGAGCGCCTGCGTGAAGCCGAACAGCGCGCCAAGGATGCCGCCGAGGCCGCCGAAGCCGAAGCCGCCGCCGCTGCCGCTGCCGCCGCTGCTCCGGCCGAAGCCCCCGC
>LAEA01000052.1 GCA_000961745.1 Rhodospirillaceae bacterium BRH_c57 | reverse complement strand
CCGACGGCGGCACCGGCGGCTCGGGCATGACCGGGGAGGAGGCCGACGACGCCTGGCGCACCGCCGCCGTCCTGCTCGGCAGTCTGACCCGCGAGGAACTGCTCGACCCCAAGCTGCCCGGCGAGGAAGTGCTGTTTCGCCTGTTCCACCAGGAGGACCTGGGCGTGGCCGAGGCCCGGCCCTTGCGCTTTGGCTGCCGTTGCTCGCGCGAGCGGGTGGAGATGACCCTGGCCTCCTTCCCGGCCGAGGAACTGGCCGACATGAAGCGGCCCGATGGCACCATCGGCGTGCACTGCCAGTTCTGCGGCACCGAGTACGCCCTGACCGACTCGGACCTCGACGCCCTGCGCCAGAAGGGGCAGGATTAGGCCCTGTCCTTTTTGTCCTTCCTGCGCCGAGGTTCGTCCATGCGTTCTCCCGCCGTACTGCGCCCCGCCTTCCTGCGTGTGTTGCTGATCGCCGCCGTTGCCGGCCTCGCCGCCTGCGCGTCCGAGCCGCCCCCGCAGCGCGCCTTTGCCGAGTTGCGGTTCACCAACCAGACGCCGCTGGTGTTCGGCGCCCAGGGGCCGGAAGTGGTCAACCGCTTCCAGGCGCCGATGGCCGACCCCCACGTCGAGCACCTGATGCCCCTGTCGCCGGAAAAGGCCATCCGCACCTGGGCCAAGGATCGCCTTCAGGCGACCGGTGTCGGCACCAACACCCTGCGTGTCATCATCAACAATGCCTCGGTGACCGAAACGCCGCTCGACACCAAGGGCGGGGTCAGCGGCTTCTTCACCGACCAGCAGGAATCTCGCTACGACGCCCGCGCCGATGTCGCCGTGCAGGTTGTCGATCCAGAGGGCCACGTGCGGGCCGAGGCGATTTCCAACGTTTACCGGTCGCGCACCCTGAACGAAAAGGCGTCCCTGGCCGAACGTGAACGCATGTGGTTCCAGCTTGTCGAACGCCTGATGCAGGACCTCGACAACCAGCTCAGCACCGGCCTGCGCCAGCACTTCCGCGAGTTCCTGGTCGCGGGTTGAGGCTCCCTCCTACCACTCTCAGAAAAGAGGGGCTTCTGCCCCCCCCTCCTGCCACTCTCAGAAAAGGGGGGCTTCTGCCCCCCTGGTCGTGGTGTATAACGGACCCTGGCTAGACAATGGGAACCAGGGGGGCGCCGTGCGAATTCTGATCGCCGACGATCATGAACTGTTCCGGGATGGGCTGCGTCTGGTCCTCAACGAGCTGGGGCCAGACGTCACCGTCGAGCAGGCCAGTTCCTATGACGACGCGCTGATCGCCGTGCGCGACAGCGCGACGGCCGGGGCGCCCATCGACGTGGTGCTGCTCGATCTGGTCATGCCCGGCATGCCGTGGACCGAAGGCCTGGAGGCCATCGCCCATGCGGCGCCAAAAACCGCCGTGGTCATCCTGTCGGCCTCCGACGACCGCCGGCTGGTGCTGGAGACCGTGCGCCGGGGGGCCAAGGGCTTCATTCCCAAGACATCGTCAAGCAAGCTCATGCTGTCGGCCCTGCGGCTGGTTCTGTCGGGCGGCGTGTACCTCCCGCCCGCCGTCCTCAGCGAAGGCCTCGGCCCCGAGGATGGTGCGGCCGATCCCATGTCCCACCTCGGCGGCAGCACCCTGGGCGGCCATGCTCCGGCCAGCAGCCCACGCCCGGAGGCGGCGGCGGCGATCGACCCGGCCACCATTCCCCTCACCCCGCGCCAGCGCGAGGTCCTGGCCCTGCTCGGCCAGGGCAAGTCCAACAAGGAAATCGCCCGCGTCCTCGACCTGTCCGAGGGTACGGTGAAGCTGCACGTCACCGCCATCCTCAAGGCCCTGAACGTCAGCAACCGCACCGGCGCCGTCGTCGCCGCCAACCGCCTCGGCCTCAGTATGATGGGAAGTTGAGGCGGTAAGAAGGGAAGTGAAGCGGGGAACCACAGAGGACACAGAGTTAGAAGAGAAGGCACAGAGAGAGCGGGGCAGGCGCCGCAGGCGGTAATCCCCCCGAAACATTTTTTGTGCGCTACGCGCGGTTACTTATTCCGAACCCTCTGTGCCCTCTGTGTTCTCTGTGGTAAATCCCTTTATTCTTCTTCCCTCTACTCCCGGTCCTTCTGCTCTGCCATAGCCCGCGCGACCGCCCGGTCGCGGTCGCGGTCCTGGCGGTGCATGAACCACGCCGCGCCGATGATGATGATAGTGGCGCCCAGGACCAGCAGGGTGGCCAGCGCGTTGATTTTCGGGCTGACCCCCAGGCGAACACTGGAGAACACCACCATGGGCAGGGTGGTGCTGTCGGGGCCGGCGGCGAAACTGGCGATCACCAGATCGTCCAGGGACAACGTGAAGGCCAGCAGCCAGCCCGACACCAGGGCCGGGGCAATGATCGGCAGGGTGACCAGCAGGAACGCCTTGGCCGGCCGCGCGCCAAGGTCCATGGCGGCCTCCTCCATGCTGCCGTCAAGCTGGGTCAGGCGCGACTGCACGATGATCGCCACATAGGCCATGGTGAAGGTGACGTGGGCGATGGTGATGGTGGTCACGCCGCGCCCGGCGGGCCAGCCGATGAGTTGTTCCAGGGCGACGAACAGCAGCAGGATGGACAGCCCGGTGACGACCTCGGGCATGACCAGGGGCGCGGTGATCATGCCCGAAAACAGGGTCCTGCCCCGGAACCGCCCAAAGCGCACCAGGACCAGCCCGGCCAGGGTGCCGAGCGCGGTGGCGAGGGTCGCCGTGATGGCGGCCACGGTCAGGCTGATCTTGGCGGCGCCGAGGATCTGGGCGTCCTGGAACAGTTCGGCGTACCACTTGACCGAAAAGCCGCCCCACACCGTGACCAGCCGGCTTTCGTTGAACGAATACAGAATCAGCAGCAGGATCGGCAGGTACAGGAAGGCGAACCCGAAGGCCAGCATGGTAATCAGAAACGGCGACCGGCTGACGCTTTTCATAGGGCGGCCTCCCGCGCTTTTTCGTCCTGCCGCATGCGATAGCGCTGGAAGAACACGATGGGCGCGACCAGCAACACCAGCATGGCGATGGCCACTGCCGAGGCCACCGGCCAATCACGGTTGTTGAAGAACTCCGACCATAGGACCTTGCCGATCATCAGGGTACTCGGCCCGCCCAAAAGGTCGGGGATGACGAACTCGCCCACCGCCGGGATGAACACCAGCATGGAGCCTGCGATGATGCCGGGCAGAGACAGCGGCAGGGTCACCGTGACGAACGCCTTCCACGGCCGGCACCCGAGGTCCTGGGCGGCTTCGAGCAACGACAGGTCCATCTTTTCCAGGGTCGCGTACAGCGGTAGGATCATGAACGGCAGGTAGCTGTAGACGATGCCGATATAGACCGCGAGGTCGGTATTCAGCAACACCAGCGGCTCGTCGATGACGCCCAGCCACAGCAGGAAATTGTTGAGCAGGCCGTTGGACCGCAGGATGCCGATCCAGGCGTAGACCCGGATGAGGAAACTGGTCCAGAACGGCAGCATGACGGCCAGCAGCAGCACGTTGCGCCACGGCTGCGCCGACCGCGCGATGCCATACGCCATGGGGTAGCCGATCAGCAGGGCGAACACCGTGGACACCGCCGCGATCTTCACCGAACTAAGGTAGGCCGCCACATACAGCGGGTCGTCAATAAGGTAGGCGTAGTTGCCCAGCGTGGCGCGGATGTGCAGCCAGGCGCCCTCGACAATCTCGAACAGCGGCGTATAGGGCGGCACGCCGACCCGGAACTCGGCCAGACTGATCTTGGCGACGATGGCGAACGGAGCCAGGAAGAACAGCAGCAGCCACACGAACGGCACGGCGATCACCAGCCGCCGCCCGCCGGCCTGGAGGACCTCCGTCACCCATTGCCCGGCGCGGGCGATCATGATGTCAGGACCACGACGTTCTCGGGCCGCCACGACACCCACACCGCATCATCCCAGGTGACCTCGGGCTCGGCGGCGCGGGTCAGGTTTTGCAGGGCGACGCGGATGCGCCGGCCCGACTCCAGGCGGACCAGATAGGTGCTGTCGCCACCCAGGTAGACGATGTCCTCGACCACACCGCGCGCCACGTTGCGGGCAGGATCGGCGGGCGGCTGCTTGGACAGCGTGATCTTTTCCGGGCGCAGGGCGGCCCACACGGTGGACCCCTCGTATCCGGGAACGCTGTGGTTCACATAGACCGGGGCGTCGAGGTCGGGGCAGGAGATCACGGCGTGGGTCAGTCCATCCTCGGCAATGGTGCCCTCGAACGCGTTGATCGACCCAAAGAACTCGGCCACAAAGCGGGTGCCGGGGAATTCGTACATGGCGTGCGGGCTGTCAACCTGAAGGATGCGGCCCTGGTTCATGATGGCCACGCGGTCGGACATGGTCATGGCCTCTTCCTGGTCATGGGTGACGACCACGAAAGTGATGCCAAGCTGGCACTGAAGATTGACCAGTTCAAGCTGGGTGCGCTCGCGCAGTTTCTTGTCCAGGGCGCCCAGCGGTTCGTCGAGCAACAGGACCTTGGGCCGCTTGGCCAGGGCGCGGGCCAGGGCGACACGCTGGCGCTGGCCGCCCGACAACTGGTGCGGCTTGCGCGGGCCAAGCGCCGACAGTTCGACCATGTCCAGCATTTCGGCCACGCGGGCGCGGATGGCGTCGCGCGCCATGCCGTCCTGTTTGAGGCCAAAGGCGATGTTCTGCTCCACCGTCATGTGGGGGAACAGGGCGTAGGACTGGAACATCATGTTGACCGGCCGGGCATAGGGCGGCACGTCGGTCATGTCCTGGCCGTCGATCAGGATGCGGCCCTTGGTCGGCGTCTCAAAGCCCGCCAACATACGCAGCAGCGTGGTCTTGCCGCAGCCCGACCCGCCGAGCAGCGAGAACAGTTCGCCCCGGTCGATGGTCAGGGACACGTCGTCCACCGCCGTGAAGTCACCAAACCGCTTGGTCACGCCGTCGATGACGATGACCGGTTCGGGGTTGGGCGGCACAATCCGCTTTTGCTGGAGGCTGCGCTGTTGGTGGGCCGCTGGAAGAGAAGATTCGCTCATGGGGCGTGAAGCCCTTCGCACAGGATGCAGCGGGACCGGCCCTGGCGATCAGGACCGGTCCCGGCGGTGAGGACAGGAATACTTACTGGCCCGTCTTGATGCGGCTCCAGGCGCGGGTGCGCAGGCGCTCCAGCTTCTGGTCAGGGCTCGCGTTGGAGAACAGGCGCTCCATGACGGCCGGCGGCGGGTAGACGCCGGGGTCTGTGCGCACCGCCTCGTCAACCATGTCGAACGACTTGGGGTTGGCGTTGGCGTACCACACGAAGTTGGTGATCCCGGCGGCGATCTCGGGACGCATCACGAAGTCGATGAACTTGTGGGCGTTTTCCGGGTGCGGGGCATCCTTGGGAATGGCCATCATGTCGAACCACATGATCGTGCCCTCGGACGGGATGGTGTAGTTGACCTTGACGGTGTCCCCGGCTTCCTCGGCCCGCGCGCGGGCAATGAAGATGTCGCCGGAGAACCCGACCGCGACGCAGGCATCGCCGCTGGCCAGGGCGTTGATGTATTCCGACGAATGGAACTTGGTGACGAACGGGCTGACCTTGGCCAGCACCTCTTCGGCCTTCTTCAGATCATCCTCGGACTTCGACTTTGGGTCGAGGCCCAGGTAAGCCAGGGCGACCGGGAATATTTCCGACGGGCTGTCCAGGAAGTACAGGCCGCACTTGGACACCTTCTCGGCCCAGGCCGGATCGAACACCAGCTTCCAGCTATCGGTCGGGGCGTCCAGGCCGGCCGCCTCGGCGACCTTGGCGGGGTTCCAGCCGATGCCGTTGGTGCCCCACATGTAAACGATGGCGTGGGCATTGCCGGCGTCGTGGACGGCGGCCTCTTTCAGGATCTTGGGGTCGAGGTTGCCGTAGTTCGCCAGCTTGGACTTGTCCAGCGGCTGGTAGATGCCGGCCTTGATCTGGCGTTCCAGGAACGTGCCGGTGGGCACCACCAGATCATAGCCCGACCGTCCGGCCAGCAGCTTGGCCTCCAGCACTTCGTTCGAATCGTAGACGTCGTAGGTGACCTTGATGCCGGTCTCGGCCTCGAACTTCGCGATGGTGTCTTCGGCGATGTAGTCCGACCAGTTGTAGATGTTGAGCTTCGGTTCCTCGGCGGCACCCGCAACGCCCGCCCATCCCACTGTCAGGGCGGCGACGGCGCCGGCGACAAGACCCCTCACATGCTTCATCGTCAAGACCTTTCGCTGGCCGAAGGGCTCACCCGCGCGGCCGGCCGGAACCTGTGCGGGCACTGTTTCGTGCCGACTTTCTCAGCACTTTTTAGTCTCTGCAAGTGGATTCATCACGCCCTGTTGCCGTATCCTCAACAGGTTGAACCATAATAATTTTCCATGCCTCGGGAGTTTCCCATGCCTCAGGCGTTCTCCTACTACGCCGCGGCACAGGGGCCGCAGACGCCGCGCCCGGCCCTGGCCGGTGACCATGCCGTGGACGTGTGCGTGATCGGCGGCGGCATCACCGGATGCTCGACCGCCTTGCATCTGGCCGAGCGGGGCTACAGCGTCGCGGTGATCGAGGCCGAAACCGTGGGATACGGCGCCTCGGGCCGCAGCGGCGGGCACCTCATCGCCGGGTACAACATCGACCAGACGGCGGTGGCCCGCCGGGTCGGGGCCGACGACGCGGCCCGCCTGTGGGAATTGTCCGAGGAATCGCTGAGCCTGACCCGCGCCCTGATCGCCCGCCACGGCATCAAATGCGCCCTGACGCCCGGCCATGTGCAAGTGGCGACGCGCACACGCCATCTCGACATCCTCAAGGAGATGGCCGAAGAATGGACCACGCTGGGTCGGCCGGGGCTGGAACTGTGGGATGCCCCGACCACCCAGGCCGCCATCGCCAGCCGGCGCTACATCGGCGGGCTCTACGATCCGGGCGGCGGGCACCTCGACCCGCTGGCCTACGCCTGTGGACTGGCACGGGCGGCCGAGGCGGCGGGAGCGCGCATCTACGAGACCTCCCCCATGACCGCGTGGCAGGACGGCGACCCGGCCATCATCCGCACGCCCGGCGGCGTCTTGCGCGCCCGCTTCGTGGTGCTGGCCGGCAATGCCTATCTATGGGGCAAGGAGCGGCGCCTGGGGCGGACCATCATGCCGGTCGGGACCTATGTCACGGCGACAGCACCGCTTGGCGAGGACCGCGCCCGCGCCCTCATCCCCGGCAACCAGGCGGTCAGCGACCTCAACTTCGTGCTCGACTATTTCCGGCGCAGCCCCGACCACCGGCTGCTGTTCGGCGGCCGGGTGAGTTATTCGCGGCTGGACCCCGGCAACGTGGCGGCGGCCATGCGCAAGACCATGCTGCGGGCCTTTCCCCAACTGGCCGACGTGGCGGTGGAGCACGCCTGGGGCGGCCATGTGGCGATCACCCTCAACCGCCTGCCGCAGTTCGGACGGCTGGCCCCCAACGTGCTGTTCGCCCACGGCTATTCCGGCCACGGCTTGGCCCTGGGTGGGCTGGCCGGCAAGCTGGCGGCCGAGGCCGTGGCCGGGCAGGCCGAACGCTTCGACGTGTTCACCCGCATCCCCCACGCCGCCTTCCCCGGCGGCACCGCCCTGCGCACACCGCTGCTGGTGCTGGGCATGGCATGGCACCGGCTGCGGGATTTGATGTGAGGAAAGAGCGGGCTCCGCCCGCGCCCGCCAGGAGGCGCGGCCTCCTGGACCTCGGGGAATAGGTTTTGGGAAAGCCGCGCGCAGCGCAATAAATGGCGAGTGTGGCGACCTGCGGCGCAAGACAGCGGAGTTCCTTCCTAACAGGGTCAAGGGGCCGCTCGGCCCCTTGCGGGTACGGGCAGAGCCCGGCCCTCCCCTCACACCCCTACCCCTCCAGCAACGCCCGGCCGCCGGCGATGATCTCTTCGAGCCATTCGACAAACGCCCGGACCCGCCGCACCTGCTTGAGATCGGGGTGCATGAGCAGCCACATTTCGCGGATTGCCACCGGCTGGAGGCCGGTCAGGCGGCGCAGGCCCGGTTCGGCGTCGCCGATCAGGCAGGGCAGCACGGCGGCGCAAGTACCCGATTTCACGAGTTCGGTCAGGGTCAGAACGTCGGTCGCCGTGGCCCGCACCGCCTCGGTCGGCACCCGTTGGGCCAGCCACTGCGCCTCGGGCAGGTGGCCGAGGGCGTCATCATAGGACGCCCACGACAGGCTCGGCAGGTCCGGCTCGTTCCCGGCCGGAAAGTCATCGGCCCGGCCATAGGCGGCAAAACCCAGATGGCCCAGCTTGCGGACCAGCATGGAGCCGCTTTGCGGGCGGGCGAAGCGCACCGCCACGTCGGCCTCGCGGCGGCCGAGGTCGAGGTTCGACGGGGCGCCGACCAGTTCGACCCGGATGGCCGGGTGGCGCTCCAGGAACCTGCCCAGGCGTGGCGCCAGAAAGCGCGTGGTGAAGACCGGCAGGCTGGTCACCCGGACCACGCCGGACAGGTCCTCGTCGCGGTTGCGCAGGGTGTGGAGGACGGCCAGGGCGTCCTCCTCCATGCGCGCCACACGGTCGAGGGCGCGCTCGCCTTCCGGTCGCACGGTCATTCGGCCGCCCATGCGGTCGAACAGACGCACGCCCAGCGCCTGCTCCAGTCGGTCGAGGCGGCGGGCGGTGGTGGTTTGGTTCACGCCCAGCGCCTGCGCGGCGGCGGACAGCGTTCCAAGCCGATGCACGGCTAATGCGAATCGCAGATCATCCCAGTTCATTCTGCACATTTGCAGGGCTGCGGCGCGTAATCAAGAGTTTCCGGGGGCACCTGGGAGGGTGCACCCTATCCGGGGATGATCAACCTGGGATTTTCAGCATGTCCAGCACACCACGCACCCTTCTGTCGATGTCGGGCGCAGACACAACGCCGAACCGCCTGAACGAGTCGGCCCTCGTCCTGATCGACTGCCAAAACGAATACGTCACCGGCGCGTTGCCCCTGCACCGCGTTGCCGACGCCCTGGATGAGATCGCCATTCTGCTGAAGGCCGCCCGTGCGGTTGGGGCCCCTATCCTTCACGTGGTGCACAAGGGATCGTCGGGCAGCCTGTTCGACCTCGACGGCGAGGGCGGCGCCATTGCCACGCAGGCCGCGCCTCTGGCCGGCGAGCCGGTGATCGCCAAGACCCTGCCCAATGCCTTCACGGCGCCGGAGTTCGTTGAAACCCTTCGGGCCTGCGGTCGGCGGCGCCTGATCGTGGCCGGGTTCCAGACCCACATGTGCGTCAGCGCCACCGTCCGCGCCAGCCTGGATCAGGGCTTCTGGAGCACCGTCGTGGCGTCGGCCTGCGCCACCCGCGACCTGCCCTCGGTGATGGGCGGCATCATGCCGGCCACGGTCCAGCACGTTGCCACCCTGACCGCCCTGTCCGACCGCTTCGCCGCCATTGCCAGCACCTCGGCGGAGGTACTGCCGCTCGGCCGGGCGGCGGCGGAATAGGGAATTATTTTTGGCGCCGGGCGCAACCTCCGCCCCCACGGCAGCGTAGATGACTTGGTAGCTCCCCTGGACCCCCTCTGTAGGGTCACTACCGATCTCTCCTGCCACCGAGGGACCCGGCTCCCCCCGCCGGGTCCCTCATCCTTTTAAGGCCGGGGGGACCCGGCTCCCCC
>LAEA01000051.1 GCA_000961745.1 Rhodospirillaceae bacterium BRH_c57 | reverse complement strand
CCGGCCACAGGGGCAGGCGCCACAGCGGATCGTCGAGGCGGCGGCCATGGGTCAGCAGGGCATCGGCCAGGGCGTCGTCGTTGCTGAACAGGGCCGGCAGGTCCGGTCCCAGGGCGACGCGGGCCGCCCCGGTCAGGGTGGCGAAATCGAGCAGCACGGCGGGCGACTCGCTGTCGGCCTCGGCCAGGGCGTCGGCCAGGATGATGCGGCCCTCGGCGTCGGTGTTGTTGACCTCGATGGTCAGGCCCTTGCGGGTGTCCAGCACATCGCCCGGCCGGAAGCTTTCGGCCGACACGGCGTTTTCCACTGCCGGAATGAGCACGCGCAGGCGCACCGGCAAGCCGCTGTCCATGATGAGCGCGGCAAGACCCAGGGCGTGCGCCGCCCCGCCCATGTCCTTTTTCATCAGCTTCATGGCGCTGGCCGGCTTGAGGTCCAGGCCGCCGCTGTCAAAGCACACGCCTTTGCCGACGATCGTAACACGCGGGGCGGTGTGCGGCCCCCAGCGCAGGTCGATCAGGCGTGGCGCGCGGGCGGCAGTGGCGGCCCGGCCGACCGCATGGATGGCGGGATACCCACGGTCGAGCAGGGCGTCGCCGACGATGCAGTCAACCTCGGCGCCGTGCGCCTCGGCCAGAGTGCGGGCGGCGGCTTCCAGGTCGGCCGGTCCCATGTCGGCGGCCGGCGTGTTGACCAGATCGCGGGTCAGGGCGGTGGCACGGGCAACGGACAGTGCCTCGGCCTGCCGCGCCCCCTCGGGCCATACCAGACGCGGCCGGTCCTTGGCCGGCGAGGCGGTGCGATAGCGGGTGAAGGCATAGCCCGCCAGCATCCAGGCCACCGCTGCATCGGTCGCGGTATCCGACTCAAGCGCGCCAGACAGGGCATAGGTGCTCAGCGGCAGGGCATCGGCGATGGCGGCGAAGGCCCAGCGGTCAACGCCGTCGCCCAGGCCGACCAGGATTTCCTCCACCGCACCGCCAGGGCCCGGCAAGGGGCAGATGGTGCCCGCCGCTCCGCTGAATCCGGTGGCCTGGGCGAAGCGCGGCAGGTCGGTGGCGCCGCTTCCGACCGGGGTCAGGAGAACGGCGCCAGAGGCGGTATCAGCAGCGGAGTCGATCAGGATGTCGTCGGCAATGGGCACGGGCGCCTCCACAGGGACGTGTGGGGCGGCCTACTCCACCCCGGCATCAAAGTAATAGTTGGCGGCCCCGGCGTGCAAGGCGATGCCCATTCCCTGGGTCGCGTTTTTCAACGACATTTGCGCCCCGCCCGGATGTCCCTTGCGGAACAGCGACTGGTTGTTGGGGTGCCACAGGGCCTGCGTGATGCCGTAGACGAGGTCGTCAGGCAGCGCCGCGTCGGCCACCAGCACCGCGCCCACGTTGATGGTCGCGACGGCCGGCTGGTTGGGATAGACGTCGGCGGCGATCTCGCCGGCCACCAGGAACGGATAGGTCTTGGTCAGGGTCGCCGCCTGCTCGCCGCCGATCGGCACCAGATGGGCGGCATTGCTGGCGGTCAGGGCGCTGATGGTGGTCACCGGCGCGCCGGCGACAAAGAAGAAGGCGTCGATCTCGCCGGCCAGCAGAGCGTCGGCCGCAGCACCCGGCTTGAGGTGGGACGGCTTCATCTTCTTGGGATCCAGGCCGTAGGCCTCAAGAATGAGCAGGGCGTCGATCAGGGTGCCCGACCCTTCCTCGCCCAGCGACACCCGCTTGCCTTTGAGGTCGGCCACGGTGGTGATGCCCGAGTCGGCCCGCGCCACCAGGTGGAAGCTTTCCTGATACAGCATGGCCACGCCACGCAGGTTCACCACCGCCCCGTCGTCTTTGTACGGGCCGGTGCCATGGTAGGCCCAATAGGCGATGTCGGCCTGGGCCAGGGCCAGTTCCATGGTATGGCGGCGGATGGCGTCAATGTTCTCGACCGCGCCGTTGGTCGATACGGCGGCGGCGATCAGGCCCGGCACGCCGCAGCTTCCGCCCTTTTCGCAAGCCCGCGACCCCGGCGGGTTGGAGATGGCGTTGCCGATCAGGCCGCCCATCGGGAAGTATCCGCCGCCGGTCGGTCCGGTGCCGATGCGCATGAACTTGAGGTCAGACGCCGACTGTGCGGCGGCCGGAGCGGCGCCGGCCAGCCCGACCGAGGTGAGGACGACTAGCCCGGCAGCCAACACGGCGCGGACGGAAAACATGGAACGGAGAATGGAGCGCGACACGACGGACCTCCCTGCTATCCTGGCGTTTTTATATCAGGAATTTGGAATGTTATGTGCCAGTCGCTGCAAGGAAATACAAGGAAATTCCGGCTTTTTTAGGGTTATGCGGCCCCCAGGGCGGCACGTTTGTGCAGTGTGGAGACCTTTTGCGAGGTGGCCGCCTCGGCGCGCTGAGGCCGGGTGTGGCAGCGTGCCTCGATCGTGGCGCCGGGGGCGACCTCGAACTTTTCATAGAACGCTTCGCCGCGCAACGTGCCGGTGGCGCCTATGGCCAGGGCGGCGGTGTCGCAGGTCCCGGTGACGTTGCCGGCCACGTACAGCACCTCGGCCGTCACGTCGCCGTTGATGCGGCCGCCTTCGGCCACGGTGACGGCGGTGGCGCGCACATCGCCAAGGATGGTGCCGGCGACAACAAGTTCGACAGCTCCCTCAACGGTACCGCGCAGGGTGGTGCCCGTGGCGATGGTCGAACGACCACGTTCGGAACGGCCAAACAGGTGGGCGACGAAGCTCATGGCAACCTCCCGGTCTTGTGGCGCCGGCCGGGGATCGGCGGGCGCGGAGTCGGCAGTGTACAGGCGCGGTAACATCCTGCGTTCACGGTGACAAGCCTACCATGGGGATGAACCTGCCATGGGGACAAACCTGCCATGAGGATAGCCCGCCGACAGTGATCCCCGTCACGCCCCGAAATGGTCGGGGATAAAAAAGAAACCCCGGAGCGGACGAAGGCGTTCCCCGAAGCGGTAGGAAGGGTTAGTGCGTTTTCGCCTGCCTCCTCCCCCGTCTTCAATAGGAGGGACTCCTTGATGCGTATTACGCCAAAGGTCAAGAAAATACTAGACTGCTACGAGAGTGACAGCCCAGGGACTAAGACCAATCTGGCCCGGATCCTCACCCACGGCAAGCTCGGCGGAACCGGAAAACTGGTTATACTGCCAGTGGATCAGGGGTTCGAGCATGGCCCGGCGCGCAGCTTTGCAGCCAATCCTCAGGCTTACGACCCGCACTACCACTTTCAGCTTGCCGTGGACGCCGGCCTGTCGGCCTTCGCCGCGCCCCTGGGGATGATCGAGGCCGGGGCCGGCACCTTTGCCGGGGCCGTGCCGACCATCCTCAAGGTCAACAGCGCCAATTCCCTGCATCCGGGCAAGGAGAACCCCAGCCAGGCCATCACGGCCGGGGTGGACGATGCCTTGCGCCTGGGCTGTTCGGCCATCGGCTATACGATCTATCCGGGGTCGGAACTGTCTTATGACATGCTCGACGACCTGCGCGACCTGATCGCCGAGGCCAAGGCGGTCGGTCTGGCCGCCGTGGTATGGTCCTACCCGCGCGGCGGGTTCCTCAGCACCGAGGGCGAAACGGCGGTGGATATCTGCGCCTACGCCGCACACATGGCCTGTCTGGCTGGCGCCCACATCGTCAAGGTCAAGCTGCCGACCGACGCCCTGGAACTGCCCGCCGCAAAAAAGGTCTATGAGGCCGAGGACATCGCCCGCGCCACCATGGTCGAGCGGGTGCGCCATGTGGTCCAGGCATGCTTCGAGGGGCGCCGCATCGTGGTGTTCTCCGGCGGCGGCAAGAAGGGCGCCGAGGGCCTGTACGAGGACGCCCGCGCCATTCGCGACGGCGGCGGTAACGGCTCGATCATCGGCCGCAACAGCTTCCAGCGCCCGCGCGAGGAAGCCTTGGACCTGCTCGGCCGCCTGATCGCCATCTATCAGAACAAGGAGTAACTTTGTTGCGTCTTCGGGCGGGCGCCCTCATGTGGGAGTAACTTTGTTGCGCCTTCCGGCGGACGCCCTCATGTGAAGGGGTGAGGACACCACGCGGGGAGAAGATCATGTGGACGGACCTGCCAGACTTCGACGACCACGAGATGGTGGTCCTGTGCCATGACGCCGAGACCGGCTTGCGCGCCGTCATCGCCGTGCATTCGACCCTGGCCGGGCCGGCGGTCGGCGGCACCCGCCTGTGGGACTACGCCACCGAGGCCGACGCCGTGACCGACGCCCTGCGGCTGTCGCGCGGCATGACCTACAAGAACGTCATGGCCGGGTTGCCGTTTGGCGGCGGCAAGTCCGTCATCATCGGCGACAGCCAGCGCGACAAGACCGACGCCCTGCTGACCGCCTTCGCCCACCGCATCGAGGCCCTGGGTGGCACCTACGTCGCGGCCGAGGATGTCGGCACCGGGCCGGCCGACATGGCCGTCATGGCGCGGGTGACCAACCATGTGGCCGGGCTGCCCGAGCGCGGCGGAGACCCCTCGCCGATCACCGCCTGGGGCGTCTACCACGGCATCAAGGCGGCGGCGCGGGCGGCCTTTGGCAGCGGCCAGCTGACCAACAAGTTCATCGCCATCCAGGGGCTGGGCCATGTCGGCTGGGTCCTGGCCGAGCGGCTGTCCAAGGACAACGCCCGCCTGATCGTCACCGACATCGACCGCGAGGTGGTGGAGAACGCCGCCTGGGCGTTCGGTGCCCAGCCTGCCGACCCCGACGAGATCCACGCCGTGGACGCCGACATCTTCGTGCCCTGCGCCCTGGGCGGCGTCATCAACCCCACCACCGTGGGCGAAATCAAGGCCGGGGTGGTCGCCGGGGCGGCCAACAACCAGCTCGCCACCCCTGATATGGGGGCGGCCCTGCATGCGCGCGGGATTTTGTATGCCCCCGACTACGTCATCAATGCCGGCGGCATCATCAGCGTGACCTCGGAGATCGAGGGCACCTGGGATCGCGACCTCGCCATGCGCCGCGCCCAGGACATCGGCAAGACCCTGACCGAAATCTTCCGCCGCGCTCACGCCGAGGGTCGCCCCACCGCCGACGTCGCCGACACTATCGCCCGCGAACGTTTGGCCGCCCTGAAGGCGCATCGGGAAGCCATGGTCTGAGTTTTGGGGGAAGGGAAGGGATTTACCACGGAGAACGATGTCCTTGTGGTAAATCCCTTCATTGCCTCAGGCGGTGGTGCGGAAATGCTCGATGACCATCCATCCGCCGATGGCGACGAAGCCGATGCCAGCGATCAGTTTGAGCGGCACGCCTTCGATGTAGCGGGCGGCCAGGGCGCCGATGAACACGGCCAGGGCCGATGACAGGACCAGCGCGGCGGCCGAGGCGAGGAACACGCCGAACGGCGAGACGTCCTTTTGGCTGGCGAACAGCATGGTGGCGAGCTGGGTCTTGTCGCCCAATTCAGCAATGAACACGGCCAGGAACACCGGGCCGAGGGCATAAAGCGAAGGCATTCTTCAGTCCTGTCGTGGGATTGACGGTTGCTTTTGAGTTAAGGCGGGCACTTTCGCTGACGCGAACGGGCTGCCGCCCGGCCCGCTTGGGGCAAGCCCCAAACCCCTTTGCTTCTTCAAGAAAACAAGGGAGGTTTGGAGCTTGCTCCAAGCTGGCGGCAGCCCTCCGCGTCAGCGGACCAATGGGTCACATCAGAGGCAAACGGCTTTTAGCTTGCGGGGGGCAGGTCGCGGATCTGCTGTTCGAGGTCCTGGCGGTTCGGGCTGTCGGCGGGCAGCGCGTCCAGCAGGCGGGTCCAGTGGGTCCGCGCGGCGGCGAAATCACCTTCGACCACGGCGCCGAGGCCGGCGAAATAGAGGGCCTCGGGGTTCTCGGGCTCGATCGCCAGGATCTCGCGCACCACGACAGCGAACTCCGGCGGCGGCTTGTCCGCCCCGCCGGCTTCGGCCTGACTGAGCAGGGCGCTGGCCTGCCCAAAGCGCGA
Source organism: Rhodospirillaceae bacterium BRH_c57 (assembly GCA_000961745.1). Lineage (GTDB taxonomy): Bacteria > Pseudomonadota > Alphaproteobacteria > Rhodospirillales > Rhodospirillaceae > Cauispirillum. The sequence goes on along the minus strand of LAEA01000051.1, from coordinate 481 downwards.
CCCCACATCCTGCGGGCGCAGCGCGGCAGCCTTGGCGTAGGCGCCCGCGGCATCCTCGAACCGGCGCATCACGCCGTAGGAGCGGCCAAGGCGCATCCAGCCGTCGTAGTCGTCGGGATTGGCCGCCAGCCGTTCGGCCAGCCCCTTGACCATGCTGTCGACCAAGGCCTGTTCGTCAGCCGTCAGGCCGGGGGCGGTGCGTTCGGCGTCGGCCGCAGCGGCGGCGGCGTCACCGGCTGAACCCGCTGCTTCTCCGGTGGCCTCAAGGGCCAGTTCCTCGCCGCGCTGTTCGGCATCAAAGACGTCGAGGGCGTGGATCGGCCGCACGCTGACCGGCATCACCCCGGCCTGCTGGCCGAGTGCCGCCATGCGCTGGCGCAGCATGGGCATCCATGGCGCCTCGGCCGGCGAGGTGGCCGACAGTTCGCGCCAGATGGCCATGGCCTTGCGCGGCGCGTCGGCCTGGGATTGGGCGAGGCCC
>LAEA01000198.1 GCA_000961745.1 Rhodospirillaceae bacterium BRH_c57 | reverse complement strand
GGCTGGCCTGCCTCTGGGATGGGTCATCGTTGCCGGGCTTTGCGGCAGCAAGGATGACCCGCTTGGGTGTCCGCGTGCGTTTCTCGTCGGACGCGGAATCACAGCATATCTTTGAGCAGTATTAGGGTGCGGCGCGTCGAATCGTCAACCCGCTGAATGGCGGTGGCCGCCCGAAGCAGAGACAAGTCATTGGCACGGCGACAGAAATTAAGGGGTATTTTATACCTTTTCTCTTCTCTCACAGCCTCTGGAGCGACCTTGCCCGCTTTAACTGAACACCAAAGACGAGAAAAGGGCGGCCCTGTTGGACCGCCCCTGTTGCACACTGCTGTCGGAACAGTGGTGCAGCTCAACTCCAGGCGCCGCTCTACAAGCGCAAACTTTGGGCAGACAAGGGCAGGGACTTCCTGGGGTCCAGCCGTTTTAGTTGACCGCTTCGACCGACTGCACTTCGGGGACGAAGTGGCGGAGCATGTTTTCGATGCCGTTCTTGAGGGTCGCGGTGGAGCTGGGGCAGCCGGCGCAGGCGCCGCGCATGTTCAGGTACACCACGCCGCCTTTGAAGCCGCGGAAGATGATGTCGCCGCCGTCGCGGGCCACCACGGGGCGCACGCGGGCTTCGATCAGTTCGCGGATCTGGGCGATGACCTCGGTGTCCTCGCCTTCGACCTCGTCGTTGCCGCCGCCCACGATGACCGGCTGGCCAGACGTGAAGTGCTGCATGATGGCGCCGAGGATCATCGGCTTGAGGGTCTGCCACTCGCGCCCGTCATCCTTGGTCGCGGTGACGAAGTCGGAGCCCAGGAACACCCCGGTGACACCATCAACGTCGAACAGCCGCTGGGCCAGCGGCGAGTTCGCGGCCTCGTCGCGCGAGGTGAAGTCGGCGGTGCCGGCCTCCATCACCGGACGGCCCGGAATGAACTTCAGGCTGGACGGATTGGGCGTCGGCTCGGTCTGGATGAACATGGCGTCTGTCGTCCCCATTGGCGGCATGAAAATTGGATGGCACGAGAAGGGGCGGGCGGCCAATGTCCGACCGCCCCAATATCCGACCATCCCTGTAGGATTAAAGTGGTCCACGAACGCGCGTCCGTCAAGACGCGCCAAAAAAGGCCAAGCTTAAGATCGGGCCAGCCGGTTTATGCCAGCCGATTTATGCCAGGACGTCGATCTGTTCGTCGGTCAACTGGCCCGGCACCACCGTCACGGGGATGCGCAGCGCCCGGCCAAGCTTGCCCGACAGGTCGCTGACCAGCGGGCCGGGACCCTCTGGACCGCTGCCGGCGGCCAGCACGAGGATGGAGATGGTGGGTTCCTCGGCAACCAGCTTGATCAGTTCCTCGGGCGGGTCGCCTTCGCGCACGTACAGGGTCGGCACGTGGCCCGAGCAGCGGTTGACCTCGGCCGCGAGGCGCTGAAGCAGCTCCTCGGACTCGGCGCGGGCCTCCTCGTTCATGATCTTTCCGATCGAGGCAAAGTGCTGGAACTCGGCCGGCTCGATGACGTGCAGCAGGGCCACCTGACCGTTGGTATTGCGGGCCCGCTTGCAAGCGAACCGCAGGGCGGCGCGCATTTCCTCGGACTGGTCAACGACGACCAGGAAGGTGCGGTGCGGGCGTTCCGGCGGCGTGACGTCGCCGCCGGAGGGAGTGGGGGTGTCGCTCATAGCCTCACCTCGACTGTTATTTCTTGCGGAAGGCTACACCAGCCAACCACCCGGCGAACACTGCGATGATGATGGCGGCGATACCGTACAGGGCCGATTGTTCGTGGGCGAACTGGAAGATGTCGGCCCCGATGCCGACCTTGGAGATGATGAGGGGCGTGATTTCGGCGCTCACCACCTCGCCATCGCGGACCAGATACACCTCGACCATGTAGGTGCCGGTCGGAACGTTGGCCGGGAAATGCAGTTCGGTGCGGAACAGCCGGTTGGCCAGCATGTTCACCTCGCCCGGCCCGACCGTGTACAGGTCGCGGCTTTCCTTGAGGCGCACCAGTGCCTCGCGGAACTCGGCCCGATCCTCGGGCGCCACGTCGCCGGACATGCGCAGGTTGAGGACGTCGTCGCCGATCTGGTGCCGCTCGCGCGCCGCCGGAGACATGATCTCCTCCAGCGGCCGGTTGGCGGCGACGCGGTAGAAGGCCGGCACGTCGTGCAGGGTCACGGCCGGGCCATTGGCCCAGATCATGCCACCCAGGCGGACCTTGCGGCGGACGATCTCGTCGCGATTGGGGCCGCGCACGACCAGCACCACGTCGCCGGGTTCGTCGGTGGCGCCGAACAGCAGAACGTCGGTGCCGGCAAAGCCGGTGGTGATGGCCACCAGATGGCGCGACAGGTCGGCCACCAGGGGCTGGCGCTCATGCTCCTGGGCGTGGGCGGGGCCGGACATGATGATCGGGGCGAAGAGGATGGTGCACGCCAGCACCAGTCGGGCCAGGCGTGCGAAGGACGCGGTCATGGTGCGCATCAGTGCTTCCCTCCGATGCCCATCGTGAAGAACTCGGTGGGGGTGGACATCATGTCGAAGCCCAGCTTGGCACACACCGCCAGAACCATGATGGCCAGCAGGATGCGCAGTTGCTCGGCCTTCAGCTTGGCGCCGAACTTGGCCCCGATCTGCGCCCCAACAACGGCGGCGACCAGCAGCAGCAGGGCCAGGACCACGTCCACGGTCTGGTTCATGGTGGCTTGCAGGAACGTGGTGTTGGCGGTCACGAAGATGATCTGGAACAGCGACGTCCCGATCACCACCTGGGTCGGCATCCCCAGCAGATAGATCATCGCCGGCACCATCACGAACCCGCCGCCGACGCCCATGATGGCGGCCAGAACACCGACGATCACGCCAACAGCCAGTGGCAGGATGGCGCTGATGTACAGCTTGGACTTGCGGAAGCGCATCTTGAAGGGCAGGCCGTGGATCCACGAGTGGCGATGCCCGCCGCGCTTGGCCGGGGCGCCGCCGGAGCGCCGCGACTTGAAGATGGAATTGAGGCTTTCCAGGAACATCAGGCTGCCGATGATGCCCAGGAAGAACACATACGACAGCGAAATGGCCAGATCGATCTGGCCCAGGCTGCGCAGGAACTTGAACAGGATGACGCCGAGAAAGGAGCCGATCAGACCGCCGATGAGCAGCACGACGCCCATCTTAATATCGACGTTGCCGCGCCGCCAATGGGCCAGCACGCCCGACACGGAGGAGGCCACGATCTGGTTGGCCTCGGTGCCCACGGCGACGGCCGGAGGCACACCAATGAAAATCAACAGCGGTGTCATCAGAAACCCGCCGCCGACTCCGAAAAGCCCCGACAGGAAGCCGATGGCACCCCCCATCCCCAGGATGAGAAAAACATTGACCGACATTTCAGCGATCGGCAGGTAGATCTGCAATGGACCCCTCCCCAGACGTGGCCTTGTTTTTTTGACCAGCCCGTGGCACCGGGCCGTGGCACGCGGCCGCCGCGAGAACCGCAGCGCCGCATGACCCCCAGATGGCCTTTCTTGGAGCAAAAAGGGTTTTATTCCTGCCCGCCCCCCCTTTCAAGGGAAAACACCGTCTATATCGTGTTTTTCTTATATATAAGGTTCTGTCAGGGCCGCAGGAAACCCACGGCCTTGTAGACCTCGTCGATGACCGGTGCGGCGATGCCGTTGGCGCGTTCGGCACCCCGGCGCAGAACCGCGTCGATTTCGGCCGGATCGTCGAGCAGGCGCTTCATCTCGGTGTTGATGGGGGCCAGCACGGCGACCGCCAGATCAGTCAGGCGGGTCTTGAACTCCGAAAACGGCAGGCCGCCGACCTCGGCCATGGCCTCGGTCCGGGTGCGGTCGGACAGGGCGGCGTAGATGCCGACCAGATTGGCGGCCTCGGGGCGTCCGGCCAGTCCTTCGACCGTTTCGGGCAGCGGCTCGGGGTCGGTCTTGGCCTTGCGGATCTTGGTCGCAATGGCGTCGGCGTCATCGGTCATGTTGATGCGCGAGTAATCCGAGGTATCGGACTTGCTCATCTTTTTGGCGCCATCGCGCAGGGACATGACGCGCGTCGCCTCGCCAAAGATCAGCGGCTCGGGCACCGGGAACAGCTCGGCACCGAAGTCGTTGTTGAACTTGATGGCGATGTCGCGGGTCAGTTCCAGGTGCTGCTTCTGATCCTCGCCGACCGGAACGTGGGTCGCCTTGTAGGCCAGGATGTCGGCCGCCATCAGGTTGGGATAGGCGAACAGCCCGACCGAGGCGTTTTCCTTGTGCTTCCCGGCCTTGTCCTTGAACTGCGTCATGCGGTTCAGCCAGCCCATGCGGGCCACGCAGTTGAACACCCAGGCAAGCTGGGCGTGGGCCGGCACCATCGACTGGTTGAACAGGATGTTGCGCTCGGCATCAATGCCCGCAGCGATGAAGGCGGCGGTGACTTCGCGCGTCGCCTGGGTCAGCGCCACCGGGTCCTGCCACACCGTGATGGCGTGCATATCGACCACGCAGAAAATGCATTCGTAGTCGTTCTGCAGGCGCACCCAGTTGCGGATGGCCCCCAGGTAATTGCCCAGGTGCAGGTTGCCGGTCGGCTGGACGCCGGAAAAGATGCGGTTCATGCGCTACTCGCCAATGGCTCGGGAGGTGGACTTGCTGCGTATCGCAATCCGGGCGCGGAATCAACCTGCGTTGCCAGATGGCGGGGGGCCAGACTGCGGTGGGGCGGACGGCGGGGGACCACGGCGGCGGGCCAGGAACGTCAGGTCGTTGCGCTGCACCGCGCCCAGCCCCAGGGCGGCGCCGAAATACACCACCAACGCCACGCCGATGCAGGCCACCAGAACCAAAGCGCCGATGGGCGCGTGGCCGAACACCGGCAGCCAGACCTTGGCCGCCTGAACCATCCCCCACACCGCCCCGGCCATCAGTCCAGTTGCCAACACCATGCGCGGCAGGCGGCGCCTCAGGCGGCGATCCCACACAAAGTGCCCGCGCTTGATCAGCAGCCACAGCAGCAGACCGGCATTCAGACAGGCCGACAGGGCCGTCGCCAACGCAATGCCGACGTGGCCCAGCACCTGCATCAGGATGAGGTTCAGCACCACGTTGGCGACCAGCGCCACGGCAGCGATGCGCACCGGGGTGCGGGTGTCCTCGCGCGCAAAGAAGCCCGGCGCCAGAACCTTGACCAGCACATAGGCCGGCAGCCCAACGGAAAAGGCGGCCAGCGCCCCAGCCGTGGCGGTGGCATCGGCGGCCGAGAACGCGCCGCGCTCGAACAAAACGGTGATGATCGGCCCGGCCAGCACCATCAGCCCGGCCATGGCCGGCAGGGTCAGCAGCAGGGCGAACTCGATGGCGCGGTTCTGGCTTTGGGCGGCGGCGACCTCGTTCCCGGCCGCGATCTGGCGGGCCAGCAGGGGCAGCAGCGCGGTGCCCACGGCCACCCCAATCACCCCCAGCGGCAACTGGTTCACGCGGTCGGCATAGTACAGGTAGGACACCGCACCGTCCGACACCAAGGACGCCAGGATGGTATCGACCAACAGGTTGATCTGGTACAGCCCGGCCCCGAAGGCCACCGGCACGATGCGGGTCAGCAACACCCGGATGCGCGGGCTGAGGGTCGGTCGGACAAAACGCGGCAACATCCCCAGCTTGCGCGCCGCCACCATCAACCACGCGAATTGCAGCACCCCGGCAATGGCCGTGCCCCAGGCCAGGGCGTGGCCCGGCGTCTCGGTGAACGCGGTCAGGCCGAGCAAGGCCCCAATCAGCGACAGGTTCAGCAGGATCGGCGTGGCCGCCGCCGCCGCGAACTTGCCCAGCGCGTTGAGCACCCCCGACAGCAGCGAACACAGCGAGATGAACAGCAGGTAGGGGAACGTGATGCGGGCCAGTTCGACGGCCAGCTCGCGCTTGCCCGGAACCTCGGTGAAGCCCGGCGCGAAGGCGTACATGGCCCACGGCATGATAATCATCATCACCGCCGTCAGCCCGGCCACCACCAGGGCCAGCAGGGTGAAGGCGCGCTCGGCGAACAGCTTGGCCTCGGCCCGGCCTTCCTTCTCCAGGGTGGCGGCGAACAGCGGCACGAAGGCGGCGGCAAAGGCCCCCTCGGCGAACAGGCGGCGGAACAGGTTGGGAAACTTGAAGGCCACGAAAAAGGCGTCGGCCACCGTCCCGGCGCCCAGCGTGCCGGCAATCAGGATATCCCGCGCAAACCCGGTCACCCGCGAAAGCATGGTGAAGCCGCCAACGGTGGCGATGGAACGCATCAGGGACATGAGGGAACCATGAGTGGGGGCTGGCCGAACGGGGGCGGGAGGCGCAGTCTAGCGCAAACTCAAGGCAGGCGGAAAGACGCCGGTTTCAAGACGCAAAAGCCGGGCTCTGTCCGGACCCGCAAAGGGCCGAGCGGCCCTTGTATCCCATGAGGGTGTTCGCCCTTTTCTTGCGCCGCAGGCAGAGAATGTCGGTATTCAATGCGCTGCGCGCGGCTTTGCTCCGCCCCGTCGCAAGGTCAAGGAGGCTGGCCTCCTTGCGGTCGCGGGCAGAGCCCGCTTTCCGTCGCTAAAGTTAGCGCCTATGGCCAGCGCAAATTCCTACAGCGCCCAGTCCGGATCGGGCAGGTCGTCGAACAGGGCGCGCAACCCCTGGCCCCAGCGGCGGCGCAGGTCGTTCCAGTAGGGATCGTCGTCGGCGATGCGGATGCGCACGCTGGCCCGCTGGGTATCGGCGGGCACGATCACCAGGTCGAGCGGCGGGGCGACCGATAGGTTGGACTGGATGGTCGAATCGAACGACACCAGGGCGCACTTGGTGGCCTGGACCAGCGGCGTGGCCGGAGTCAGGACGCGTTCAATGATGGGCTTGCCGTACTTGGTCTCGCCGATCTGGAAGTACGGGGTGTCCTCGGTTGCCTCGATGAAGTTGCCGGCCGCGTAGACGTTGAACAGCCGCATGCGGCGGCCCTTGATCTGCCCGCCGACGATCAGCGAGGCGGCGAATTCCGAGCCGTGCTGGCGCAGGTGCTCGCCGTCCTCCTGGAACACCTCGCGCACGGCGTTGCCGGTCAGCCGGGCGATGTCGTACATGCTGCCGGCGGCATACAGGGAGCGCGCCGGATCGTCGCTGTCGAGGCGTTCCTCCAGCAGGCTGATGACCGACTGGGTGATGGCCAGGTTGCCGGCCGTCAGGATGACCACGATGCGGTCCTCGGCGCCATCGAACACGAAGCTTTTGCGGAACGTGGCGACCGAATCGACCCCGGCATTGGTCCGCGAATCGGACACGAACACCATTCCGGCGTCCAGGCGCATGCCCAGGCAGTATGTCATTTTAAGCTCGTCACCCCCCGAAAAGCCCGCCACGCGGGCGCCTAGTCCTGGCACTGCTGCACGTCGAGGCGCACGTCCATGCTCTCGTCCCCTCCCCCTGTGCGGATGCCCGCCACCGGGCTGGCGTCCACATAGTCATGACCGACCGCCAGGCGCACATAGGCGTCGGTGGCGCTCTGGCGGTTGGACGGATCGAAGCTGACCCAGCCCAGGGCATCGACGAACGCCTCGCCCCAGGCATGGCTGGCCATCGACCCGTCACCCCCGGCAAGGTAGCCCGAGACATAGCGTGCCGGGAAGCCGACTTCGCGTGCGGCGGCAATGAAGATGTGGGCGTGGTCCTGGCACACCCCCGATCCATGAGCCAGGGCCTCGGCCGCCGAAGTCGCCGCGTGGGTCAGGCCCGACTGGTAAGGCACGACGTCGGCGATGGCGTTCATCAGGCCGTGCAGGGTGGCGACGTCACCTTCTGCCGCCCGCGCCACGGCGAATGGCGCGGCCAGGGCACGGATTGCGTCGTCGGCGGCGGTCAGCGGCGTCTGGCGCAGGAACATGGCCGGCGGCAGGCCGTCCTCCAGGGGCAGCACGCCGCCGGTGTCGAAGGTTTCCACCTCCCCCTCCACGGTGATGGTCAGGCTGCGGGTTTCCTCGGCCTCGCTGGCGACGTGGCAGCGGTTGCCCAGGCCGTCGATCCACGGCACCAGACTGGCCGGGCCGCTAACCGCCCATGACAGCACGGTCTGGCCGCGGTCGGCGCGCGGGGTCAGGCGCAGGTACTGGACCGACCGCCGGACAACCACGGCAAAGCTGTAGGTGGTTTCGTGCAGAACCCGGATCTTCATCAGACCACCATCAGGTAGTGGGCGCGCATACGGTCGGACAGGCGGCCGACCTCGGCAATGATCTCGTCGAGAAAGCGGTGCAGCCCGACCCGCACGAGGTCAACCATCTGCACCCCCTCCAGGCGCCGCGACAACGCCCCGAGGTCGCCCAGCAACGGGCTGTCAGGGTCCATGGCGCGCAACATGACATCCATCTCCCGCACGCAAAAGGCCAAGGAGCGCGGCACGTCCGGCCGCTGGATCAAAAGCTCGGCGATGCGGCGGGGCTCCAGTTGGGCGGAAAACGTCTCGCGATAGGCCTTGTAGGCTGACAACGTTTCCAGCAGCACGCCGGCCCGATAAAAGTCCGGCGCCCGCACCGTGGCGTCGCCCTGGAGGCTATCCCACTTGGCGCGCAGCAGGCGGGCAGTGTTGTCGGCCCGCTCGACCGCCATGCCGAACCCGGCGATATGGAACCCCTCGGCCCGGCGTTGCGACCCGAACAGGGCACCCCGGAACAGGTGGGATCGGAAACGCACCCACTCCAGGTGCTGCGGCACGCCGATGCGGGTGACGTCGTTCCATGTCATGTCGGCGGTGTCGAGCCAGGTGCGGTTGAGGATCTCCCACAGTTCGCTGGTCAGCAGGTGGCGCACCGCCCGTGCGTTCTCCCGTGCCGCGCCCAGGGCGCTGCGGATGGACGACGGATTGTGCTTGTCGAGGATCATGTAGCTGAGCACACGGCCCTCAGTGACTTTTTCGTAGCGGCTGAAGAAGTCGTCCACCTGGCCGGTCATGTACAGCGGCGTTTCCCAGTCGGACAGGCGCCCGCCGTTGCCGCCCTGCGCTGGCAGCATGGCGCTGCGCATGGACACCTCCATGAGCCGGGCAATGTGTTCGGCCCGCTCGACGGTGCGGGCCATCCAGAAGATGTTGTCAGCCGCGCGTGCCAGCATGTCCGCCCTCCAGAATGCCCGATTCAAGAACCCACGTATCCTTGGTGCCGCCGCCCTGCGATGAGTTGACCACCAGCGAGCCCTTGCGCATGGCGACGCGGGTCAGGCCGCCGGGCACCACCACGGTCTTGCGCCCCGACAGCACGAACGGCCGCAGGTCCACATGGCGCGGCGCGATGCCGCCCTCGACGTAGGTCGGGCAGGTTGACAGGGCGAGCGTCGGCTGGGCGATGAACAGGGCCGGGTTGGCCTTGATCTTGAGGCGGAAATCCTCGATCTCGGCCTTGGTGGCGGCCGGGCCGACCAGCATCCCGTAGCCGCCCGAGCCGTGCACCTCCTTGACCACCAGTTCGTGGAGGTGTTCGAGCACATAGGCCAGATCGTCGGGCTTGGACAGGCACCATGTCGGCACGTTCTTCAGGATCGGTTCCTGGCCGGTGTAGAAGCGGATGATGTCGGGCATGTAGGTATAGACCGCCTTGTCGTCGGCCACCCCGCCGCCGATGGCATTGCACACGCTGACCCGGCCCAGGCGATAGGCGGCCAGCAGCCCCGGCACGCCCAACATGCTGGTCGGGTTGAAGGCCAGCGGGTCGATAAAGTCGTCGTCGATGCGGCGATAGATGACGTCCACCCGCTTGGGGCCGCGCGTCGTGCGCATGAACACGGTGGCGTCATCCACGAACAAGTCCTGGCCCTCGACCAGGTCGATGCCCATCTGCTCGGCCAGAAAGGCGTGCTCGAAATAGGCGCTGTTGAACTGGCCGGGGGTCAGCAGGACCACGCAGGGGTCATCGACGCCGCGCGGCGCCACGCTGCGCAGGGTGTCGAGCAGCAGTTCCGGGTAATGATCGACCGGCGCTACGCAGTGCTGGGCGAACAGGTCGGGAAACAGCCGCATCATGATCTGGCGGTTTTCCAGCATGTAGGACACACCCGATGGCGTGCGTGCGTTGTCCTCCAGCACATAGAACGTCTCGGGATCGACCCGGACCACGTCCACCCCGGCGACATGGGCGTAGGCCCCCTCTGGCACCCGCATCCCCAGCATTTCGGGCCGGAACGCCGCGTTGGTCAGGATGAGGCTGGCCGGCACGATGCCGGCGCGCAGAATGTCCTGGTCGTTGTAAACGTCGTCGAGGAAGGCATTCAGCGCCGTGACCCGCTGGATGACCCCGCGCGACACGATGCTCCATTCATCGGACGACAGGATGCGCGGCACGATGTCGAACGGGATCAGGCGTTCCACCCCACCGTCGGACCCATAGACGTTGAAGGTGATGCCCAAGCGCCGGAACAAAAGGTCGGCCGCCTTGTGCCGGCGCTCCAGTTCCTCCACGTCAATGGAATGCAGCCATGCGCCATAGCG
>LAEA01000204.1 GCA_000961745.1 Rhodospirillaceae bacterium BRH_c57 | reverse complement strand
CGTGGACGCCGCAATCGCGCCGCCGCCGGTCGCCGCGCCTGCCGTGCCCGAGCCCCGCGTTTCCGTGCCGGTCGGGGCGCCAGGCCTGCTGCTGGAGATCAAACCGGCCGATGACATGCGGAGCGGACGATGATGGACCTGTTGAACCTCGGGCCGCTGGCCACCACTGGGAGAGGCCGTAATGGGTGATGTGTCCCACCTGAGCCTGGACGACCTTCTGGCCCCGCTCGACGGTGACAATCCGTGCGGCGAGGACCTGCGCTACGAGGGCCTTTACGATTCCATCCGCGACCTGCGGCAGGAAGACGACCCCGCCATGTCTCAAGGCGTTTGGGAAACCGACATCCGCCAAGCCGACTGGGCAGCGGTGCGCCGCCTGACCGAAGAGGCCCTGACCAGCCGCTCCAAGGATTTGCAGATCGCCGCCTGGCTGACCGAGGCCCTGGCCCGTCAGGGTGGGCTGACCGGTCTGGCCGAGGGCTGTGAGTTCATGGCCCGGCTGTGTGACCTGTTCTGGGACGACATGTACCCCGAACTCGACCCCGACGACGACGACCTGGAAGGCCGTCTGTCGCCCGTCGAATGGCTGGCCACCCAGGCCCAGACGGCGCTGTCCACCCTGCCCCTGACCAAGGGCCCGGCCAGCGGGCCGGCTTATACCTGGCAGACCTGGATATCGGCCCGGCGCCTGGAGGCGTTGGCGTCCTCGGATGCCAAGGCCTTTACCAAGGCGGTGCAGAAGGGCGAAGTGCCCATGGACCGCATCAAGGCCGCCGCCTCGCAGACTCCGCTGGAGTTCTACGAGGAATGGAGAACGGGGCTGAACGCCGTGACGACCGGGCTGGCCTCCCTCAAGGGGGTTCTGGACCATCGCGCCGGTTCGGCGGCGCCGTCGTTCCGGCCCCTGCTCGACCAGATAAACGAGATGCGCGCCATGATCGATCGCCAGCTTGGCGACCGGGGAGTCGGCGAGGAGGACGGCGCTGGCGAGGGCGAGGCGGACGACGAGGCAGGTCTTGAGGCGGGGACGGCCCGAGGCGGCCCGGTCCTCGCCCGGCCGATCGGCTCGCGGCAGGAGGCTTATTCCCTGTTGCAGGCGGCGGCGAACTATTTGCAGGCGACCGAACCACACAGCCCGACCCCCTATCTGGTGCGGCGGGCGGTTCGCTGGGGTGGCATGTCTCTTAACGAGTTGTTGAGCGAGTTGGGGCAGGATTCCAGCAACATGGATGGCGTCTTCAAACTGCTGCGGTTGCGGGATGGATGAAACATTCCTGTAGCTTCGGAAGTGCTGCGGTGCACAAGACCTTGGTTCCAAAGTCCGCAGTTATTGCCCGCTGGTCACAACGGGCTGAAAGTGGTTTCTTAGTTTGTAGATTTCTGCCCTTTTAGTGTTTGCAAACCTCTTTTTTGTCGTATCGTGATCATATGGCAGTTGGGGGGCGTGGCGCAAAAAAGCACCGGTGGAAATCTTGGTTGTTTGGTGGCATCGCGCCGGCAAGTGCGGTCGTCAACAGGGAGTGGGGTAATCATGAGTGAGAGCACACAGAAGAAGCTTGATCGCGTGCGGTCTCCGCGCGTTCAGATCACCTATGACGTTGAAATCGGCAACGCCATCGAACGCAAGGAGCTGCCGTTCGTGGTCGGCGTCATGGCCGACCTGTCGGCCAAGCGGGCCGAACCGCTGCCCAAGCTGAAGGATCGCAAGTTCGTTGAGATCGACCGCGACAACTTCAACGACGTGATGGCGTCGGCGGCCCCGCGTGTCGCTTTCCAGGTGTCCAACCGCCTGGCCAACGACGACAGCAAGATCAACGTCGAGCTGAACTTCTCGGAAATGGACGACCTGGAGCCGCTGGCCATCATCAGGCAGGTCAAGCCGCTGGCCAAGCTGTTCGAGGCCCGTCAGCGTCTGAACGACCTGCTCGGCAAGCTTGACGGCAACGATGAACTGGACGGCCTGCTGTCGTCCATCGTCGCCAACACCGAGCAGCAGGACGAGCTGAAGGGCCTGGTGGCCGGTCTGGCCGAAGCCAAGGGCGACGCCGACGCTGCCGAGGGTGCCGCTGACGACGCCGAAAAGCCCGACGCCTAAGACCTCAGTGGTCCTCCGGCCCGCCTGACGGCGCGGCCGGCATGAGCGAAACATGAACCCGACCGCGGGGCCCCCATGGGCGGCTTCCGCCAGTTGTGAGGTAGACATGGCAAATCAAGTAGAGGTTTCCGAAGGCGGGGCGACCATGACCCTCCTCGACCGTATCGTGCACGACGGCCGCATGGCCAAGGACGTGTCCCAGGAAAATTATGCCAAGGATCTGATCGCGGAATTCGTCGATCAGGTGATCGCGGCCGAGGGTGGCAGCGTGTCGCCCGACGTGGCCGAGGCGATCAACCTGCGCATTGCCCAGATCGACGAGCTTATCAGCGCCCAGCTCAACGAGGTGATGCATCACCCCGATTTCCAGGGCATCGAGTCGACCTGGCGCGACCTTCGCCACCTGGTGATGAACACCGAGACCGGCTCCCACCTCAAGATCCGCGTCCTCAACGTGTCGCGCAAGGACCTCCAGAAGGACCTTGAGAAGGCCGTCGAGTTCGACCAGAGCGCGCTGTTCAAGAAGGTCTATGAAGAAGAATACGGCACCTTCGGTGGCGCTCCCTATGGCCTGCTGGTCGGCCACTACGAGTTCGGCCGTCATCCGCAGGACGTCGCGCTGCTGGAGAAGATCTCCAACGTCGCCGCCGCCGCCCACGCGCCGTTCGTCTCGGCCGCCAACCCGCTGCTGTTCGACATGAATTCGTTCACCGAACTGGGCGTGCCGCGCGATCTGGCCAAGATCTTTGAAAGCGCCGAGCTGATCAAGTGGCGGTCGTTCCGCGAGTCCGAGGACAGCCGGTACGTCTCGCTGGTCATGCCGCACTACCTGTGCCGCCTGCCCTACGGCCCGGACACCGTGCCGGTCGAAGGCGTCAACTTCGTCGAGGAAGTCGACGGCACCGACCACAGCAAGTACCTGTGGGGCAACGCCGCCTTCGTGCTGGCCGCCAAGATCACCGAAGCCTATGCCAAGCATTCCTGGTGCGCCGCCATCCGTGGCGTCGAGGGCGGTGGCAAGGTCGAGGGTCTGCCGGCCCACACCTTCAAGACCGACGAGGGCGATATCGCCCTGAAGTGCCCGACCGAGATTTCCATCACCGACCGTCGTGAAAAGGAACTGTCGGACCTGGGCTTCATCTCGCTGGTGCACTGCAAGAACACCGACTACGCCGCGTTCTTTGGTGGTCAGACGGCCAACAAGCCGAAGATGTACAACACCGACGAGGCCAACGCCAATTCGCGCCTGTCCTCGGTCCTGCCGTACATGCTCGCCTCGTCGCGTTTTGCCCATTACATCAAGGTCCTGATGCGCGACAAGGTCGGCAGCTTCATGACGCGGTCCAACGTCGAGGGCTACCTCAACACCTGGATGGCCGGCTACGTGCTGCTGAGCGACGACGCCACGCAGAACGAAAAGGCCAAGTATCCGCTGCGTGACGGTCGCGTGGACGTCTACGAGGTTCCCGGCAAGCCGGGCTGCTACAGGGCCACCGTGTTCCTGCAGCCGCACTTCCAGCTCGAAGAGCTGTCGGCCTCGCTGCGTCTCGTCGCCGAACTGCCGCCGCCGGCCGCCTAACAGCAGCCCGCATCCCGACTGCGAGCGGCACCGTCCCCCTGCTCTCCGGCCCCCCACCCCCCCCGTGGGCGGGGCCGGAGCGTGGACGGTGCCCTTTACCCCGATTAACGGAGACCATTGAAGATGGCCGAAATTATCCTCACCATGGACGGCGTCGAAGGTGAAGTCACCACCGCCGACTACGAAAAGAAGATCGCCTGCAAGTCCATGTCCTTCTCTGCCGAACAGGGCATGGACAGCTCCAAGAACCACACCCGCACGATCAGCACGATCACCGTGGGCGAGATCACCCTGGAGCGTGACTTCGACAAGGCGTCCATTCCCCTGCTCGACCGTCTGGTGTCGGCTAAGGATTGCGGGACGTGCAAGATCCACGTCCTCAAGGCCGCCGGCACCGAAGGCATCGGCCAGGTGGAATTCCTGACCATCACCCTGGAACACGTCCTGGTGTCCAACTGGGAAATGAGCGCCGGTGAGGAAAACCCCACCGAGTCCATTACCCTGAACTTCACCAAGGTCACGTGGGAATACATGTTCCAGAACAACGACGGTACCCTGGCTGGTGTCACGCCGACCAACTACAACATCGAACTCGGCAAGAAGGAGTAGTGCCCTTCGGGACTGGAGTAGCGCCACAGGCCCTGGTCTGTCTGGTGCTGCTCCGGCCCTGCCGGCACTTCTGGTGATGTCATGGCGCAGCCCAAGGTCATTGATGCCGAACCGGCCCTTTTGTTCGAACGGCTCATTGACCTTGAGCCGTCACGGCCCCGCGAGGCCCGTCCGTTCCGCACGCTGTCCCCCGATGAACTGCGGGCTTCCATCGCCCGCGAACTGGCGCGTATCATGGATACCCGCCGGGCCATTTCGGTGGAAAACGCCCTGGCTGAGGACGAGGTTGCCATGACCGTTCTGGACTACGGCATCCCCGACCCGACGGCACTGTCCCCGCAACGTATTTTTGACCGGCAGGATCTCGCCGCCGTCATCGCCAAGGCGGTGCGCGTGTTCGAGCCGCGCCTGCGCAAGCCCGTGGTCACCGTGGAGCGCGACCCGGCGATACGCTCGGCGGCCGTGGTCACCATCTCGGGCACCATGCGCGTGGGGGCACGGCTGGAGCCGGTTTCCTTTCCCATGGCGCTGACTGTCAGGGCTGCCAATGTCGCTGGCTGACGATGATCTGCTCGATTACTACCAGCGGGAGCTGACCTATCTGCGCAAGATGGGGGCGGCCTTCGCGCAGTCTTACCCCAAGGTTGCCAGTCGCCTGGAATTCGGCGGCCATGAGAGCGCCGATCCCAACGTTGAACGGCTGATCGAGTCCTTCGCCTTTCTGACCGGGCGCATCCAGCGCAACCTGGAAAGCGAGTTTCCCGAGGTCACAGGCGCCCTTCTGGCCCTGCTCTATCCGCAGATGGTGCAGCCGATCCCGGCCATGGCCATCGCCCGGCTGGAGGTCGACCCCGAACAGGGCCAGTTGACCACCGGCCACGTCCTGCCGCGCCACACCCAGGTCCTGGCCGAGTCCGAGACCGACGTGCGGTGCCAGTTTCGCACCGCGCACGACGTGACCCTGTGGCCGATCACCGTGGAACAGGCCCGCATCGAAAGCACCGACCAGTTCGACACCCTGGACACCGGGGACGTCGCGGCGGTGTTGCGCCTGCGCCTGCGCAGCCACGGCGTGGGGTTCCACGAACTGTCGGTACGCAGTCTGCGCTTTCATATCGACGCCGATCCGATCCTCGCCAATGCGCTGTATGAGCTGCTGTTCTCGCAGGTGGCACGGGTCGCCTACATGCCCGGCGGCAATGAGGCGGGTGCAAACGGGCAGGGGGGGCGTCCGCAGACCCGGCCCGCCGCCACCGCCCTGCGCGCGGTCGGGTTCGATGCCGACGAGGCGGTGCTGCCCTATCCGCGTCACGGCCACCCGGCCTATCGGCTTTTGCAGGAATACTTCTCCTTCCCGCAGAAGTTCCTGTTCCTGGACCTGGAGATTCCTCCGGTGACGGAGGAGACGGACGTCCTCGACGTCCTTCTGATGCTGCGCTACATGCCCAAGGAACGCCTGGTCATCGACCGCAACACCTTTGCCCTGGGCTGCGTGCCGGTCATCAACCTGTTCCCCAAGATGGCCGAGCCCATCCGCCTGACCCACCGCATGACGGAATACCGGCTGGTGCCCGATTACCAGCGCGAACTGACCACCGAGATCCACAGCATCGAACGGGTCGTCGGGCTGGGCGAAAGCGGCGAGCAGCGCGACGCCTATGCACCGTTCTTCTCGTTCTCCCACGCCCAGGCGGAGCAGGGGGAAACCGCCTTCTGGCTCATGCGGCGCGAGCCCACGGGCCGCAAGGCCCTGCCGGGCACGCAGATTTCCATGGGTTTCGTGAACCTCAAGTTCCAGCCCACCATGCCGCCGGATGAAACGATCTTCGTCCACACCCTGTGCACCAACCGCACCCTGACCGAACAAATCTCGGCCGGTGCGGCGTTGCAGTTGGAGGTGGCGGCGCCTCTGGCCAAGCTGTCGCTGCTGACCAAGCCGACCGCACCGCGCAATCCGCCGCTGGGCGGGGAAACCGCGTGGCGGCTGATTTCGCACCTGTCGCTGAACTATCTGTCCCTGGCCGACGGGGCCGACAGTCTCAAGGCCCTGCGTGAGATCCTGCGCCTCTATGCGCCGGCCCGCGATGCCGCCGCCGATCAGCAGATCCAGGGCATTGCCGACATGACCTGCCGGTCGGTGGTGCGCCGGGTGCGCGAGGACGGGCGGCACGGTCTGGCCGGGGCGCAATGGGGCGGGTTCTGCCGCGGGGTCGAGGTCACCATGGAGTTTGACGAACGCCGCTTTGTGGGCGGCAGCGCCTTTATGTTCGCCTCCGTACTCAACCGCTTCCTGGGCCTGTACACCACGGTCAACTCGTTCACGCAGTTGAAGATCATCAGCAAGCAACGTAGTGGAGTCTGGAAGACATGGCCGCCCCTATCCGGCGATCAGCACGTTCTGTAGCGCAGCTTCTGGCCGATGAGCCGCACCGCTTCGATTTCTACAAGGCGGTGCAGATCCTCGAACAGTTGGCGCCCGACGCCGTGCCCGTTGGCGAGGGCGCGGAGCCGGCGCGCGAGCCGGTGCGTTTTTCGGCC
>LAEA01000079.1 GCA_000961745.1 Rhodospirillaceae bacterium BRH_c57 | reverse complement strand
CGCGACACCAGGCGGGGCGCGGTCAGGCGGTCGGCCTCCAGGGTTACGGCCAGATGCAGCGCTTCCGGCGTCACGCGCGGCTCCCGAACTGGCCGCGCAGCAGGGCGCGGCGGTCGATTGGTTCGACAGGCTCCGGGGGCGCCGGGGGCTCGGGTTCTTTGGGCGCCTCGGCCGTGAACAGGGCGTCGAGGCAGGCCTCGGCGGTCTGGCGCGCGGTGTTGTGGTCGGCAAAGCTCTCCATGGTCGAGAACAGCGAACAGGCCTGCCACGTCCCGAAATGGTCCAGGCGGCCCACCTCGAAATCGAACCTGCCGGCCGGCAGGATGTGGCGCTGCGGCACCGCACCCGGCATCAGGTCGTCCCAGGCCGCAGGGTCCTGGGGCAGCAGGATCACGTTCATGAACCACGGCGTGATAAGGATGCCCAGCCAGGCGTCCTCCCACGCCCGGAACCCGATCGCCTCGACGCGCAGGGCGGCGTTGTGGAACGGTGTGTCGAGGAAGGCAGCCTCGGCGGTGCGGAAGGCATCCTCAAGGGCGGCGACACGGTCAGCCATGGGATCGGCCTCCTGGCCGGCCACGGGCAGGAAAACGGACTTATCGTTATCGCAGGTCGGGCAGCGCCAATAGTCGGGCAGATCGGAAAACGCGGTCCCGGCACCAATGTCCCAGGTGGCGCATCCCTCGGCCGGCTCGTAGACCGCCCAGCACACACCGCACTCCATGCGGGTGGCGGCGGACAGCCTCTGCGCCGTGCTGCCGAACGCGCCGCTCAGGATCATGACGCCGGCCAATACGCGTCGATGACCTGTTCCAGGCGGTCGGCGGCCTCGGCCACGTCCTCGCGGGCGGCCAGGGCGGCGGCCGGAACGTCGCCGACCTCGACCACATCCAGGATCATCGTGTCGTCCGAATTGAAGTAGCTGACCCGCCACACGTTGCGCGCCGCGCACCCGGTGATGCGGCAGTTGCCATAACCGCGCGACAGGATGGTCAGCCCGCCAGTGCCCAGCGTTTCGGCCAGGACGTTGAGGTCAACCGGCGTCATCGGCAGCAGGGTCAGATTGATCTCCCGCTCCTTGGTGCCGGGCTGCACGAGGGTCATGGCGTCGGCGATCTCCACCAGCACGGGGGCAACGTTCATGGCACCTTCGGGCAGGTCGGACGGAATGTCCAGCGTCGCGGGCAGGGCGGTGGCGGCCGTCCGCACGGCACCCGGAATGTCGCCAACTTCGAGCGCCTGGGAATGGCCATTCTGCAAGCGCCACAAGCCGGGCATGACGGCTTCCTGCACGCGCGTTTCGCCAACCACGGACTGAACCTCGCCCTGGCCGAGGACCTGGTCGATGACCTCCAGGTTGGCGGCGTCGAGGTCGGAAATGTCGATGATCGCGGCCGGCCCGCCCTCGGCATAGGCCCGTGCGGCATCAAGCAGGGCGGCCAGCGCGGCCTTGGCGCCGGTCAGCAGGGCCACATCGGTGTCAGTGCCGGTGGCGACGCGGGGGGCGTGCCAGGATGCCACGCCGCGCGGCATGGTCGGAACGTCGAGGATCTCGAACATCAGCGGGCCTCCAGCAGGGTTTGGATGGTGTCGCGGTAGACCGCCCAGTCGCGCACCTTGGTCAGCGCGCCGACCTGTTCGCCGCCGCGCAGGAACACCAGGGCCGGGGTGACGAACACCGCGAAGCGGGCGGCCAGGGCGGCCTCGGCCTCGGGTGCTGCGACGGCGGCGGACAGGCGCCCGGCAAACGCCTTGAGGAGTTCGGGCAGGACGACGGCAACGTCGCCGCTTTCCCCGCTGGCACCGGGCAGGAACACGGCGGTCAGGCCGGCATCGGTCGGCAGGCTGGCGTCGTCAACCAGCGGCACGCCGTGGTCGGTGGTCAGGCGGGCGACGAGAGGCAATGGTCCTTGCGGACCTGGGGAGGGATTCATGGCTTTGTCCTGAGGTGTGGGGGCAACTCGGGCTCGCGGTCGGTCAGGTCGGCGAACAGGTGGTCGATGTCCTCGCCGCGCTGCACCGCCTCGATGGCCAGCAGGGCGTCGGCAACGCGGTCGGCGTCCTCGGCGGAGAGAACCGACCGGGCGGCGCCCAGGTGGACCAGCATCCAGGTGCCGACCGGCTGCGGACCGATCAACGACAGGTCCACCGCCTCGGTCGTGCCGTCGCGGCGGGCGGCGGTGGCGGCCAGATCGTCGCAGGCCGTCACCTGCATGGGGATGCCGATGCACATGGCTCAGATGCTCCCGATGGGCTGGGGGCGTCCGGCGTCGAACGCGGTCATGTCGAGGTCGTGGCGCAGCAGGCCGTGGGCCGGAGGTTCCGTACGCGGGGTAGGGACGATGCCCCACTCGGCCAGCACCGCGAGACCCATGTCGATGGCCGGGTCGATGCGGGCGCGGGTGCCGTCGCGCAGCGGCCCGCCCCAGTCGTCCAGTTCCTCGGCCTGGACGCCGACCAGGGCCATGGCGGCGGGTTCCCAGCCGAGCAGTTCGGCAGCGGAGATGACCTCCTGAAACCCGGTCTGGTGCAGGCTCATTTTCTTGACGCCCATGAAGCGCGGCACTTCGTTGTCGCGCACCAGCTTGAGGGTGCCGGCCGGATCGCCGTAGTCGATGGCGTCGAACACCAGCATCCGCGCCGCCGCCCGGACGTACTGCACCAGATACAAGCCCTGGGTGCCGCCGTCCATCAGGCGCACCCGGTCGGGGAAGCGATAGCGGCGGTGCATTTCCTCGACCACGCGGATGCCGAACCCCTCATCGGCCCACAACAGGTTGCCGATGCCCAGGACGAGGACGTCGAAGTCCTCGTCCTCTTCGGGCGCCACGTCGATCTGACGCTCTGTATTCATGGCCTGTTGTCCTTGAACATCCGTTCGCCGGAAATCATGGTCGAAACCATGCTCTGGCGGGACATGATGTCCTCGCGGATGGCCGCGTAGATGTGGATCATCGCAAACAGCACGAACACCCACATGCCGACATGGTGCCAGGTGTGCAGGTCCTGGGTGTTGGGGAAGATCGCCGTCATCCAGCCGAACGTCGACCACTGCAAGCTGTCGTGCCCGGCGCCTTCGCCGTATAGCGCAAAGCCCGAGGCGATCATGAACGCCGTGCCCAGGGTGAACACGAAGAACATCACGAAGTGGGCCAGCGGATTGTGGCCGATGTACTTCTTCGGCTCCTTTTCCAGGAACAGGTACCACTTCAGTTCAAAGACGATGTCCTTCCACCAATTGGCATTCCACAGCGGCAGGGTGAACAGTTGCCGGGCGTGGTGGTTGCCGACGAAGGCCCAGTAGATGCGGACCAGGAACCCAATGGCGAAGATGTAGGCCGCCGCGAAGTGGGCGAACCGGATGTAGCCCATCAGGAAGTGCTCAATGGCCTCGCCGCCGGTCGAATGCAGCGGGCTGCCGATGAAGTAGCCGGTGACGGCCAGCACCACCAGCGCCAGGGCGTTGATCCAGTGCCACAGCCGCACGGGGGCCTCGTACACGTACACCGATGTGACGTGGTGGGCGTGGCTCGGCTCCTCGTGGACGGCGAGGTCGCGGGGATCGGGTTGGATGGTCATGGCAAACCTCCTTCCTCAGCGCACCGTAACCACGGTGGTTTCGCCATCGGGCGACATGACGTGCGTCGAGCACGCCAGGCACGGATCGAAGCTGTGGATGGTGCGCAGGATCTCCAGCGGCTGGCTGGGGTCGTGCATCGGGGTGTCCAGCAGCGAGGCCTCGAAGGCGCCGATGTTGCCGTCCTTGTCGCGCGGGCTGCCGTTCCAGGTGGTCGGCACGACGCACTGGTAGTTGGCGATCTTGGTGTCCTTGATGTGGACCCAGTGGCCGAGCGCACCGCGCGGCGCCTCGGTGAAGCCGACGCCCTTGACGTCCTTGCCCCAGGTGCCGGGCTCCCACTTGCCGACGTTGGCGGTGTTGAGGTCGCCGGCCTTGAGGTTGGCCATCAGCTTGTCCTGGAAGTAGCGCATCTTTTCGGCCGCCCACTGGCATTCCAGTCCGCGCGCCGCCGTCCGGCCGAGGGTCGAGAACAGCGCGTCAATGGGCACGTCCAGGGCCGACAACAGCTTGTCCACCGGCTCCTTGAACTCGGCGTTGCCCTGCATGTAACCGATGACGTAGCGGGCCAGGGGACCGACCTCCATGGCATGGCCGCGCCAGCGCGGGGCCTTGAGCCAGGAGTACTTGGCGCCTTCGTCCACCGCCTTGATGTCGGTGCGGGTGCCGACCAGATTGGGGCCATGCACGTAGTTGGGATCGGTCACGCCGTCCCACGGGTGCAGGCCCTTGTCCTCGTCGGCGTACTTGTACCAGGAATGGGAGACGAATTCCTGGATCTGCTCGGGGTCCTCTAGGTCCACCGGGTGGATCTCGGACAGCTTGCCGTTGATGATCGCGCCGCGCGGCAGCAAAAGGCTGGACTCGGTGTAGTCGTTGGCGCGGTCGGGGATGTCGCCATAGGACATCAGGTTCTTGCTCGACAGCCCGCCGCCGTGCAGCCAGCCCTTGTAGAACGACGCGATGGCGACGAGGTCGGGGATGTAGACCTGTTCGGTGAACGCGATGGCGCGGTCGATGATCGACGACACCATGTTCAGGCGTTCCATGTTGACCGCGCCGACCGCGCCGGTGCCGTCCAGGTTGATGGCGCAGGGCACGCCGCCGACCAGCCAGTTCGGATGCGGGTTCTTGCCGCCGTAGATGGCGTGGATCTTGACCAGATCCTTCTGGAAGTCCAACGCCTCCAGGTAATGGGCCACGGCCATCAGGTTGGCCTCGGGCGGCAGCTTGTAGGCCGGGTGGCCCCAATAGCCGTTCTTGAACGGGCCAAGCTGGCCGCTTTCCACGAACTTCTTCAGGCGGGTCTGAAGGTCGCGGTAGTAGCCCGGCGACGACATCGGCCACGGCGAAATGCTCTGCGCCAGTTCGCTGGTCGCCTTGGGATCGGCCTGGAGCGCCGACACCACATCCACCCAATCGAGCGCGTGCAGGTGATAGAAATGCACGATGTGGTCATGCACATACAGGCACAACTGCATGATGTTGCGGATGGAATTGGCGTTGTCGGGAATGTCGATGGCCAGCGCGTTCTCGACCGCCCGCACGCTGGTCAGGGCGTGGGTGCCGGTGCAGACGCCGCAGATGCGTTGCGTGAAGGCCCAGGCGTCGCGCGGGTCGCGGCCCTTGAGGATGAGTTCCAGCCCGCGCCAGATGGTGCCCGTGGACACCGCGTTGCGGATGATGTTGTTCTCGTCGACGTTGACCTCGATGCGCAGGTGGCCCTCGATGCGGGTCACCGGGTCGACGACCACGCGGCGGCCGGAACTGTCGAGATTGAAGCCATTCGGAGTGGTGACGGTCATGATCCTGTTTCCCCCGCGCCTTATTCGGACTTGTCGTTGGTGCCGCCTGCGCGCGCCCGCTTGACGGCGCTGATCGCGGCATGGGTGGCGATGGCCGCGCCGGCAGCGCCGGCGGCCGTCAGGCCCACGGTGTCGGCCGTGCTTTCCACCCCGAACTGCGGGATGGTGGTCAGGCGGTCATAGAACGAGCCCTTGTCCCAGAACCCGTCCTCGGAGCAGCCGATGCAGCCGTGGCCGGACTGGATGGGGAACGACACGCCCTCGTTCCAGCGGGTGGTGGAGCAGGCGTTGTAGGTGGTCGGACCCTTGCAGCCCATCTTGTACAGGCAGTACCCCTTGCGGGCGGCCTCGTCGTCCCACTGCTCGACGAACTGGCCGGCGTCGAAGTGGGGGCGGCGGTAGCACTTGTCGTGGATGCGCTGCGAATAGAACATCTTCGGGCGGCCCTGGCGGTCCATCTCGGGCAGGGTGCCGAAGGTCAGAAGATAGGTCACGATGCCGGTCATCACCTCGGCGATGGGCGGGCAGCCCGGCACCTTGATGATCGGCTTGTCGGTGATGACCTTGTGGACCGGGGTCGCCTGGGTCGGGTTGGGCGCGGCGGCCTGCACGCAGCCCCACGACGCGCACGAGCCCCACGAGATCACGGCCATGGCGTCCTTGGCGGCGTGGCGGAGCTGTTCCACGAACGGCTTGCCGCCGACGATGCAGAACATGCCATCCTCGTTGAGCGGCGGGTTGCCCTCGACGGCCAGGATGTAGTTGCCCTTGTACTTGGTGATGGTGTCTTCCAGCGCCGCCTCGGCCTGATCGCCCGCGGCCGCCATGATGACCGGATCGTAGTCCAGCGAGATCATGGACAGGATGACATCCTTGGCCAGCGGATGGGCCGAGCGGATGAAGCTTTCCGAACAGCAGGTGCATTCCAGGCCGTGGATCCACACCACCGGAATGCGCGGCTTGGTCTCCATGGCGTGGGCGATCTTGGGCGCGAACGCCGGCCCCAGGCCCATGCTGGCCGCCGCCAGACTACAGAATTTGAGGAACGACCGCCGGGAAATCCCCTGCCGCCGGATCACGTCATAAAAAGTCTCAAGCTCTGCCACTGGCCCCTCCCACGGACGATTTTTGGAAACGCATGGCAGGCCTGCGCAAAAGGCGTGCCAGGGCAGGAAAGCGCCTGTCCCAAGGGGTGGGGCGGGGGGAGGGGGCGGTAGGGGTGGAAAGACGATTGGCAAGGATGGAAACCCGGCTTGCAGCGGTCGCCGGGCGGAAGATTGTTCCTTGGCTTCGGCGCCGAGTGGGTACTATCGCCCCGATTCGGGGGGATGCTGTGGGGGTTCGGGGTGACGACGTTGTTTGTGCTTGTGCTGCTTGTTATCCTGGGGCCGACGGTCCTTCGCCTGGTGCTGCGCAAGACCAAGGGGCCGCGTGGAGAATGGAAAGTCGCGTCGGCCATAAACTCGACCGGCCTTGAGGCCCTGCACGATGTGATTCTGCCCGACGGGCGGGGCGGTTTGACCCAGGTTGACCACTTGATAAAGACGCCGGTCGGCATCGCGGTCATCGAAACCAAGAACTACTCCGGCAAGATTTTCGGCCAGGAGTGGGAGCCAAGCTGGACCCAGGTCCTCGGCCGGAAATCATTCCACTTCCAGAATCCGCTGCGCCAGAACTACTGCCATGTGGAGGCGGTGCGTGCCCTGGTGGCGCCGGGCATTGACGTGATGGGGCATGTGATCTTTGTCGGCGACGCCCGGTTTCAGGAAATGCCGGCCGGCGTGTCAGGACTGCGGGACTTTCTGCGGAACCTGAGGCGGGTGCGTGGTGTGCCGGTTCCAGCCGACGTCGAGGCCGGATGGAAAGAGGTCAGCACGGCGGCGCGCCGCGACAGTGCCACTCGGCAGGCCCATCGCCGGCAGTTGCGGCGCCGTCACTGACGAAACTCCCGCAACACCTCCCCGCGCGTCTGCGTTGGTTCGGTCAACGTGGATGCAATGGAGGATGACATGGTGCGGAAGATGATCGCTGGTGTGGCCTCGGTTCTGGTGCTGGCGGCGGGGCCGGTGGTGGCCCAGCAGACTACGCCCCAGGCTCAAACCACGCCTCAGGCCCAAACCACGCCCCAAGGCCAGATGGCGGCGATCCCGCAGCCCGCAGGGGCGTATACCGAAGTCGATGACATGAAG
The DNA here is from genome assembly GCA_000961745.1 of Rhodospirillaceae bacterium BRH_c57. Lineage (GTDB taxonomy): Bacteria > Pseudomonadota > Alphaproteobacteria > Rhodospirillales > Rhodospirillaceae > Cauispirillum. Next base: position 671 of record LAEA01000079.1, on the reverse strand, counting down.
GTCTATTCGGTCGGCGGCGAGCAGGTCGGCGAGATCGAGGACATCCTCATCGATCCGCGCGGCAACATCGCCTACGTCGTGGAGATCGAGGAAGGCTTCCTCGGGATGCGTGACACCGAGGTCATCGTCCCGGCCGACCGCTTGATGCTGGAGGGCGACCGCTTTCAGTCCCGCATGACCGAGGAGGAACTGAAGAGCCTCCAGAAGTGGGACTGATCGAGAACTGGGCCGACTTTTTTTGGTTGCTCGACCAGGGGCGGCGCCTTGAGGGCGATGCGCTGGGCGGCATGGTCCACTGTCCGTGGACGGCGCCGGCCAAGCCCGCCCTGCGGCGTCCTGGCTTCACGCTGTGGGACTATGGAGGTGTCGGGGGAGGTGGCGGGCGGCCGTTCCTGCTGGTCCCGGCGCCGATCAAGCGGCCCTACATCTGGGACCTGTCGCCCGAGGTCAGCGTGGTGCGCACGACGTCCGAGGCCCATGCGCCACGGTGGCGCCCGTTCCTGATCGACTGGGCGCCGCCCGATGGCCAGTTGCCTGCCGACACCGACCTTGAGGCCATGGTCCTCATGGTCACCGAGGCCGCCCGCAGTGTCGCCAGCCTGACCGGCCACCCGCCGGTGGTCGCCGGGCATTCCCTGGGCGGCACGTTGACGGCGCTGGCCGCCGCCCTG
>LAEA01000255.1 GCA_000961745.1 Rhodospirillaceae bacterium BRH_c57 | reverse complement strand
AGCGCGGCGGTGCGGCTGGTCCCGCTCGGCCAGACCGACGGCCAGAGGACCCAGGCCGCCCTCGGCCCGGTCATCGCGCAGGCGGTGGACGACGCCCTGGTGCGGGAGTGGGACGACCTGGGCGGCGCGGCGCCGCTCATCGACCTGACCAGCATGGCCCACGAAACCCAGTATTCGAGGATGTTCCGATCATGACCACCACCAACCCCCTGCGAGTCGGCATCGGCGGCCCCGTCGGCTCAGGAAAAACGACGCTGCTGGAAATGCTGTGCCGGGCCATGCACGGCCCGTGGAACATCGCCGCGATCACCAACGACATCTTCACCAAGGAGGATCAGCAGATCCTCACCCGGTCGGGCGCGCTGCCCGCCGACCGTATCATGGGGGTGGAAACCGGCGGCTGCCCGCACACCGCCATCCGCGAGGACGCCTCCATCAACCTCGCCGCCGTGGCCGATATGACGGCGAAGTTTCCGGGGCTGGAGGTCATCTTCATCGAAAGCGGCGGCGACAACCTGGCCGCCACCTTCTCGCCCGAACTGGCCGACATCACTATCTATGTCATCGACGTGTCGGCCGGCGACAAGATCCCGCGCAAGGGCGGGCCGGGCATCACCCGGTCGGACCTTTTGCTCATCAACAAGATCGACCTCGCCCCCCTGGTCGGCGCGTCGCTAGAGGTCATGGACCGCGACTCGGCGAAGATGCGCGGCACCCGCCCGTACCAGTTCGCCAACATCAAGGCCGGGCAAGGTGTGGACGCCGTCATCGATTTCATCGTCCGCCACGGCGGCCTTGAGGAGCGCCGCATGGCGTCGTGAGGGGTGATTTCAGGAGAAGGAGCCGGGCTCTGCCCGGACCCGGCAAGGGCCGAGTGGCCCTTGAAACTCATGCGTTTTCTGCGCTTTCTCTTGCGCCGCAGGCAGACAAGCCCGCCGTCTGCTGCGCTGCACGCGGCTTAGCGGCCCCCAACTCCCGAGGTCCAGGAGGCCGTCGCCTCCTGGCGGGTCCGGGCAGAGCCCGCCTTCCTTCCCCCAGTGCTTCAGCCCTGCGCCGCGTCCCCAACCTCGGCCTCGGCTTTGCGGGCTTGCACTTCCTTGAGGCGGTCGCGCAGGCTTTCGGACTTGAGCTGGCCGCAGGCGGCGAGGATGTCGCGGCCGCGTGGGATGCGGATGGGGGCCGAGAAGCCGAGCGAGGCCAGGACGTCGGCGAATCGCTCGATGCGGTCCCAGTCGGAGCACTCGAACGGGGCGCCCGGCCATTTGTTGAACGGCAGCAGGTTGAACTTGCACGGGATGCCCTTGGCCAGCTTGGCCAGGGCGCGGGCGTCGGCGTCGCTGTCGTTGATGCCCTTGAGCATGACGTATTCAAACGTGATCCGCCGGGCGTTGGAGGCGCCGGGGTATTCCCGACAGGCCTTCATCAGCTCCTTCAGCGGGTATTTTTTGTTGATCGGCATGATCTGGTCGCGGATGTCGTCGGTGGCGGCGTGCAGGGACACCGCGAGGTTCACCGGCAGGTCGCGGCCCAGATCGTACATGCGCGGCACCACGCCCGAGGTGGACAGGGTGACGCGGCGGCGCGACAGGGAAATGCCGTCGGGATCGATCAGGATGCCCAGCGCCTTGACGGTTTCGTCGTAGTTGAACAGCGGTTCGCCCATGCCCATGACGACGACGTTGGACAGCAGGCGCCCGGTTTCGTTGGGGGTCGGCCATTCGCCGTAACTGTCGCGCGCCACCATGAACTGCCCGGCGATTTCGGCGGCGGTCAGGTTGCGGACCAGCATCTGGGTGCCGGTGTGGCAGAACCGGCAGGTCAGGGTACAGCCGACCTGGGTGGACACGCACACCGCGCCGCGATCATCGTCGGGGATGTAGACGGTTTCCGCCTCGTTGCCGTCCTTGAAGCGCAGCAGCCACTTGCGGGTGCCGTCGGTCGAGATCTGTTCGCGGCTGAGGGTCGGGCGGGCGATGCGGAAGTTGTCTTCCAGCTTGGCCCGCATGTCCTTGGACACGTTGGTCATGGCCGCGAAGTCGGTCACGCCGTGGCAGTACAGCCACGACCATACCTGCTTGACGCGGAACGGTTTCTCGCCAAGCGCGGCGAAGCGTTCGGCCAGCTCGTCGCGGGACAGGCCGATGAGGTTCTCACGCGGGTCGGCGTCGAGTGTGGACGCGGACGAAGACGACGCGGGCGAAGACTGGCAGGATGCTGTGCTCATGGCGGACATATAAGGCCGCCGCCGCCTCAGGAAAAGTCCTTTGTTTCGTGCGGAGATCGCATCGTGTCGAACATCGCCTTCCACATCACCCAGCTCACCGTGATGGTGATGACGGCGCTATAAAGGGTGTCGGACAGGAAATGTCCGCCCTGCATGATGCGCACCAGGGCGACCATGCTGCCGACCCCCAGGGCCGCCAGGATGGCCCGCCCGCGCCACGCCGCCGGGGCCAGGAACGCGAAGCTGACCAGCCAGAACCCCATCGCGCCGTGGCCGGAGGTGAACGAACAGTTGGTCAGGCACTGGTCGGTCAGCAGGAACGGCGGGGTGTACAGCGCCTCGCCGCCGAACTCGAGGATCTGGCTCGGCCGGGCCCGGCCCCAGTTGTCCTTGAACACGCCGTTGACGATGACCCCCGGCCCGACCGCCAGGGACAGCGGCAGATAGAGCGCGATCCACCCGTCGATGCCGAGGAACCGCTGCTTGAAGACGACTCCGGCAACATACAGCACCAGCATGAACAGCACGGCGCCGACGATCACCGTTGGCAGGCCCTTGCGCACGAACTCCAGCAGGTGCCCGTCGCGGTATGTCCAGCCACCGTCAAGGGTCCAGAACCAGCGGCTGACCGCCAGATCAAGGCCTGGAAAGAACAGGAACACCAGCAGCGAGCCGAGCAGCCATGCCATCCAGTGACGGCGAAACGACTGGCCGGCGGCGGCAACGAACGTCTCAAGCATCATGGAAAGGCGTGTCCCTTGTATCCGGTCAGGCGATAGATCCCGGCGGTGCGGGCGTAACCGGGATGGACCTCCACCCGCAAGTCCCCCAGGTGTTCGCTGTGCTCGAACGCGGCGCGCACGGTGACGTCGTCGTTGCGGGCCACCAGCAGGAAGTCCCTGCCTTCCATCCCGGCCAGCGTGGTGGTCAGTTCGTAATGGTTCTGGATGCCGGGGGTCTGGCGAAACATCACGGCGTCGAACACCACCGGGCGGGCGTAGTACAGCATCGACGCCATCAGCTTGCGGTCGTCGAATAGCAGCGTCAGGTCGGGGTGCTGCGCCTTGAGGGCGCGCACCTGCTCGCCCAAGGCGGCGCCACCGCGCATGTCCTTGAGCGGGTCGGTCCCGGCAGTCAACTCTACCCCGGCCAGCCGGGCGATACCGTCCAGGTTATAGGCCAATCCGGCAGCCACCAGGTGCAGCGCAACCGACACGTGAAGCACGTACCGCCACGCCCCGTCACCCAATGACCGCCCCCCCAATGCACAGCCATGGCCGCGCAGCCAGGCAACCACCAGCACGGTTCCCGCCGCATAGGCCGTGGCCGCCCAATTGGCATTGGCCCGCGACAAAAAGGCCTGGACCGTGATCGCGCCCAGCACTGGCAGGGTGAAGGCCAGCAGCAGGCGCAAGCGCGGGTCGCGCGCCGCCGGCCGCAGCCGGACCAGCACCACGACCAGCAGGGTGGCAAACAGCAGCGGCCCGAACACCCCGAACTGCGAGCCCAGGAACTCGACCAGTTCGCCAGGATTGAACAGGTCGGACTTGAGGTTGGCATTGGCCCCGGTGTGGACATAGCTGGCAAACCCGTGGGTGCGGTTCCACCACAGGTTCGGCAGGTACACGACCACGCCGATCAGGGTGGCCAGCCACGGCCCGGCCCGGCGCAGCCACGCCCTGTCTCTTGCCGACCACGCGAGGTGGAGGACCATCGACACCACAAAAAACACCATGGCGTACTTACTGAGCAACCCGAGGCCGATCCACAGCCCCAGAAGCGCCCACCATTTCACGCCCGACGCATTCAGCGCCCGGATGTAGGCGTGCAGGGCCAGGGACCAGAACAGCAGCAGAAACGGGTCGGTCGAGATCAACAGCGACGACACCGACACCGCCGGCAGGGTGGCATAAACCACCGCCGTCCACATCCCGGTACGGGCGTCAAACAGCGCCCGGCCGACCAGGAACAGCACCAGGGCGGTGGCCGTGTGGGCCAGGGTGGCGCCGAGTCGCACCCACGGCTCGGCGTCCCCGCCAATGGCTGTGGTCAGCCAGATCACCCAGGCGATCAGCGGCGGCTTGGAGAAGTAGCCGAAGGAGGGATCCTGCGCCCAGCCCCAGTACTGCGCCTCGTCAAAGGACAGGTCGAACGGGGCGCCGAACAGCACCGCGACCCGCCACAGGGTCAGGGCGACGATCAGGGCGACCGTGATGCGGGCAGGCGAAAGAGTGTCAGCCATCTTCGAGGTGCAACAGGATTGTGATACCCAGCAAAAGGGTGATGACGGTCGGGCTCCACGCCGCCAGCCACGGTGGCAGGGTGGCCGACAGCCCGAGGGCCAAGGTCAGCCGGGTGAAGAAGTACAGCAGGAACCCCGCGCCGACTCCGCCGATCACCCGCACCATGCCACGGCCGGACCGCTGGTTGGGACTGACCGAGAACACGGCGGCCAGCAGGACCATGGCGCACAGCAGCAGGGGCGAGGCCAGCAGGCTGTGCCAGTGCAGCCGGTGGGAATGGGCGGAAAAGCCCGCCGCCTCGAAGAACCGGATGAACTGCGGCAGTTCCCAGAAGGAAATCGTTTCCGGGCTGGCGAAGTTTTCCTGTACCCGGCCGAGGGTCAGCGTGGTCGGCAGCGACATCGTCGGAACCCGCCGGCCGGGCTGGCGGGGTTCCATGATCCACACGTCGCTCAGGCGGAAACGGCCTTCCTCCAGGGTGCCCAGGCGGGCGTCGATGCGCTGCACGAAGCGCTCGCCCTGGTCGATCTGGATGAACGACAGGTCGCGCATGTCCAGGCGGAACCCGTCCTGGCGCACATGGCCGGCCCGCACCACCATGTGACCGCCTTCGGGCCGGGGCTCGCGCAGCCACAGGCCGTTCTCCGAAATATTGAACGTGCCCGGCCGGCGCAGGATAACGCTGTCCTCCATCTGCTGGTAGGACTTGAACATGGCCGCCGCCACCGGGTTCAACGCCGCCACGTTGAGAACGCCCAGGCCGCCGACCACCAGCATGGTCGGGGCCAGAAACTGCCATATTGAAACGCCGACCGAGCGCATGACCACCAGTTCGTGGCTGCGGGTCAGCCGCCACATGGCGACCATGCCGCCGATCAGCACGGCGAACGGCAGCACCTGCTGGACCATCTGCGGCATTTTCAGCAGGGCCATCTTGAGCAGAACGCCCATGGTCGCATCGGGGCTGCCGGCGGCGCGGCGCATCAGTTCGATGAAATCCAGCAGCAGGATCAGGCCCATGATGACCAACAGCGTCGCCAACAGCGCCCCGACGACATGGCGGCTGATGTAGGCGGACAGCGTGACAAACAGGCGGGGCACACGGAATTCCGGTTCAAGAGGCGGGCGGCGGGCAACAGGCATGATGCGTCCCATCCGTGGCAGGTTGGTGCCTTGGCAGGTTAACAGCGCCACCCATATGGGAAACTGTGTATACCACTGCCCGTAGATTTTTCCAGCCACCGGGAGACACCCTCATGGTCAGACTGACGCGCATCTACACCCGTGGCGGCGACAAGGGCAAGACATCGCTCGGCGACGGCACCCGCGTCGCCAAGCACGCCCTGCGGGTCGAGGCCTATGGTACGGTGGACGAGGCCAACTCGGTCATCGGTCTCGCCCGCCTGCACACTGGCGGAGTTCCGGCCGATGGCCTGCTGGCCCGCATCCAGAACGACCTGTTCGACCTGGGGGCCGACCTGTGCACCCCGCCCAAGCCCGACGAGGCCGAAGGTCAGGCGTTGCGGGTGACCCAGGCGCAGGTCGATCGCCTGGAGGCCGAGATTGATAGCCTCAACGCCGAACTGGCGCCGCTCAACTCGTTCATCCTGCCCGGCGGAAGTGCTGCCAGCGCCCACCTGCACCACGCCCGCACGGTGGTCCGCCGGGCCGAACGCCTGATCTTCGCGTTGTCCGAGGAAGAGGCCGTGACGCCGGCCGCCCTGGCCTATGCCAACCGCCTGTCGGACCACCTGTTCGTCCTGGCCCGCGCCTTGAACCGCAACGGGGTGGATGACGTGTTGTGGGTCCCCGGAGCGACCCGCGACGCGGGGGGAGAGCAGGCTTGAGAGGGAAATGTGTCACAAAAAAGTTGACGCAAACGTCAACGTGCCGCTTCTTTGACCGCATTGTGTCATGGAGGCTTCGTTGACTCCCCGACGCGGAAGGCTTATTTTGCAGCGCAACAAGGGCAGAAACCGCCTCGGTCATGCGCTGCGGAACCGTACAATGACCAAGAGCGTAGGATACGGAAACCGATGAAGATTCTGGTCGCCGTCAAGCGGGTCGTGGACTACAACGTCAAGATTCGCGTGAAATCGGATAGCTCGGGCGTCGAGACGGCTAACGTCAAGATGTCCATGAACCCCTTTGACGAGATTGCCGTCGAGGAAGCCGTGCGCCTCAAGGAGGGCGGCAAGGCGACCGAGATCGTGGTCGTGTCCATGGGGGCCCAGCAGTCCCAGGAAACCATCCGCACCGCGCTCGCCATGGGCGCCGACCGTGGCATCCTGGTGCAGACTGACGTCGAACTGCAACCCCTGGCCGTCGCCAAGATGCTTAAGGCCCTGGCCGACAAGGAAAAGCCGGACCTGATCGTGCTCGGCAAGCAGGCCATCGACGACGACAGCAACCAGACCGGCCAGATGGTCGCCGCCCTCCTGGGCTGGCCGCAGGGCACGTTCGCGTCCAAGGTCGAGATGGGCGAGGGGTCCGTCAAGGTCACCCGCGAAATCGACGGCGGCCTGGAAACCGTGGATCTCAAGATCCCGGCCGTGGTCACCACCGACCTGCGCCTGAACACCCCGCGCTATGCGTCGCTGCCCAACATCATGAAGGCGAAGAAGAAGGTGATCGACACCGTCAGCCCGGCTGACCTGGGCGTCGATCCCACCCCGCGCCTGACCACGCTGAAGGTCTCCGAGCCGCCGAGCCGCAAGGCCGGTGTCAAGGTGGCCGACGTGGCCGAACTGGTGAGCAAGCTGAAGAATGAAGCGAAGGTGATCTGACCATGGCCATCCTCGTCATTGCCGAACACGACAACGCAGCGCTCAAGAACGCGACGCTCGTCACCCTCGCCGCCGCCGCAAAGATCGGGGGCGATGTGCATGTGCTGGTCGCCGGGCATGGCTGCCGCGCCGCCGCCGACTCCGCCGCCAAGGTGGGCGGCGTCGCCAAGGTGCTGCTCGCCGACTCCGCCACCTACGCCCATCCCCTGGCCGAGCCGATGGCCGACCTGGTGCTGAGCGTGGTTGATGCCTACAGCCACGTGCTGGCCCCGGCCACCACGTTCGGCAAGAACTTTCTGCCGCGCGTCGCTGCCTTGAAGGATGTCGCCATGCTGTCCGACATCTCGGGCGTCGAGAGCGACGATACCTTCATCCGCCCGATCTATGCCGGCAACGCGCTCGCCACCGTCAAGACGGCCGACGCGTTGAAGGTCATCACCGTGCGCGGCACCGCCTTCGACCCGGTCGCCGCCGAAGGTGGATCGGCCGCCGTCGAAGAGATTGCCGCCGCCGGCAACCCCGGTGTGTCGTCCTTCGTCGGCCAGGAGCTGTCGAAGTCCGACCGCCCCGAACTGACCAGCGCCAAGGTCATCATTTCCGGTGGCCGTGGCATGCAGTCGGGCGACAATTTCCACCTTCTGGAATCCATCGCCGACAAGCTGGGGGCCGCCGTTGGCGCCTCGCGCGCGGCCGTGGACGCCGGCTTTGTGCCCAACGATTACCAGGTCGGCCAGACCGGCAAGATCGTCGCCCCCGAGCTGTATCTCGCGGTCGGCATCTCCGGCGCCATCCAGCACTTGGCGGGCATGAAGGACTCCAAGGTCATCGTCGCCATCAACAAGGACGAGGAAGCCCCGATCTTCCAGGTCGCCGATTATGGCCTGGTGGCGGACCTCTTTCAGGCCCTGCCCGAACTGTCGAAAGAACTCGACAAGTAAGGACGCCGGGGACCGTTTTGCTGCAACTCGAACCAAGGCAAGGGAACCCCTCATGATCCAGAAAATCGGTGTCGTCGGCGCCGGCCAGATGGGCAATGGCATCGCCCACGTTGCCGCCCTGTCGGGCTACGACGTGAAGCTCGTCGATATCAGCCGCGACCAGCTCGAAAAGGCCGTCAAGGTGATTGAGGGCAACCTCAACCGCCAGGTCAAGAAGGGCAAAATCACCGAAGAGGACATGAAGGCGGCCCTTGCCCGCATCACCACCGATACGGTGATGGACTTCAGCGAATCGGATCTGGTGATTGAAGCCGCGACCGAAGACGAAGCGGTCAAGCGCGACATCTACCAGAAGGTCTGCCCGACCCTGCGGCCGGACGCCATCCTGTGCACCAACACCTCGTCGATCTCGGTGACCCGCCTGGGCGCGTCCACCGACCGGCCCGGCAAGTTCATGGGCATGCACTTCATGAACCCGGTGCCGCTGATGCAGCTTATCGAGCTGATCCGGGGCATCGCCACCGACGAGGAAACCTTTAAGGCCATCCGTGAAGTCACGGAAAAGATGGGCAAGACGGCGGTTCCGGCCGAAGACTTCCCGGCCTTCATCGTCAACCGCCTGCTGCTGCCGATGATCAACGAAGCCGTCTACACCCTGTACGAGGGCGTCGGATCGGTGTCGGCCATCGACAACGCCATGCGCATGGGTGCCAACCACCCGATGGGGCCGCTCGAACTGGCCGACTTCATCGGCCTGGACGTCTGCCTCGCTGTCATGCACGTCCTGCACGACGGGCTGGCCGACACCAAGTACCGCCCCTGCCCGCTGCTCGTGAAGTACGTCGAAGCCGGCTGGCTCGGTCGCAAGACCGGCCGTGGCTTCTACGACTACAGCGGCGAACACCCCGTCCCGACGCGCTAAGGCGCTCTCGGTATACGGATTAGGAACAGCCCCGGCGGGAGATCGCCGGGGCTGTTTCCGTTGTGGGCTGCCGCCCAAACCCGCTCGGGGATAAATCCCCGAACCCCCTATTTTTCTTCGAATAAGGCAAGGCGGTTTGGAGCATCGCTTCAGATGGGTTCGGGCGAATGCCCGTCCGCGTCAGCGGACCAGTGCGTCAGGTTAAACCCAAACCGCTTTAACATGGGTCACGGGGCCATGCGCTCGTGCAGGCGGACAAGGGTGCGCATAAAAACGTCCGGGTCCTGCATGGCGCGACCCAGGACGAGGGCTCCTTGGATCCCGCTGACGGTGTCCTCGGCGAGGGCTTGGGCCACGGGCGCGGTATGGCCGGCACGAAGCAGAGCGTCCGACAGGGCGTCCGTCCAGCGGGCGAAGTATCCCCGCACCTGCCCGGCGAAGCGGTCGCGTGTGTCGGCCAGGGCGAAGGCGCCGACCAGACAAACCCTGCGGCCCTGGGCGAAGTACGCCGCAACCGCCTCGAACATCGCGCCGATGCCGGAGGATGGCTCGGCGGAGTCCCTCAGAGGGGCAAAGACGTGGCATTCAAACCAGGCGTCGATCTCGTCGAGGACGGAGGCGGCCATATCCTCCTTCCCGCCTGGGAAGAAGTGATAAAGGCTGCCCTTTCCGAGGCCGGTCGCTTTGGAGATGACCGACAGGCTGGCACCCTCGTAGCCATGCTCGCGGAAGACTTCTCCGAGAACGGGCAGGACGTCGGAACGCTCGGCAATCAGTCTAGCCACTGGCTACATTCCAAGGTCCGTCAGCCCCGGATGGTCGGCCGGACGCGGCCCGGCAGCCCAGAGGAACCTGCGCTCCTCCTCGCGGATGGCGACGTCGTTGATGCTGGCCTCGCGGCGGCACATCAGGCCATTGTCGGCGAACTCCCACTGTTCATTCCCATACGCCCGGAACCATTGCGCGGTGGCGTCCTGCCACTCGTACTGGAACCTTACGGCGATACGGTGGCCGGTGAAAGCCCACAGTTCCTTGATCAGGCGGTAGTTTCTTTCGCGCTCCCACTTGCGGCGCAGGAAGGCGGCGATGGCGGGCCGGCCGGTCAGAAATTCCGATCGATTCCGCCATACGCTGTCTTCCGTGTACGCCTGAGCGACGCGGTCGGGATCCTGAGTGTTCCAGGCGTCTTCGGCCATGCGCACTTTGCGGATGGCGGTGTCGATGGTGAAGGGGGGAAGGGGTGGGCGCGCAGTCATGGTTGATCTCCCGTGGCTTGTCTTTACCGATTACCACGGAGTGTACCATTTGGTACAGAAAAACATGCCGGGAGAGGCGCAAAGAAAACGCCCCCGGAGATCGCTCTCCGGGGGCGTGGTCTTTAAACGGACCTAAGCAGCGGGCTGCTTACTTCTTCTCTTCCTGGGCCTGCTTCAGAGCGGCACCCAGGATGTCGCCCAGCGAGGCGCCGGAGTCGGTCGAGCCGTACTCGGCCATCGCCTGCTTTTCCTCGTCCATTTCGCGCTGCTTGATGGACAGGGACAGCTTGCGGGTCTTGGCATCGACGGCCGTGATCTTGGCGTCGATCTTCTCGCCCAGGGCGAAACGCTCGGGACGCTGGTCGCCACGCTCGCGGGCGAGGTCGGCCTTGCGGATGAAGCCAACGGCCCCATCGACTTCGACTTCCACGCCGCCGTCGTTGACCTGGGTCACGACGCCGGTGACAACCTGGCCCTTGCGCAGGCCGCTGGAAGCCTTCTGGAACGGATCCTCACCGAGCTGCTTGATGCCCAGCGAGATACGCTCCTTCTCGACGTCCACGTCCAGGACCTTGGCCTTCACCATGTCGCCACGGTTGTATTCCTTGACGGCCTCGTCGCCGGTCATGTCCCACGACAGGTCGGACAGGTGGACCATGCCGTCGATTTCGCCGGGGAGGCCGATGAACAGACCGAATTCGGTGATGTTCTTGACCTCACCTTCGACTTCGGAGCCGTTCGGGAACTTGGACTGGAAATCGTCCCAGGGGTTGCCCAGGCACTGCTTGAGACCGAGCGAGATGCGGCGCTTCTCGGGATCCACGTCGAGGATCATCACTTCGACTTCCTGCGAGGTCGAAACGATCTTGCCGGGGTGGATGTTCTTCTTGGTCCAGCTCATTTCGGAGACGTGGACCAGACCTTCGACACCGGGCTCCAGCTCGACGAATGCGCCGTAGTCGGTGATGTTGGTGACGCGGCCGGTGAACTTGGTGCCGACCGGGTACTTGGCGCCGACGCCTTCCCAGGGATCAGCTTCAAGCTGCTTCATGCCCAGGCTGATGCGCTGGGTTTCCGGGTTGAAGCGAATGACCTGCACCTTGACGGTCTGACCGATGGTCAGGGCGTCGGTGGGGTGGTTCACGCGCTTCCAGGAAATGTCGGTGACGTGCAGCAGGCCGTCGACACCGCCCAGATCCACGAACGCGCCGTAGTCGGTGATGTTCTTGACCACGCCGTCGAGGACCATGCCTTCCTTGAGGCCGGACATCAGCTTGGCGCGTTCCTCGGCGCGGCTCTCTTCGAGCACGGCGCGACGCGACACGACGATGTTGCCGCGGGCGCGGTCCATCTTCAGGATCTGGAAGGTCTGCGGCTGGCCCATCAGCGGGGTGATGTCGCGCACGGGGCGGATGTCAACCTGGGAGCCCGGCAGGAACGCCACGGCGCCGGACAGATCGACGGTGAAGCCACCCTTGACGCGGCCGAAGATGATGCCGTCGACGCGCTGGCTGTCGTTGAAGGCCTTCTCAAGCTCGTTCCAGGCTTCCTCACGGCGCGCCTTGTCACGCGACAGCACGATCATGCCGTCACGGTCCTCATAGCGCTCAACGTAGACTTCCACGTGATCGCCAGGGCGCAGCTCGGATTCTTCACCGGCGCGGGAGAATTCCTTCAGGGAGATGCGGCCTTCGGACTTCAGGCCGACATCGACGAGGGCGAAATCGCCGTCGGTGGAAATGATGGTGCCCTTGAGAACGGAGCCTTCGATGCTCTGTTCATTGGCAAAGGTCTCTTCGAGAAGAGCCTCGAAATTTTCAAAAGCGGCTTCAGCCATGGGAGTGCAGTGTCCTTTCATAACGTTCGTTTCAGGCCTGCCGGTTGTTTCCGGCGGTCTTCCGCCCAAACAGCGGCGGGTATGCGAATAGACGGGTCTGCCCAGGCATAAGCCTAGCGGGCAGCGGTCCCGTCGCTCAGATACGCAAGGACGGCGGCAAAGGCCGCGTCCGCGTCCAGGGTCGAGGTATCGAGCAACCAGGCTCCCTCGGCCGGACGCAGGGGCGCCACCGACCGATCCTGGTCGCGGGCGTCCCGCTCCTTCAAATCCTGAAGGACGCGCGATTCTATAACCTCTGCGCCCTTGTCCCGCAACTCCTTGATGCGCCGCCGGGCCCTCTCTTCCACCGATGCCGTGACAAATATCTTATGGGTGGCGTCGGGGCAGACCACCGTGCCGATGTCGCGCCCGTCGAGAACGGCCCCGCGCGCACCCTGGGGAGGGCACGCGGCGAAGCGGCGCTGGAAGTCGAGCAGGGCATCGCGCACCGGCTGCTGGGCGGCCACCTGCGATGCCGCCTGCCC
>LAEA01000260.1 GCA_000961745.1 Rhodospirillaceae bacterium BRH_c57 | reverse complement strand
GCACGCCCGACCACACCATGATCTTCGTGACCGAGGAACAGTCGTTCAGGATCCTCAAGGACCAGAAGGACTGCATGGGCTGCCTGTCGGCCTGTTCGTTCTCCAACTGGTCCCAGCACAGCGCCGACCTGTCGACTGGCAAGACGGCCGACCCGCGCAGCTTCTGCATCCAGAAGACCTTGCAAAACATCGCGCACGGCGAGGATGTCGAAAACGAACTGATGTTCGCCGGCCACAACGCCTATCGCTTCGGCACTGACCCGTTCTATGCGAACGGATTCGTGCCGACGGTCAAGCAACTGGTCGACCGCCTGATGACGGGCGACTGAAGCTGGCCCATATGCTTGGCCAGTATACTCAGCCAATATACTCGGTGGGCGGGTGAGAGCGGGAAGCAATGCTTCCGAACCGTTCCCATCCGTCCCCGAGCCTGTTACAACTGAATGAAATAACCCAGAGGCAAAAGCCGGATCGGACGCCATGACCATGCAGCGCCCCTACACCAGCATCCTGGACCGCCTGCGCGCGGTCGGCCTTCGCCCGACCCGTCAACGTCTGGCCCTGGCCAAGCTGCTGTTTGACAACGGCGACCGCCACATCTCGGCCGAACAACTGCATTCCGAGGCCCTGGGGTCCAACATCCGGGTGTCGCTGGCGACCGTGTACAACGCGCTGCACCAGTTCACCGACGCCGGCCTGCTGCGCGAGATCGTGGTCGAGCCCGGCCGATCCTATTTCGACACCAACACGTCCAACCACCACCACTTCTATTTCGAGTCGTCCTGCCGCCTGGAAGACATTCCCGGCGATGAAGTGCGTCTGGAAAAACTGCCCGCCGCCCCGGCCGGCTACCAGATCAAACGCGTTGACGTGATCGTCCGCATCGACGGCTGAGGCTGTGGACTCTGCGTAGGTGCTGATTTCGGGAAGAAGGCGCAGGCGCTGCGCGCGGCTTGCCATTCTTAACTCCCGAGGTCCAAGAGACCGAGTCTCCTGGCGGGTCCGGGCAGAGCCCGCTTCCTTTCGCCAAAGGTAGCGCCTATGGGTGATCGCCCGTCTGCGCAAGCCGACCTACGTCTCCGGTCCGCCTTTCTTGGTGATAGGCGGAGCGTGGCGAACGAGCAGGGCTTCGATCATCACGCGGTCGGGCGCCATGGCCTTTTCGGCTGCCTGAGCCATGCGGCGATAGGCCGCGACCACCGCGCTTCCGGCTTCGGTCAGGCGGGCGCCGCCACCGCGCCGACCACCGGCCACCGACTCGACCAGGGGCCTGGCGAAGGCCGAATTGATTTCGTCGATCAGCAGCCAAGCGCGCCGATACGACATGCCCATGCTGCGCGCAGCGGCCGAGATCGAGCCGGTGGCGACGATGGCTTCCATGAGATCGACGCGCCCCGGACCAAGTACCAGGGCATCGCCCCGCTTGAACCGCAAGCGCTGTGTCAGGTGCGGCGGCGTGCCGGCTGACGTTCCGGGCAAGGTGGCCCCAGGCGCGGCATCAGGTGCGGCATCAGAGGGCACGGGTGGCGGCGACACGGCTTTCCCCAACTTTACGGCGCCCTGGAACACCCAGGGACAGACGGTGCAGCCTACCCGAGGCCCAGCACGCCCGAAAGCAGCGATTGGCCCCAGGCACACAAAACCCCGCCGGACAGCGGGGTCGGGGGCATTTTGACCAGAGGGGGCGGCCTGCAGCAGCGTCACGGGGGGGGGGTGGGGTGTGAGGGGCCGCTGCCGCAGGCCGGGGCCTTCCCATGGAAGGTAGCCTCAGAATTGCCCATTCCCACGCGGCCGTCGAGCGATCTTCCGGTCTACGCCTTTGGGCAGCCCTCCGGTGCCATCCGCACGGCATTTTCGGCATACTGCGGCGGCGGTATAGGAGGGGTAGGGTCACAGCCCCACAACAGGCCATAATCACCAGATCGGCCATCCAGAGGGGTAAGGCACCGCTAAATATTGCCTCTCGGCCATCTCTTTCAGAAGTTTTTTTTCAACCCAACGGTCCATCGCGCTGGCAAATCCACACGCAGTAAACGCCAGTCACCAAGGCGTGCCGAAGCGGGGGGCGAGAGGAGCCACGCGAACCGCCGGGACCTCAGGCGTGAAATGGTTTCGAGTTTTTTACCAACAGGTTATGCACAGATTTTCAACCGTTGGGACGAATTTTTTATGGACAGCGTTCACCTAAAAGGACCACCCCGCCCAAAGAAAGATTATTTCAAACGCGTTCAAATATTATGCTGCGCCTGCGAAACCCTATGAACCCGCCGGCCACCTTACCGTTGTACTTGCGCTCTACAACAAAAATTGCACCACTTACTAAAGGAAGAAAATACGTCAGCCTACAGCGCTGCCCTTCGGGTCGCATGTTCTCCGGATATAGAGGGGGGCGTACCACCTCTGGGACCTTTTTTACTACCCACACCGTCTGTATCATGGGCTGCGTTTCTGGCTAGTATCACTCCGACGAACGACGACTTTGTTCTAAATCCCACCTGCCTTATGGGAGGCAACAGGTAAGGGGGAAGAGAATGGAAACCAGTACGATCCATACGTGCCTGATCGAAAGCAATCCGTTCTTTCGCGAAGGCCTCAAGAGCATCCTGCGCGATACGCGGTTCCGTATCGATTTCGAAGCGGGCGGCCTCAAGGAAGCCCGCGACTACCTCGACCGGGAAAAGCCCGATCTGGTGGTCACCGAATTGCCAGCCGACGACGAGGAGGCGTTGGAAGGCATTATCGCGATCCGGGAAGCGTTCCCGGACAGTCGTGTCGTGGCGCTGGTCGGCAAGCATTGCCCGGTTGCCATGACGGAATGCCTGAAGGGCGAGATCGACGGGTACCTCATCAAGACCATGAAGCCCAGCGTGCTGGTCAAGGCGCTGGCGCTGATCGTCGAAGGTGAGCGCGTCTATCCCGCCAATCTGCTGGCCTGGCTGCTTCGTGGTTCGGGCACGCCGATGATGATCGTTCCCCAGCAGCAGGAAAACCACAACCTGACCGAACGGGAAGTGGACATCCTCCAGCTTCTGGTTTCGGGTGAGCCCAACAAGATCATCGCCCGCCACCTCAGCATCACCGAGGCGACGGTCAAGGTTCACCTGCGCAGTCTGTTGAAGAAGATCAACGCCGCCAACCGCACGCAGGCCGCCATCTGGGCTCTTCACCACGGCATCTCCCGTGGCACCGGCCCTGGCGCGGTCGTTCGTCCGGGGGCACGGGGACCGCAAAACGGCCGCATGCGCACGGTCAGCGGTGTCCAGGGCGTTGGCGGTGAACCACCGGCGGCCCGCGTGGGTGGCCTGTCGTCCACGCGCTGAAAGTGCTGCTGGCCGGCGCTTCGGCCGGGTTGACCAAAATTGCCGGCCGCCGACCCTGGGAAGGATTGGTGGCCGGTGCTTTTTTGGTGGACCTTCTGTTCCGCTGGCGCGGAGGGATCCCGCCCATGGGCATCACCTTATGGAAGACTTAGACGCCACCCAAACCCGCAAAGGGCCCTTGGGGGTGCGGGCAGAGCCCGCATTTTTTCCGGTTAAGGAACAGGGGGCGCCGCGAGCCCTCAAGTTTCCTCCGGGTCACCCTCGGGGTCCCTTTTGGGGCTTTCGTCGATTTCGGCGCTGTCGTCAACCTGGGGTTCGCCACCCTGTCCGCCGCCTTGCTCAGCGGCCGAGGCGGCGACGTCCTGAGCCGGCAGGCCATCGGGCGGCCGCGTGCCACCGGCCGTCGAGCGGTAGTAGAACACGGCGGCCTCGGTGCGGTTGCGCAGGCCCAGGATGGACAGGATTCGTTTGACGATGGCCTTCACGTGGGTTTCGGTACGGCCCAGTTCGACCGCGATGGCCTCGTTGGTCATGCCCTGCGAGATGCACGACAGCACCTTCTTTTCCATCGGTGACAATTGCTGTAGGCGCTGGAACCGCACCATGTCGATGGGCAGCATGAAGTCGGTGCCCTCGGGCAGCGTGACGTAGCCCTCCAGGGCGAGGCTCAGGGCCTCGGGCATGTGGCCAGGCCGGACCTCGCGGAACAGCAGGTTGTCGGCCAGGTCGGCCCATGGTGCGATGTCGATCATCTGCGGCTGGCCAAGCAGGAAGATCACCGGCAGGCCGCCCTTCTTGCGGCACCGCGAGATGGCTACCGCCCAGTTCTCCGACGTCACCCGGCGGGCCGAGGCGAGCAGGATGGCGCCGTCGCGGACGTTGCCCTCGGCGAGGTCGCCCGGCCGGTCGAGGAACTTCAATTCCGCTCCCCTAAAACTGGGCAGAACACGCAGCAACAACTGCATGTCCTCGCGATCGACAAGGCACAGTACATCCGTGGGGCCCATGGGCTCCGAAGTTCCGGCGGAGGCGTGTTGATTGCTGACCATGGTCCCGTGTGCCGTTTCCTGGTTCATTCTGAGAGCGCCCGAGGCTGTTCGCTTGTTTTTAGAACAGTATTTGTTTCCTCGTTGTTGGGATATGGCGCGTGCGGATTACCGGTCGCAAATGCGGCGTATTGCCAGGGGTTTCAACTTTCTACGCCGTCGGGTGGAATTGCCATCCCTTCCTCATTCAAGTAAGAGCGCGACGCAGTCGATGACCCCGTGCGTCGCGGATCAACAACATGGTCAAGAATGACCGACAACGACCGGGAAGCGCATAACAGATACTTGGCTTCGCCCGGAGTGTCTTGCTGGGTATGCAAATAACGGCGTCGTCGGGCAGGTGTCCGACTGTCTACGCCGTGCGTCGCCCGTGCGTTCCCCCGCCGCACGGCGTAGGGATCACACTTCGGTGACCGATGCGGTTCGGTCTAAAGGAGGGAAATCAGGCGGCGGGCAACGTCAGAATGAACGTTGCCCCTTGGTCGGGCCGCGAATGCACGGCGATCTTGCCGCCCCACCGCCCGACAGCGGCCCGGACGAAGGACAGCCCGAGGCCGGTTCCGTCCACGTCCCCGTGCACGGCGCTGCGCCGGCCGGGCTCGAAAATGGCCTCGTGGTCATCGGGCGGGATGCCGCGCCCGTTGTCGGACACGGCCATCTGGACGAGGGCATCATGCACGCGGTTGCCGCTGATCCCGATGCGCAGCGGGCGGTCGGGATGGCGGTACTTCACGGCATTAGACAACAGGTTGTGGAGAACTTCGTGCATTTCCTGGGGCAAGGCGGCGACCGAGGGCAGCGTGTCCACGACCACCTCGGCCCCGACGCCGTCCAGGGTCTGCCGCAGGTCGCTCACCACGGCATCGACCACCGGGTTCAGGTCCAGCACCTCGGGCACGGCCCCGATGCGCCCGGCCTCGGTCAACAGGCCACGGATGCGGTCCACCATGCGGTCGGTGCCCTCGATGGCGGTGTCGATGAACCGCTCATCGTCCCCCAGGGAGGGGCCGTGGCGCATTTTCAGTAGCTCCAGGTATCCACGCACGGCAGTCAGCGGTTCCTGGAGGTCATGGGACAGCACGCCCCCCAGTTCGCGCAGCCGTTCGTTGGAGTTCCGCAGGGCGACGGCGGTGCGCTTGAGGGCCTCGTCGGCCTCGTATCGTGCGGTAACGTCGCGCTGGATGGAGATGAACCACTCCGGTTTCCCGGACATGTCGCGCACCGGGGCGATGTCCCATTCGACACGGTAGGTGCGGCAGTCCTTGCGGTAGTTGGTGGTCTCGCCGTGAAACGACTCGCCCCGGCCCAGTGCCGCCTTGAGGCTATCCAGCAGGGCCCGGTCGGTGGCCGGCCCCTGCACCGTGCGCGGCGACCGGCCGACCAGTTCGGCCGCCGTGAATCCACTCATCGCCTGATAGGCGGCGTTGACGTAGACGATGCGCGGGCCCGGTGCGACCAGATCGGCGTCGGTAATCAGGATTGCGTCATTGGACTGATCCAGCGCGCGCGAGAGAAAATCGAGATCCTGGCACTGCATGTCCATTCTACCGCCACCTGACGCCCCCATTGCACCGCAGTATGACAGGACGCGACGGCCGGATCAAAAGGGCCACAAGAACCACTGCCGGACGGGCACGAAGGGTCTATGACGTCTGGTCGGATTGCCTTTATGGGCCACCTGCCCTATTCCCCCAGGGCGACCCGGAGGCGTAAACCTGCCGGGTAGTTTCTTCCTGGGTGGATGGTGAATGGCGCGCTCTGGTCCTTTCTTGTCCCGGCGGCGTTCTCGCATCCTGTACCTCGTGGTGGGCACGGCACTGATTGCCGGCCTGTTTGCGAGCATTTTGGCCGCCCTGTGGTGGATGGCCGAAGACAGGATCGATCAGGCTTTCGCGGCCGAGGCCGACAAGGTCCACAACGGTTTCACCCTCGCCGTCGAAGGGGTGCACAGCCAGATGCAGGCCCTGGCCACCCTGGTCGCCGGTGATCAGGGGGTGCAGGCCCATTTCTCACGGGGCGCCCGCGCCGTGGCGGCCGAAGGCGGCGGGCCGGGGGACAGCGCGGCGGCCCTCGCCCGCAGCCAGTTGCTCGACACGGTCAATCCGCAGTGGCAGCTCATGCAGCGCCGCTTCGGCGCCCGGCAACTGCATTTTCACCTGACGCCGGGGGACACGCCAAACAACACGCCAAACAACACGGTGGTGTCGTTCCTGCGGGTCCACACCCCCACTCGATTCGGCGACCGCCTGGAGGACGTTCGGACGATCATCACCGACGTGGCCCGCGACGGGCTGCCCCGCGCCGGGTTCGAGATGGGCCGGGTCTATTCGGGCCTGCGCGGCGTGGTGCCGCTGGTTGTCTATGACGGCCTGGACGCCCGACGCATCGGCGTGCTGGAGGCCGGGTCGTCGTTCGATGCCCACCTGGATATCCTTGACCGCCAGTTCGGCGGCGGTGTCGCCGTCCTGCTGCGCAAGGACATGATCGACGAGGTGGTGTGGCAGGAGTACATGAACCTCAACGGCCCGGCCGTGCCGGGCGGCTGCCAATGCTATCTCGAAGCCACCTCGCGAGCCGACATCATGGGCCTGTTGCACGACGGCGCAATTCAGCCGCTCAACGGGGCTTTGCTACAGGTTCATCGCATCAAACGGGACGGACGCACCTTCAATCTGGTGCATTTTCCGCTCAAGGACTACGCCGGAACCATCGATCCGAACCGGCCGCCGGTCGGGTCGGTCGCCGTGTGGATCGATCGCACAGACCTGATCGACCAGGAGTACGGTACGCTGGCCCTGCAGGGTGGCCTGACCGGGGCGGCGTTCCTCCTCGCCCAAGGGCTGTTCCTGGTCGGCGCCGCCTATGCCATCCGCCGCCGCACCGCCGAACGCGCATTGCAGGCCGAACGGGCGCTGTTCGTCGGCGGGCCGGTCGCGGTGTTCGTGTGGCGGCCCGAAGAGGGCTGGCCGGTCGAACATGCGTCGTCCAACGTGGGCGCGTTGATCGGCTATTCCGCCGCCGACCTGATGGCCTCGCACCGCCGTTTCATTGATCTGGTACACCCCGCCGACCGCCTCCGCCTGGGCCAGGAGGTCGCCGCGTTCCTGGCCGAGGGCCGGTCGTCGTGGGAGCAGTCCTACCGGCTGATGCGCCGCGACGGGTCCACGGTGTGGACCTACGACTTCACCATCGCCGAGCGCAACGCCGACGGCACGATCCTTCGGATGCGGGGCTATCTGGTCGATATCACGGCGCGCATGGAGCTTGAGGAGCGCCTGTTCAAGATCGCCGCCAACCTGCCCGGCATGATCTTCCAATTCGAGCAGCGCCCGGATGGCACGTCCTGCCTCCCCTACGCCAGCGACGGCATCCGCGACATCTTCGGCCTGGCGCCCCAGGACGTGGCGCTCGACGCCGGGCCGCTCTTCGATGTCATTCATCCCGACGACCTGCCCGCCGTGCGGGCTGCCATCCTCGACAGCGCCGCCACCCTGACCCCGTGGTGCGCCGTGTTCCGGGTCCGCCATCCGCGCAAGGGCGAAATATGGGTGGCGGGCGACTCGATCCCGGATCTGACGCCCGGCGGGTCTTTCCTGTGGCACGGCTTCATCGCCGACATCACCGACCGCAAGCAGGCCGAACTGGCCCTGGCCGAGAACGAAGAGCGCTACCGTTCGGTAATCTCCGCCATGGCCGAGGGTATCATCATCCAGGACCGCCACGGCCGCATCATCGCCACCAACCCGGCCGCCGAGCGCATCCTCGGGATATCCCAGGACGCGATGCAGGGCCTGACATCGACCGATCCCTGCTGGCGCGCCATCCATGCCGACGGTACGCCGTTCGCCGGCGAGGACCACCCCTCCATGCGCTGCCGGCGCGACGGCCAATCGGTGCGCGGCGACATCATGGGGCTGCCCAACGCCAGCGGCGACACCACCTGGATCAGCATCAACGCCGAGCCACTGCGCGCCACGGCATCCACTCCCGGCAGCCAGGACGCGGGGGCTTTGGTTGGCGTGGTCGCGTCGTTCTCCGACATCACGGCGCGTCACAAGATTGAACAGGAACTGTTGCGCTCCAACGCCGAGCTGGAGCAGTTCGCCTACGTGGCGTCACACGACCTGCGCCAGCCGCTGCGCATGATCTCCAGCTACCTGAACCTGGTCGAGCGCAGCCTTGCTAAGGGCCGTTCGGGCGACGGTCTTGATCCGCAGGTCAAGGAGTTCATGGACTTTGCCGTGGACGGCGCCAAGCGCATGGACCGGCTGATTATCGACCTGCTGGAGTACTCCCGCATCGGCCGCCTGAAGCAGCCCATGCAGCCGCTGGACCTGACCGCCGTGGTGGCCGAGGCGCTGGGCAACCTGACGGTGCCCATCCGCGAGTCGGGGGCCGAGATCACCGTGGCCACTGACCTGCCGACCGTACGCGGCGACCACAGCGAAATCATACGCCTGTTCCAGAACCTGATCGGCAACGCCGTCAAATACGCCGCTCCAGGCCGCCCGCCGCGCATCACCGTGGACTGCCTGCCGGCCACGGGCGGCGAGGGATGGGTCATCCGGGTGTCGGACAACGGCGCGGGCATCGACACCAAAGATTTCGAGCGCATCTTTGGTGTCTTTCAGCGCCTCGTCACCCGCAACGAAGTCGAAGGCACCGGCATCGGCCTGGCCATCTGTCGCAAGATCGCCGAACACCACGGCGGCCGCATCTGGGTCGAGAGCACGCGCGGGGAAGGCAGCACCTTCAACGTCCTCCTGCCCCGCCGCCCAGAACCCACCCCGGAACCCCGCCAGCTTGAAGCCGCGCTGTAAACGCCCATTGCGTCTTGAAGCGGGCTCTGCCCTCACGCATCTTGGGCGGCCGCCCAAACCCGCTTGAGACAAACCCCAAACTCTCTTTTCTTCTTCAAGAAAACAAAATCCCCGGCGGGGCTTTATTGCCTACGGCGCCCTCCGGGCCTTCTCTGCACCCTCTTATGTTCCCGGCTTCACTTCCTTTTCATTTTTCAGGCCCCAGCCCGCAGGCGGGCGGCGAGGTCGGTCGTGAAGCGGTCGAAGATCTCGGCCAGAGCGGCGCGGAAGGCCTCGGCGGCGGCGGCCGGCGAGGCGTTGGCGGCCGGGCGTTCGACGCGGTAGCTTTCCAGCATGACCAGACCCAGGCCACGGCCCGTGCGCTGGGCGCCGAGTTCGATTTCGACCAGCACGCGGGCACGGCCGTCCCCCTCGATGTACTGTTCCAGGCGGGCGATGCGGCCCTGGATTTCCAGGTCCGGGCTGACCCGGAAGCGCGGTGTCACCACCTGCTTGAACAGGCCCGACGCCCGCAGGCTGTCGGCCAGTTCGCTCTGGACGGCCACGGCCGGAGATTCGACCCAGAAATGGTAGTTGTACTGGCGCAGGGTCGGGCTGCCCGGCTCGGAATAGATCAACGGCCGCTCGGCGGCGAGGCCGTCCGCGTCGAAGGCGCGGACCTCGACGACCCCGTCGAACACCTGCCTCCCGGCGGCCGGTTCGGGGACCTCCAGACGGTAGAACGTATCGACCGGCACGGGGGGCTGCGCGCAGGCGGCCAGCATCAAGGTCACCACAAGCGGGAGGATTCGGCGGAACGCCATTGCTGCGGTCTCCTCAGGTCTTTGTCGTGTGGGGGTCAGCGGGCTTCGTCGCGGGGCGGGGTGCCGCCGATCAGCAGACCCGGATTCTGGCGCAGCGACCGACTGAACTCCAGCATGTTGCGGCTGGTGGTATCGAGATTGTAGGTGATCGAGTCGATGTGCCGCGCCACGGTATCCAGGGAGTAACGCATATCCCCCAGGGCAGCGGCCACATCGCCGCGCCCGTCGGCAACCAGGGCGTCGAGCGAGCCCACCAGGTTGTTGACCTGGCCGCTCATGGTCCTGAGTTCGGTGGCCATGGCGGCGATCTCCGCCGTTGCCTTGTCGGCGTTGCCGAGGCTGCCGTCGATGCTGGCGAGGTTACGCTCGCTCAACACCTGTTCGTTCAGCTTGCGCGAGAAGGCGCCGATATCACGGGTGATCTCGGGCGTGCGGCCGGCCAGTTCGGCCGACATGGCGCGCAGGTTTTCCATGATCTCGGGCGCGCTCTGGGCAGTTGCCATGCCGAAGGTGAGCACGATGCTGTTGATGTTATCGAGCAACGGCCGGATGCTGTCGCGGGTCAGCGTCTGGACGTCTCCGGCGACGTCCTCCAGCGTCGTGAAGACGGAGCCGCCGGCGCGGCCGGGGATCTGGGCGCCGGGCGGCAGGAGTTCCCGGCTGTCACCGCCCCGGATGTCGATGGTCACAGCGGCCAACAGACCGGACGCGGCGATCTGCGCCAAGCTGTCAACCGGAATGGGCCAGCCGCTCTGGACCGCCAGGTTGACCTGGAAGCGCATGCGGCCGTCCTCGGTGCGCAGCGGCTGGACGCTTTCCACTTGGCCGACCGGATAGCCCTCGAACAGCACCTGGGTGCCGAACTTCAGGCCGCCGACATTGTCATAGACGGTGTAATAGGACTCGGTCGGGCCGGTGCGCCCGGTCAGCAGCGCCAGGGCGACCACCAGACCGCCCAGCACCAGCAGGACGAAGGCTCCGACGACGACGTAGTTGGTGCGGCTGTCCTTCATGGGCCTTCCTTTGTGCTGCTTTGGCCGGTCAGCCGGCGCAGGTATTCCTCGGGGTCCAGTTCGGCTTCCTCGATGCGGCGGTTGAGCAGGTTCTGGATGCGCGTATTTGGATTGGCGCGGATCTCCTCGACCGTGCCCAGCGCCAAAACCTCGCCCTGATCGAGCACGCAGATGCGGTCGGCGATCTTGAAGGCGCTTTCCAGTTCATGCGTGACGACAACGACCGACATCTGCATGGCGTCGCGCAGCAACAGGATAAGATCGTCGATCTGGGCGGCAACCACCGGGTCCAGCCCGGCCGAGGGTTCGTCGCAGAACAGGATGCGGGGGTCCATGACGATGGCCCGCGCCAGCGCGGCGCGCTTGATCATGCCGCCGGACAGTTCGGCCGGCATGAGGGCGTCGAAGCCGGCCAGACTGACCACCTCCATCTTCATGCGGGCCATGATTTCCATGGTCATGCGGTCGAGGTGGGTATGTTCGATCAGCGGCAGCATGATGTTGTCGAGCACGCTCATGGACGAGAACAGCGCCCCGCCCTGGAACGCCACGCCGGTCTTCTGGCGCAGTTCGCTCAGCGCTTGCCCGGAGATCCGGTTGATGTCCTGGCCGAGGATATGGACTCGCCCGGAGGTTGGCACCAGCAGGCCGAGCAGGTGGTTGAGCAGGGTGGACTTGCCCGACCCCGACCCGCCCATGATGACCAGGATTTCCCCCGGCCGCACGGCCAGGGTGATGCCCTTGAGGATGATGCGGTCGCCGAAGTGGGTGACCAGATCCTGGACCTCGATGACGGGCTCTATGACAGGTGCTTCCGTCATGAGCGGGTCAACACGAAGGCGAAGATCATGTCGGTGATGACGATGGCCGAAATGGCGTGCACCACCGACCGCGTGGTCATGCGGCCGACCCCTTCGGCCCCGCCGGTGACGGAGGCGCCGTTGACCACGCCGACCAGTACGATCAGCACGGCGAACAGGGCACTCTTGCCCAGGCCGTGCAGCACGTCGTTGACCTTGAGCAGGGAAATCAGCTCGTCGGTGTAGGCCGACAGGCTCATGCCCAGTTCCACCGACACGTACATCCCGGCCCCCAGCAGAGCGATGAAATCGGCCCAGATGGTCAGGGCCGGCAGCATGACCAAGGTGCCGAGCAGCGCCGGGGCGACCAGGAAGCGCACCGGATTGATGCCCATGACCACCAGGGCGTCGATCTCCTGGTTGATCTTCATGGTGCCCAGCCGTGCGGCCAGGGCCGAGCCCGACCGCCCGGCCACCAGGATGCCGGTGATGAGCGGCGCGAACTCGCGGGTCACCGACAGGGCAACGCCCAGGGTGACTTGGCTTTCCGCCCCGAAGGCCGACAAGCTGTAGATGCCCTGAATGGCCAGCATGGCGCCGATGGTCACCGACAGGATGGTGACGATGGGCAGGGCCTTGATGCCGACCTCCATGCCCTGGACGAACACCGCCGACAGGCGCACCGGCTGGCGCCGCCGCCAGCCCCACAGGGTCCACCCCAGGGCCTGGAACAGCAGGGTACCGGCCAGCCCGACCTCGGCCACGCCCTCGGCGGTGGCGCGGCCGACCTTGTCCATGGTGGAGACAAGCTTATTCGGGGCAACAGCCGGTTTCGTCACGCGCTCAGATCCCCTCGGCCAGCGCGGTGTCCACGTCGGGCTGGAAGGCGAACACCTTGTCCAGGCGGGCCAGTTGCAGCACCCGCATGGCGGCCGGGCTGACCGCCGCCAGGATGAACGCCACACCCTGTCGGCGGGCCACCTGAAAGCCCTCGACCAGCGAGGCGACGCCCGAACTGTCAATATAGGAGATGCCGCCCATGTCGATCACCACCGCACCGCCCTGGCGCAGGCTGTCGAGTACCGCGTCGCGCACCTGTGGCGATGTCTGGAGATCGATTTCCCCGGCCAGGGTGACGATGTGGGCGCCCCCGCGATTGCTTACCGAAACGCTCATGTGTGCTCCCCTTCCCTGGAGTTCTTTGGCAACCATTTGCACAGCCGCAGGACATTGCCGGCGCCGGGCGGCGGTGCCTCCCAGACGCATTCATCGGTCAGGGCGCGCATCAGGAACACCCCCAACCCGCCCGGCCTGATGTCCTCCAGGTCGCGCGGCCGGATGGTAGCCGGATCGACCGGCGTTGCGAAGTCCGTCACATGCACGCACAGACCCTCGCCATTGGCCGTCACCTCGACGATCACGTCGCCGCTCAGACCGTGGTCGCCGTAGCCGTGGCGGACCACGTTCTGGCACGCCTCGTCCACGGCCAGCACAAGATCGTGCGCCCACTCGGCGGTGGCGCCGCGGGCAAGGGCCGCCTCGCGCACCATGCCGCGGATAAGGCGCAGGCTTTCGGCCCGGCCCGGCACGCACAAGGAGGCCAGGATGCGGTCAGGCATCGAACCCGTCCTTTCGCGCCAGGACTAACATCGTCACATCATCGCGTTGCGCCCGCCCCCCGGCCAGCACGGCATCGACCAGGGCGACCGGACGGGCCTGCGGCGGCACGTCGGCGCAGGCGCGAATGAGCCCGGTGACGCCGGCAACGTCCAGCATGGTTCCCTCCCCGTCCGACGCCTCGGTGACGCCATCGGTGAAAACGTACAGCGTCTGGCCCGGCCGCACCATCAGCACCGTCTCGGCGGTCGCATCGACCAGCGACGGATCGATGCCCAGCGGCGGATTATGGGCCTCCAGGGACACCAACGCGCCAGTCGCCGGATCGTGCAGCAGGGGCGGCTCGTGCCCGGCGTTGGCCAGGATCAGCCTGCCGTCGGCGGGGTCGTACAGCCCGCAGGCCAGAGTCACGAACAGGCCGTGGCTGGCGGTTTCGCACAGTTCGGCGTTGATCGCCGCGAGCAGGGCGCCGGGCGTTGCCGCGCTCTTGCTCAGGCAGCGGAACAGGCTGGACGTCTTGGCCATCAGCAGGGCGGCGTTCATGCCCTTGCCAGCCACGTCGGCGACGCAGAACCACAACCGCCCGTCCGGTCGCGTCACCACGTCATAGAAATCACCCGACACCAGATGCATGGGCCGCATTTCGCCGTGGATGGGAAAGTCCGGGTCCGCGATGACCGGCAACAGGCTGCGCTGAATGGCGGCGGCCAATTCGATCTCGCGCGCCATGCGTTCCTGTTCGACCAGCCGGGCGGTCAGGCGCATGTTGGCAATCGCCAGGGCGGCGGCGCCGCACAGGGCCTCCAGCAGGCCCTGGTCCTCGGTCGAGAACAGGTGGTCGCCCCCCGGCGTACTGATCTTGTTGATGATCTCGATGGCGCCCAACTGGTCGTCGCCGACGGTCAGCGGGGCAACCAGGATGGAGCGCGTGACAAAGCCCGTGGCGGCGTCCACCTCGGCCCCGGCAAAGGCCGGATCGCTGCGCACGTCGCGCACCATCTGGATGGCGTCCTCGGCAATGCAGCGGCCGACGATACCCGTCCCCCACGGCAGGCGCAGGTCGGTGACATCAACCGGGCCGTGGCAGGCAAAGCACACGATTTCGCGGCTGTCCGGTTCGATCAGGAACAGCGAGGATGCCTCCGCCCCCAGGCGTTCGGTGATGCGTTGCAGGCCGGCGCGGACCATTTCAGCGAAATCGCCCGACCGTGCGAACCCGCGCGTCATGGCGGCCAGCAGGGCGAGATTGCCGCGCGGATCGGTGTTGAGGGCCGCATTGTCGGGCACATGCAGGGCGAGGGAGGAGACGGACATGCCGGTCAGCCCTTCCAGA
Organism: Rhodospirillaceae bacterium BRH_c57; assembly: GCA_000961745.1. Lineage (GTDB taxonomy): Bacteria > Pseudomonadota > Alphaproteobacteria > Rhodospirillales > Rhodospirillaceae > Cauispirillum. The sequence continues at coordinate 15,694 of LAEA01000260.1, read as the reverse complement.
AGCGCGGCACCAGAAGCACCAGCACCGTGTAGATTTCCAACCGCCCCAGCAACATGCCCAGGGACAGCAGCCATTTGGCGCTGTCGGGCAGGGTGGAGAAGTTGCCGGCCGGGCCAACGATCGGCCCCAGGCCCGGCCCCACGTTGGACACCGCCGTGGCGGCGCTCGACAGGGCGGTGATGAGGTCCATCCCCAGCAGGCCGAGGGCCAAGGTCAGCAGCCCCACGGTCAACAGATACAGGAAGAAGAACCCCATGACCGCCTCGGGCACGCCAGACTGGATGGGACGGCCATTGAAATAGGGGATGAACACGGCATGCGGCTGCAACAGGCGCCCGAGCTGCACCTTGGCCGTCTCGTACAGGATCTGGAAGCGGAACACCTTGATGCCGCACGATGTCGATCCGGCGCACCCGCCAACGAACGTCAACAGGAACAACGCCGCCACGGGAAAACCGCCCCAGCCGTTGTAATCAGCCGTGGCAAAGCCGGTGCCGGTCATCACCGAGACGACATTAAAGCTGGCATAGCGCAGGGCTTGGAAAGCATCGAAGCCGCGCATCTGCCACAGCCACCACGCCATCAGGACCGTGAAGGCGACGAGCACGCCCAAATACCAGCGCACCTGGGTATCGCGCCACAACTGCCATGGCCGCCCGCGCAGGGCCTGGAGGAACAGCAGGAACGGGATGCCGCCGGCCACCATGCCGAAGGTGATGATGGCGTCGATGGCAGCGCTGTCGAAATACCCGACCGAGGCGTCGCGGGTCGAATAGCCGCCCGTGGCGATGGTGGTCATGGCGTGAACCACGGCCTCCAGAAAGGGCATCCCGGCCGCCCACAAAGCGAACGCCCACACCAGGGTCAGGCCGCCATAGACGATGGTCAGCGCGGCGGCAATCTGGGTGGCGCGGGAATAGATCTTCTCCTGCGCCTCGAAGGCCTCGACCTTGAACATCTGCATGCCGCCGACCTTGAGCATCGGCAGCACGGTCAGTGCCATGACGATGATGCCCAGGCCGCCCAGCCATTGCAGGATGCCCCGCCACAGCAGGATGCCGGGCGGCTGGGTGTCCAGCCCGACCATCACCGTGGACCCGGTGGTGGTCACCCCGGACATGGCTTCAAAGAAGGCGTCGGTATAGCTCAGGCCGGGATCGGCCAGGGTGAACGGCACGGCGGCAAAGGCCGGCAGCACCACCCACGTCGCCACGGTCAGCAGAAAGGCCTGGCGCACGTTCATGGACACCCGGCCCATGGTGTTGGAAAACACCAGCATCAGGCCGAGAAACACGCCCAGGCCGCCCGACCACGCAAAAGCCTGCCAGTCGGTGTGGCCCACGCCCAGATCGACCAGCGCGGGAATCAACATCCCGACCGACATAATCGTCAGCAGAAAACCGATCACCAACAGGACCGGACGCAGATCAATCACGGCAGGTGTGCCCCCCGTACCCATTCCCCTTCACCCGTCGTCCGGGCGAAACAGCAGAATGCGTGCTCAGGCGCCCGCTGTCTATCGTCAGCGTCCGTCAGGCGAGATCAGCCGAAAGTTTGCGGCGCCGGACATGCAGCCCGGCGCCGCTCACAGGTAGGGATCAGCGGGGGTTGCCGATGATCGACAGCAACTCGCGGCGGGTGATGGGATCGGTGCGGAAGGCGCCCAGCATGCGGCTGGTCACCATGCCGACACCGGTCTTGTGCACGCCGCGCGTAGTCATGCACTGGTGCTGGGCCTCGATCACCACGGCAACGCCCAGGGGCTGCAACACGTCCTGGATCACCTGGGCGATCTGGGCGGTCATCTTTTCCTGGATTTGCAGGCGCTTGGCGTAGGTGTCGACGACCCGTGCCAGCTTGGAGATGCCGACCACGCGACGGTCGGGCAGATAGGCCACATGCGCCCGGCCGATAATCGGGGCAAGGTGGTGTTCGCAGTGGCTTTCAAAGCCGATGTCCTTGAGGACCACCATTTCGTCGTAGCCTTCGACTTCCTCGAAGGTGCGGCGCAGGTATTCCTCGGGATCGGTCTCATAGCCGACGAACCATTCCTCGAACGCGCGCGCCACCCGCTTGGGGGTGTCGAGCAGACCTTCGCGGGTGGGATCGTCGCCGGCCCACTGAAGAAGGGTGCGGACGGCCGCCTCGGCCTCGTCGCGGCTGGGACGCCCCGGCGAAGACGCAGGTTGCGGGCTGCTGGTGGGCTTCTGGGCCGAGCCTTCGCGCAGGTCGCGCACCGGTTCGGGCATGGACGGAGTGCGCTTCACGCCTTCGCTCCTCGTCTGTGTGTTGGTCGTCACCGCCGCATCCCACCGTTTGTTCGAGGGTCCTGAAGCGGTCGCTCACTGACCATACGGCGGAGGATGCTTCGTGGATTTGTTCTAATGTGTAGATCGTGGTGGCACGGCGCAAGGCCGCATGGTCACGACTACATGAGATAAATCTAATTTTCCTGGCGGATCAGTTGACCCGCGACTGTTCGTAGGGGCTGTCGAGCGAAAACGCCGGGATGTCGATCATGAACCGGCCGCCACTGCCGGTCGCCATTTCGTAGGTGCCGACCATGATGCCGCCGGGCGTGCGCAACGGGGTGCCGCTGGTGTACTCAAAGGACTCGCCCGGCCTCAGCACCGGCTGCGCGCCGACCACGCCCGGCCCCTGCACTTCCTGGGTCGCTCCGGTGCCATCGGTGATCTTCCAATGGCGGTTGAGAAGCTGGACCGTCTCGATGCCATCGTTGACGATGCGCACATGGTAGGCCCACACAAACTGGTTATCCGCAGGCGACGATTCATCCTCCAGGAACTTGGGGATCACCTGCACCGTGATGTCGTGGGTGGTCTTTTCGTACATGGTTTGGCTCGTGCCCCGGCTGCGGCCTGAAAACGTCTGGCCCGACTCTACCCCCGTGCTCGGCACAGGCCAAGCGCGCCCGCCACCCCACTCCAAAAAAGAAGGCCCCGTTCCAGGAGCCTCAGTTGGATTGGGATGTGGAAATGAGGGGACCGCTCAGCCCCCGCAAGACGCATTGCGTCGTTCCCGTTACATAGGTATTGCAGCGTGTCCGTGCCAGGGGGCCACCGTTCAGGCCATGGAGTCGAGCGCCCGGCCGAGGTCGGCGACGAGGTCCTCGGCCGCCTCCAGCCCGACCGACAGGCGCAGGAAGCCCGGCGTGATGCCCTGGGCGGTCTTTTCCTCGGGGCTGAGTTTCTGGTGGGTGGTGGTCGCCGGATGGCAGATCAAACTCTTGGCGTCACCGAGGTTGTTGGAGATGGTGACCAGCCGCAGGGCGTTCATCAGCCCGAAGGCGCGCTCCTTGCTGCCGACGTCAAAGGCGACGATGGGGCCGCCGGCCTTCATCTGGCGGGCCGCCAGGGCGTGCTGCGGATGGCTTTCCAGGCCCGGATAGCGCACCGTCGGCACGTCGCCGCGCCCCTCCAGATAGCGGGCCACGGCCAGGGCGGTGGCGCAGTGGCGTTCGACGCGCAGTTCCAGCGTCTCCAGGCCCTTGAGCAGGACCCAGGCGTTGAACGGGCTGAGGCTCGGCCCGGTGTGGCGCAGGAACAGGCCCAATTCATCCTCGATGAACGCCCGGTCACCGAGCACCGCGCCGCCCAGGCAGCGGCCCTGGCCGTCGATGTGCTTGGTGGCCGAATAGACCACCACGTCAGCCCCCAGGGTCAGCGGGCTTTGCAGGATGGGCGTGGCGAACACGTTGTCCACCACCACCCGCGCGCCGGCCGCATGGGCCAGGGCGCACACAGCCGGCAAGTCGATGACCTCCAGCCCCGGATTGGACGGGGTTTCCAGGAACACAACCTTGGCCGGGGTGGCCAGCGCCGCCGTCCAGGCGTCCAGGTCGGTGCCCTCGACGATGGTGGCGGTGACGCCGTAGCGCGGCAGGATCTGGGTGACGATGTGGGCGCACGATCCGAACAGGGCACGCGACGCGACGACGCGGTCGCCGGCCTCAAGCTGGCAGGCCAGGGCGGCGAACACCGCCGCCATGCCGCTGGCCGTCGCCCGGCAGGCCGGCGCACCCTCCAGCAGGGCCAGGCGGTCCTCGAACATCTGGACGGTGGGATTGCGGAAGCGCGAATAGACGTAGCGTTCGGTGGTGCCGTCAAAGGCGGCCTCGGCCTCCTCGGCGGTGGCGTAGACATAGCCCGAGTTGAGGAACACCGCCTCGCCCGTCTCGCAGAACTCGGAGCGCAGGGTGCCGCCGTGGATCAGGCGGGTGGATGGCTGCCACGTCGGCAGGTCCTCGATGCGGGACCGCGAATCGGGGGTCTGGGACGGGGACATATAAGACTTGGAGGTCATCTGGTCACGGCTCCTGGACAATTAGCCCTGACCGGCAGGGCCAGGGCTCGGGCAAACCCGCAGGCGCCGGAGCCTCGACCTTTTAGCGGTTTGTTTATCGTGGCCGCAAGCCGGTCGGCAAATCACCACGCTGGGCTTGTGTTACCTCAGGGGAACTACAGGGTCAAGCTTAGGATCCGGCGGGCAGAAAGCCGGGCTCTGCCCGCACCCGCAAGGGGCTGAACAGCCCCTTGACCCCGCGACATTGAGCACTCCCGCTTCTTGCGCCGCAGGCAGACATGCCCCGAACATTTATGGCGCTGCGCGCGGCTTGCGATGCCCAACTCCCGAGGTCCAGGAGCCCGCACTTCATTCCTGAAGGTGGCCAGAGCCCGCTTTTCTTCACCCTACTTCCAGATCGGTTTCCCCGACCCCGGCAGGCCGTAGCTTTCCCACTTGCGCGACACCTCCTCGATCACCGAGTCGTCCATGCGGATTTTCTCGCCCCATTCGCGGTGGGTTTCGGGGGGCCATTTGTTGGTGGCGTCCATGCCGACCTTGCCGCCCAGACCGCTTTCGGGGCTGGCGAAGTCCAGGTAGTCGATGGGTGTGCCCTCGACCATGGTGATGTCGCGCACCGGGTCCATGCGGGTGGAAATGGCCCACATGACGTCCTTCCAGTCGCGGCAGTTGATGTCGTCGTCCACCACGATCACGAACTTGGTGTACATGAACTGGCGCAGGAAGCTCCATACGCCCATCATCACGCGCTTGGCGTGGCCGGGGTAGGCCTTCTTCATGCTGACCACGGCGATGCGGTAGGAGCATCCCTCCGGCGGCAGCCAGAAATCGACGATCTCGGGGAACTGCTGGGTCAGCAGGGGAATGAACACCTCGTTCAGGCCCTCGCCCAAAACGCTCGGCTCGTCCGGCGGGCGGCCGGTGAAGGTGGACAGGTAGATCGGCTTGCGCCGCATGGTCATGGCCGAAATGCGGAACACTGGGAACGGCTCGACGCTGTTGTAATAGCCGGTGTGGTCGCCATACGGCCCCTCGTCCCCGAACTCGTCGAGCATGACGTGGCCCTCAAGCACGATTTCGGCCTGGGCGGGGACCTTGAGCGGCACGGTCTTGCAATCGACCAGTTCGACCTTCTTGCCGCGCAGCAACCCAGCGAACTGGTATTCGGACAGGGTGTCGGGCACCGGCGTCACGGCGGCCAGGATGGTGCCCGGATCGGCCCCCAGAACCACGGCGGCCGGCATGGCGGTGCCCTTGTCCTTGCCCCAGCGGCGGTAGTGCTGCGCCCCGCCACGATGCTTCAGCCAGCGCATCAGGGTGGTGTTGCGGCCCGTGACCTGCATCCGGTAGATGCCCAGGTTGAAGACGTCCTCCTTGCCCTCGCCCGGACCCTTGGTGACGACCAGCGGCCAGGTGATGAGCGGCGCGGGCTCGCCGGGCCAGCAGGTTTGCACCGGCAAAAGGGACAGGTCCACGTCGTCGCCCTTGAGCACCACCTCCTGGCACGGCGCGCTGCCCACGGTCTTGGGCTTCATCGCCATGACGGTTTTCAGCAGCGGCAGCATGTCCCACGCCTCGCGGAAGCCGCCGGGCGGTTCGGGCTGCTTGAGGAAGGCCAGCATCTCGCCCACGGCGCGCAACTGGTGCGGCTCGCGGTCCATGCCCCAGGCGACCCGCTCGACCGTGCCGAACAGGTTGACCAGCACCGGCATGGTGTGCGGGCTGCCGTCCTCACGCCGGACGTTCTCGAACAACACCGCCGGGCCGCCCTCGGCCAGCAGGCGGGTCTGGATCTCGGTCATCTCCAGGTTCGGGGACACCGGCTCGGTGACGCGGACCAGGCGACCTTCGCGCTCCAGGTGTTCAATGAAACCGCGCAGGCTGGCATAGGGCATGGGTGATCTCCTCGGGGCCTGACGCGCTGTTAGTCTGCCCAGACACCTCCGTCAAGAAATCCGTTTTCCCCGTAGGTTTGGGCGGCGGCGACTGATAGTATTAGATATGAATATTATGGACCAGGGGAAGCTCCCTGTTCGGGAGTGAGGGGACCATCGTGACTTCCAAGCGACCAACCCAGGATCGTCGGCATGCAATACGCCGGGCAGAGGACGCCGGGTCGGGCCATCTCCACAAGCTGGTCGAACTGGGCATCGCCCTGTCAGCGGAGCGCAACCACGACCGCCTGACCGAGCGCATCCTGCTCGAAGCCAAGGACCTGACCAACGCCGATGGCGGGACGCTGTATCTGGTCGGCGAGGACAGGCGCACCCTGCATTTCAAAATCATGCGCAACGACACCCTCAACACCGCACTCGGCGGCACCACCGGAACCCCGGTGCCGTTCCCGCCGCTGGCTCTGTACAACGCCGAAACCGGCGTCGCCAACCACAACAACGTGGCCACCCATGTCGCCCTCAGCGCCAATTCCATCAACATCGCCGACGCCTACGAGGCCGAGGGCTTTGATTTCTCCGGCACCAAGAAATTCGACGCCGGCACCGGGTACCGCTCCAAGTCGTTCCTGACCATCCCGTTGAAGAACTTCACCGGCGAAGTGATCGGCGTCCTGCAACTTATCAACGCCCAGGACGAAGACGGCACCGTCATCCCGTTCAGTGCAAGCATCCAGCCGCTGGTCGAGGCCCTGGCCTCCCAGGCCGCCGTCGCCATCGACAACCAGCAGCTCATGCATGCCCAGCGCGTGCTGATGGAAAGCTTCGTCGGCGTGCTTGCCGGCGCAATCGACGCCAAGTCGCCCTACACCGGCGGCCACTGCCAACGCGTGCCCGAACTGGCCATGATGCTGGCCAAGGCCGCATCGGACAGCACCGATGGCCCGTTCGCCGACTACACCCTCAGCGAGGAAGACGAGTACGAGTTGCGCCTGGGCGCCCTGCTGCACGACTGCGGCAAGGTCACCACGCCCGAATACGTGGTCGACAAGGCCACCAAGCTGGAAACCATCTATGACCGCATCCACGAGGTCCGCACCCGATTCGAGGTGCTGCGCCGCGATGCCGAGATCGCCATGCTCAAAGCCCAGTTGGCCGGCGCCGACGTGGCCGAGACCGAGGCCGACTTCGCCGCCCGCTGCGCCCAGCTTGAGGCCGACTTCGCCTTCATCGCCGAGTGCAACATCGGCGGCGAGTTCATGGCCCCCGACAAGATCGAGAAGATCACCGCCATCGCCGAACACACCTGGACGCGCACCTTCGACCGCACCATCGGCCTGTCGTGGGAAGAGGCCAACCGCCTGGAGGCCGCCCCGCCGCCCCCCGCCCCGGCCACCGAAAAGGTCCTGGAGGACCGGGTGGATCACATCGTCGGGGTCTACAATCGCGGCGAACTGTACAACATGTGCATCCAGCGCGGCACCCTGACCGCCGAGGAACGCAAGGTCATCAACGACCACATCGTGCTGACCCAGCAGATGCTCGAGCGCCTGCCGTTTCCGCGCCAGCTCAAGAAGATCCCCGCGATCGCCGGCAACCACCACGAAAAGATCAACGGCACCGGCTATCCCAACGGCCTGACCGGCGACCAGATGGGCGTGTCCGAAAAGATCATGGCCATCGCCGACGTGTTCGAGGCCCTGTCCGCCGCCGACCGCCCCTACAAGACGCCCAAGAAGGTCAGCGAGTGCGTCAAGATCCTGTCCTTCATGAAGAAGGACCAGCATGTCGATGCCGACCTGTTCGAACTGTTCCTGACCTCGGGCGTCTATCGCCAGTACGCCGAGGCGAGCCTGCAACCCAGCCAGCTCGACGACGTGGACATCACCCAGTTCCTGACCGTCAGGGCGGCGGAATAAGTAAAAGGGTTCACCACAGAGGCACAGAGGAAGCCACAGAGGGTTCGGTGCAGTCACGCCGCGCAGTAATACGGCACCCTCTGTGCCTCGGTGCCTCTGTGGTTCCTCGCTTCACTTCCTAAACCCCATAGGCTCAGGCGTAGCGCAACCCGGCGTGCAGGCGGCGGAGTTCTTCCAGGGTGACGGTTTCAAAATCCGGGTAGACGCGCAGCGCGCCGGTAAAGTCATCGCCCTTGGTGTAGACGCTTTCGCTGACCACCACCGACAGCCCGGCGGCGCAAGAAGCACGCACCCCGTTGGTCGAATCCTCGAAGGCCAAGGCTTCGTCCGGGCGCACGCCCAGGCGCTGGAGGACCAGGGAATAGACCTGCGGGTCGGGCTTCTTGATCGGCGCATCCTCGGCGCAGGCCTTGGTCTCGAACCACGTATGCCCTGCCCCGCCGGTGGCGCCATCAAGCAGCGCGGTCACGTTGGCGGCCGAGGTGGTGGTGGCAATGGCCAGCCGCAGGCCGAGCGCGCGGGCCTCGTTGATGAGGCGGGCCACGCCGGGGCGAAACGGCACCGCGCCGCCCGACACCGCCGCCGTGTAAAGCTCCGTCTTGCGCTTGTGCAGCCGCACGATCAGGGCGTCCAGCGCATTGTTCAGGCGCGCCGCATCATGGCGGGCGACGAACGACCGGATGCGCTCCTTGCCGCCGGACACCCGCAGAAGCTCGCGGTACAGCGCCTGGTCCCACACCCACGGCAGGCCGAACTCAGCAAACGTGCGGTTGAAGGCTTGGCGGTGGGCCTCCTCCGTCTCGGCCAGAGTCCCATCCACGTCAAAGATCAGCGCCTTGAGAGCATCCGGCACGACAGTTTCCTCCATGATGGTATTTTCCATCATATTAGAGACTTCTAACGCATCCGTCACCCGACCGGCGGGGTGGGCAACGCAAGAAAGATGTCGCAAAGGAGGGGAAACCGCCACTCGAAGGGGTAGGTGGCTGAGCTTCCACGGGAAGAGCTGGGCTCTGCCCAGGCCCGCCAAGGGCCGAGCGGCCCTTGGAACCCATGAGAAAGGTTTGGCGCTTTTCTTGCGCCGCAGGCCCCTAGCCCCTCGGCATATACTGCGCTGCGCGCAGCTTTGCCTCGTCAAATCACGAGGTCAAGGAGGCTGGCCTCCTTGCGGGTGCGGGCAGAGCCCGCTTTCCTTTCTCCAAAGCTGCCGCCTCAGTCCTCCGTCCCCGCCGCCTGCGGAGTGCCATAGGTCTTGAACTTCTCCAGCACGCGGGTCATTTCGGCGGCGTCGAGGATGGGGGGCTGGCCGATTTGCAGGGCCTGCCAGTAAATGCGGGCCAGGTCCTCGACCTCGACGGTCAGCTTGAGGGCCAAGTCGAGCGAGGCGCCGGCGGCGATCATGCCGTGCTGGGCGAGCAGGCAGGCCTTGCGGTCCTCCATGGCCTTGACGGCGCCGTCGCACAACGCCTGCGTCCCGAAGGTGGCATAGGGGGCGCAGCGGATGTCCGGCCCGCCGGCCACGGCGATCATATAGTGAAAGGCGGGGATGCCCATCCCCATCACCGCCAGGGTGGTGCAATAGGGGGCGTGGGTGTGGATGACGGCGCCCAGTTCGGGGCGGCTGGCGAAAATGTCGTAATGGAAGCGCCACTCGCTGGACGGCGCGCGACGGCCCTCGACGATGCCGTCGAAGTCCATGAACACCAGATCGGCCGGTGCCAGTTTCTCGGCCGGCACGCCTGACGGGGTGATGAGGTAGCCGTCGCCGGACCGCACGCTGACATTGCCCGCCGTGCCCTTGTTGAGTCCCAGACGGCCGAGCGCCAGGGCGGTGTTGATGAGGTCATGGCGCAGGCGGATATCGGTCATTGTACGTCCAACGTTATGCGTTTTCCGGGAACAGGGCCTTCAGCCCTGCTTTGGTGGCCGGGCAGGCGCCGCGTTCGGTGATGAGGCCGGTGACGTACTTGGCCGGGGTGACGTCGAAGCCCCAGTTGCCGGCCGGGCTGCCCTCGGGCGTGATGGTCACGGTTTCGATGCGGCCGTCGTCGGTGCGGCCGGTCATGCGGGTGACTTCCTCGGCCGAGCGTTCCTCGATGGGAATGTCGCGCACCCCGTCGTCGATGGTCCAGTCGATGGTCGGGCTGGGCAGCGCCACATGGAACGGCACGCCGTTGTCGTGCGCCGCCAGGGCCTTGAGATAGGTGCCGATCTTGTTGCACACATCGCCCGAGGCCGTGGTACGGTCGGTGCCGACGATGCAGAGGTCCACCATGCCATGCTGCATCAGGTGGCCGCCGACATTGTCGGGGATGACCGTGTGCGGGACGCCGTGCTGGTTCAGTTCCCACGCCGTCAGGCTGGCGCCCTGGTTGCGCGGCCGGGTTTCGTCCACCCACACATGGATGGGCAGGCCCTCGTCGAAAAAGCGGTAGATGGGGGCCAGCGCGGTGCCCCAATCGACGGTGGCGAGCCACCCGGCGTTGCAGTGGGTCAGCACGTTGAGGCGCTCGCCTTGCGGCTTTTTCTGCCACACCTGCCGGAAGATGTGCAGGCCGTGGGTGCCGATGGCGTAGTTGATCTCCACGTCCTCGTCACACAGGGCGGCCGCGCGGGCATAGGCGGCCTCGGCCCGCTGGGCGGGCGGCAGAGGACGCAGCGCCTCCATCATGGCGGCCAGCGCCCAGCGCAGGTTCACCGCCGTCGGACGCGTGGCATAAAGCGCATCGTGCGCCGCCTGAAGATTGCCGTCCGAGGCGTCGGCCCGCATGGCCAACGCCATGCCATAGGCCGCCGTCGCCCCGATCAACGGCGCCCCGCGCACCAGCATGTCCTTGATCGCCCGCGCGGCGTCGGCCATGGACTCCAGGCGCGTTATCGCAAAATCATGCGGCAACTTGGTCTGATCGATAATCTCCACCGCCCAGCCGTCAGCGGCGAGCCAGATGGTGCGGGTGGGGGTGCCGTTGACTTTCATGAGCCTCAGTCCTTGTTCAGCACCCGTCCGGCCACGGCGTCCAGCATGGCGGCGAGTTCGGGGTCGCGGGCGTCGGGGGCGGTGATGATGGCGGCTTCCAACGCGGTGTGGCAGCCCTTGGCGCACGCATCAACGCGGGCCGACAGCTTGGGGATGGTGGCCTTGACCAGGGAACGGCCGTTCTCGGCGTTTTCCAGCAGGACCTTGATGACGGCGTCCACGGTCACATGGTCGTGGCCTGGATGCCAGCAATCAAAGTCGGTGACCATGGCGACGGTGGCGTAGCACATCTCGGCCTCGCGGGCCAATTTGGCCTCGGGCATGTTGGTCATGCCGATGACGTCGCAGCCCCATTGGCGGTACAGGTTGCTTTCGGCCTGGGTGGAGAACTGCGGGCCTTCCATGACCAGATAGGTGCCGCCGCGCTGGTGGGGAATGCCCAAGTCCTGGCAGGCGCTTTCCAGGGCATCGCCCAGGCGGCCGCACACCGGGTGCGCCACGCTGACGTGGGCAACCAGGCCCTTGGAAAAGAACGACTTCACGCGCGAAAAGGTGCGGTCGATGAACTGGTCGACGATGACGAAGGTGCCGGGCGGCAGTTCTTCTTTCAGAGACCCGACGGCGGACACCGAAATGATCTCGGTCACGCCACAACGCTTGAGCACGTCGATATTGGCACGATAGTTCAGTTCCGACGGCGGGATGCGGTGGCCGCGTCCGTGGCGGGGCAGGAACACCAACGGCTGGCCGTCCAGGTCACCGAACAGCAACTCGTCGGACGGTTCGCCGAAGGGGCTGTGGACGCGCCGCCATTCGGTGTTGGTCAGGCCGTCGATGCCATAGATGCCGCTGCCGCCGATGATGCCGATGACCGGCTTCCCGCCCTGTGCCATTGTAATCTCCCCTTCGCGACCAAGTCGTCCCACCACGATGATTAAGGGCGTGCCCGGATCACATCAAGGCAAAAGCGGCCAAACTTGACACCAGCGCCCCTTGCCCCCCTATCATCGGCATGGACACCCTTCTGACATTCGAGCCGATCATCCGCCTGAGTGCCTTCGTGGGCATCTTCGCCCTGATGGCGACGTGGGAGGCCGTGGCCCCGGCCCGGCGCCTCGCCAACGCCCGGCGCGTACGATGGACCAACAACCTGGGGCTGGTGGCGCTGAATACGGTGGTCCTGCGACTGGCCTTTCCAACCGCGGCGGTGGGCGTCGCCCTGCTGGCCGAGACCAACGGCTGGGGCCTGTTCAACCTGCTCGGCGTGCCGCTGTGGGTCAGCCTGCCGCTCACCGTGGTGGTGATGGATCTGGCGATCTGGGCGCAGCATGTGGCGTTCCACTTCATCCCGCCGCTGTGGCGCCTGCACCGCATGCACCACGCCGACCTGGATTACGACGTGACCACCGGCGCGCGGTTCCATCCGATCGAGATCCTGTTGTCCATGGGCATCAAACTGGCCCTGGTGGTGTCCCTGGGCGCCCCGGCGGTGGCCGTGCTGGTGTTCGAGGTGCTGCTCAACGCGACGGCCATGTTCAACCACGGCAATGTGCACCTGCCGGCCCGCCTCGATTCGGTCCTGCGCTGGGTGGTGGTGACACCGGACATGCACCGCGTCCACCACTCCGCCGTCATGGCCGAAACCAACAGCAACTATGGCTTCAATCTGCCGTGGTGGGACCGCCTGTTCGGGACCTACCGCGCCCAGCCTGCGGCGGGCCACGACGGCATGACCATCGGCCTGGAAAGCTTCCGCGACCCGCGCGAACTGTGGCTGGATCGCCTGATCGTCCAGCCCTTCCGCGATGCCGATACAGCTCCGGTGGAACGGGCACCCAAGGCGTTCTGACTTTTCGATCCCTGGTTTGACAATTCGCAATGCCATCGGCCGGCCGCCGTCGCACAGTGGCTCCAGAGTTTCAGACACCTGGGGTCGTCATCCCTCCCGCCTTTGGCGGCCCTCGGCCAGCGTCGCCCCGGATCCGGCTTTGCAGCCTTCCCTCCATGCGCTCCGGGGCGACGTTTCCTCCTTTGATCTGAACGCAGATCAGCGTCGCACAGCCAACGCACGACGCCGGTTGCGAACCCTGCTATGGGAGATGCTTCGTGCTCTCCCGCTCAGGTCCTTTCATGCCCGCCTTTCTGTTCCTGCGTCGCCTGCTCGGCGATTCGCTGTCCCTGTACTGGGATCTGGTCAAGATCATGGTGCCGGTCATGGTCGCCGTGAAGGTGGCCGTGGACCTCGGCGTGATCGAGGCCCTGACCCGCGCCTTCGGCCCCCTCATGGGCTTGGTCGGACTGCCCCAGGAGATGGGCCTGGTGTGGGCCACCGCCGCCCTGGTCAACATCTACGGCGGCGCGGCGGCGTTGATCGGCGTGCTGCCGGAAACCCCGCTGACCGTGGCCCAGGCCACCGTCCTGCTGTCGATGATCCTGGCCGCACACTCCCTGCCGGTGGAGCAGCGGGTGTGCCAGAAGGCCGGCGCCGGCGTGGTCTTCACCACCGTCCTGCGGCTGGCCGCCGCCCTGGCCTATGGCGCCATCCTGAACGCGATTTACAGCGGCCTCGACATCCTGCAACAGCCGGTGAGCATCGCGTGGCTGCCGTCCACGGCGCCCGATGCCGGGTGGCGGGAGTGGACCGTCAACAGCCTGACGACCCTGGCCACCATCTTTGTCATCATCGTCGCCCTGCTGGCCGTGCTGCGCCTGATGGAGGCCTCGGGCCTCACCGCCTTTCTCACCCGTGCCCTGGCGCCGGTCCTGCGCGCCATGGGCATTGGCCCGCAAGCCACGCCGCTGGCCATGGTCGGGGTGCTGCTCGGCCTGTCCTACGGCGGCGGGCTGATCATCCGCGAGGCCCGCACCGGTGCCCTGCCCCCGCGCGAGATCTTCCTCGCCGTGTGCTTCATGGCCATCTGCCACAGCATGATCGAGGACACCCTGTTCATCATGGCACTGGGCGGCCACTGGTCGGGCGTTCTGGTCGGCCGGCTGGTGTTCTCGCTGCTGGTCATGGCCGTGCTGGCCCGTATCGTCCACGCCCTGCCCGACGCCGTGTTCGAACGCTGGCTCTACCGCAGCCCGGCGCCGTCGGGGCCGCTCGTAAAGGCAGAGGGCTGATAGCAGAAAAGACACCGGCCCCAAAATGTACGGCCCCGGAGCGTATGCTCCGGGGCCAGTGCTTTTAGGGGGCCGGTCAGGAGGGGACGGCCGGATTTCTAGCCCCGCCCGGCGGGCGGGGGCATGTGCACCTCGTGCCACAGGGCGTTGAGGATGGCGAAACTGGCGGCCAAAGACACGCCAAGGATCCAGGCGAAGTACCACATGGCGAAAGACTCCTCTCAGTACAGGGTCTTGTCGTTGCCGGTCACGTAATCGGCGGTGACCTTGCCGCGCAGGACCCGGAAGACAAAGCTGGTGTAGCCCAGGATAATGGGCATGAAGATCAGCGTGGACACCAGCATGACGAACAAGGTCAGGTGGCTGGAACTGGCGTCCCACACCGTCAGGCTGGCGTTGGGCTGCAAACTCGACGGCATCATGAACGGGAACATGGCCAGCCCGGCGGTGGCGACGATGCCGACCACCGAAAAAGCCGTGCCCAGTAAGGCCGGCAGAGCCATCCACGCCCGCGCGGCCAGGGCCGCGGCCAACGCGCCGCCAATGCCCAGCAGCGGGCCAAGCCACATCCAGGGATGCGCCGCAAAGGTGGTCATCCAGGCTCCCGGCGCGCGGATGACCTCCGACAGCAGCGGGTTGGACGGGCCATCGGTGACCGCCGGAGCGGCCAACACATAGCCGTCAATGCCAGCGGCCACCCATACGCCGGCCAGCGCGAACAGGGCTGCCGCGGCCGGGGCGACGAGCATCAACGCGGTGCGTGCCCGCCCGGCCACCGGATTTTCCGTCTTGATCATCAGATAGGCCGCGCCGTGGGCCACCAGCATGGCCACCGACACCAACCCGGCCAGCAGGGCAAACGGGTTGAGCAGGCCGAGCAGGCCGCCCTGGTAGGCAAAGCGGAAGTTGGCGTCGATGGTGAACGGCACGCCTTGCAGCAGGTTGCCAAAGGCTACCCCAAAGATCAGCGCCGGCACGAAGCCGCCGGTGAACAGCGCCCAATCCCACGCTTTGCGCCACCGGGCATCCTGGATCTTGTTGCGGAAGTCAAAACCCACCGGGCGCAGGATGAGCGCCACCAGGGCCAGGAACATGGCGAAGTAGAAGCCCGAGAAGGCGGCGGCGTAGATCGGCGGGAAGGCCGCGAAGATCGCGCCTGCCCCCAGGATCAGCCACACTTGATTGCCGTCCCACACCGGGCCGATGGTGTTGATGGTCACCCGACGTTCCAGGTCGGTGCGGGCGACGAAGGGCAGCAGGGTGCCCACGCCCAGGTCGAAGCCGTCCATGACGGCGAAGCCAATGAGCAACACGCCCAGCAGCAGCCACCAGATCAGGCGCAGGGTTTCGTAATCGACGGGAATGTCCATGATCGGTGTCCTCTCACTCGGCGGCCACGGGGCGCGGAACAGTCGGGGCCGACGCGGCGGGCGGCAGGGCCGGGGGCTCCACGGCGTCCA
>LAEA01000127.1 GCA_000961745.1 Rhodospirillaceae bacterium BRH_c57 | reverse complement strand
CAGCCCGGCGGCCACGGGCGTGCGCAGCATCAGCGCCACGGCGCCCAGGGCCACGGCGGCTACGCCGAACACCTTCCAATGGAAACCCAGGATGAAGGCCTGACGCACGGCGCAGGCTGGCGTCATGTCGGCCGCGCAGGCAAAGCCCAGGGCGGAGTCCTCCACCCAGGCGAAGCGCACCGCATAGGCGGCGGCCAGCACCGCGCCGGTGGCAGCCAGGATCAGCATCTGTCGTGTCGTCATCATGGTCCTGCCGTCTGTATCCAATGGTCATAGCGCCATTCCCGGACGAATGCGAGGGGGTGCGAATGCCGACGCAACGGGGGCGCGCGGATGCACGTTGATCCAGCGGACGCACGAGGAGGAGTGCATGCGCAAGGGGACGTTCTCCGCTGTCGCCGTCGGTCTGTTGGTGGCAGGCCTGACGCTCGGCGCCGCGCCAGGGGTCGCGCAGCAAGTCGAGGCCCCCCATCGGGTGGTGCAGGCCGCAACGCTGATCGGGCGCGTGGTCTATGACGACATCGGCCAGCCGGTCGGCACGGTGCGCGACGTGGTGTTTTCCCGCGCCACCGGCGAATCGTTGGCGGTGCTGGAGACGACCGACTCGGAGTCGGCGGTGGCGCCGTCGTATGTCGTGGCCCCGCTGATGGCGCTGCGCCTGCCGGTCGACAACGTGCTCCGCCTCGTCTCTGGCGTTCCGGTGGCCGCCCTGCCGCCCATCGACATGCCGCCACTTGATGTGCGGCCACTCGACCGGGCACCCCTCGGAGTGGTACGAGGACTGATGGTGCCGCCGCCCGACGCCGGGCCGTTGCAAGTCATTACCCCGATGCCGCAGGTTGCCACCGACCCCCCGCATTTGTCCTCGCCCGGCCTCCTCAGCCGTTGACCCACACCTTCTTTCCACGGAGCGCGCCGATGTCAAACCAGACCACGCCGATGGACCCCGACCTGCCGTACGACGAGCCTCCCAACGCCCAGCCCAAGCTGCATGATGACCTGCGCCACGACTCGGCCGACGCCCGCGAGGCTGCCGCCGAAGCCCACGCCCACGTCGACATGGACCGCCTGAAAAGGGACCTGGAAAGCCTACGCAAGGATTTTGCCAGCCTGTCGGGCACTCTGCGCGAAGTCGCCTACGCGCGCGGCGAGGAAGGGGCCGCCATGGTCCGCGACTATGCCGACCAGGCCCGTGGGCAGGCCGAAAACTACATCGCCGAAGCCGAACGCACGGTGGCCCGCAACCCCCTGGTCAGCGTGGCGGCGGCCTTTGGCATTGGCTACCTGATCGGCCGCATCATGGACCGTGATTAGGCGGGCAAAAAAGAGGCCCGGAGGGAATACCCCTCCGGGCCAGTTTTAGGGAGGAAACGCAACACTAGGCGCAACGGGGGTCGTTCCGGGTCCGTTGCGAGAAATTTTGTTCAGGGCCTGTGGCCCGTCTCTTCCTACCGGGGCGCTCAGGCCTATGGTCTTAAAGGGCCTCCGGCCCGCGCTCGCCGGTGCGGATGCGCACCACCTCGGTCACCTCGGTGACGAAGATCTTGCCGTCACCGATGCGGCCGGTGCGGGCCTCGTTCTGTAGGATGACCAGGGCGTGGTCCACCACGTCGTCGGGCACCACCACCTCCAGCTTCATCTTGGGCAGGAAGCTGACGTCGTATTCGGCGCCGCGATACATTTCGGATTGGCCCTTTTGACGGCCGAACCCTTTGACCTCGCTGGCCGTCATGCCGTGAATTCCGATGTCCAGCAGGGCTTCGCGCACCTCGTCGAGCTTGAACGGCTTGATGACTGCTGTGATGAGTTTCATGGCGTGGTGTATCCGGGTGTTCCTGTGGCATTCCCTCTTCAAGCGCCGTGCCAGTCGCAAAGGCCAGTAATTCCGTTGGGTAGGCGGGGTGGCTGTGCCTAAATAGGCATCAACTGACCCTATGTGCCTGTATGATGGGCAGGGGAAGAGGCTGGACAACAGGCAGCGGCGGGGCCACATTCCGCTCGCGGGAACCCTAGAAGGAGCGGGCGCCATGAGCGGGACCACGGACATCCCCCCGATCGACTTGGATGCGCCGGACGTCAACGCCGACGTCTTGATTGTTGGCGGCGGGCTGGTTGGCGGCACGCTGGCCTGCGCGCTGGCCCAGCACGGCATCAGCGTCGCGGTGATCGACAGCGAAGACCCCGAGGCCCTGGTTGAAGAGGCCTATGACGGTCGGTCCTCGGCCATCGCCGGGGCCTGCCAGCGGGTGCTGGAGGGGGTCGGTATCTGGGCCCACATGGACAGCGGCCACCAGGGACCGGGCGGCGGCGTGCAGCCCATCCTGAACATCCGCGTCACCGACACCGACAGCCCCTTGCACCTGCACTATGATTCCGACTCGGTCGGCGGCCCGATGGGTTACATGGCCGAGAACCGCACCATGCGCCTGGGTATCCTGGCCCGCCTGGACGAGCTGAAGGACAAGGCCACCCTGATCGCCCCGGCCCGCATGGCCGACCACGGGCGCGAGGCCGATGGCGTGTGGGCCGTCCTGACCGATGGCCGACGCATCCGTGCCAAGTTGATGGTCGCCGCCGATGGGCGCGGCTCGCGGGTGCGCGATGCGGCCGGCATCCGGCTGGTGTCGTGGCCCTACCACCAGTCGGGCATCGTGATGACGGTGTGGCACGAAAAAGATCATCGCGGCATCGCCCACGAGCGGTTCCTGCCGGGTGGGCCGTTCGCCATCCTGCCATTGCCGGGCGGCCACCATTCGTCGCTGGTGTGGACCGAAAAGTCGCGTCTGGCCGACCACATCATGGACCTCGACGACGACCTGTTCCATGCCGAACTGGCCAGCCGCTTTGGGGATTTCCTGGGCGAGGTCAAGGTGGTCAGCAAGCGGTTCTGCTATCCGCTGACCCTGCAATTCGCGCCGACCTACATCGACCGCCGTCTGGTCTTGGTCGGTGACGCCGCCCACGGGATGCACCCGGTGGCCGGGCAGGGCATGAACTTCGGCCTGCGCGATGTGGCCGCCCTGACCGAACGTCTGGTCGAGGCGCACCGCCTGGGCCTCGACCCCGGCGGCGCCGACGTGCTGGAGGCCTATCAGCGCTGGCGGCGGTTCGACAACCTTTTGATGCTCGGGCTGACCGATGGCATCGTGCGCCTGTTCTCCAATGACATCGCGCCGCTGCGTTTGGCCCGTACCTTGGGCTTGGCCGCCGTCAACAAGCTGCCCGGCCTGAAGACCTTCTTCATGCGCCACGCCATGGGCGACATCGGCCGCCTGCCAAAGTTGATGCAGGGAACGGGTCTTTAGTTCGTTCTGCGAAAGGAAGTGAAGGAACTAACCACAGAGGACACAGAGGACACAGAGGACACAGAGGGATCGGAGAAAAGATCTCTGCGCGTAGCGCGTCAATTGTAAATGGGACTGACTGCGCTGCGCGAGGCACCGTTTAAATTCTCTTTTACCTTCTCTGTGCTCTCTGTGTCCTCTGTGGTAAACCCTCTTAACCTTTCAGCGCCTCCAACGCCAGCCGGTGGCATTGCGCGTCGCCAGCGGCGAGGATGCGGCCGTCGGTGTCGAAGCCGGGGATCTTGCCCTGCCAGTCGGTGACCAGCCCGCCGGCTTCGGTGATGATCGGCATGACGGCGGCGAAGTCGTAAAGCTTCAGGTCGGCCTCGCATACCAGGTCGATCCAGCCGCCGGCCAGCAGGCCATAGGCATAGCAGTCGGCCCCGAAGCGGCGCAGCTTGACCTGACTTTCCAGGCGCCGGAAGGCGTCCATGTCACCGCCTTTGAACATGGTCGGATCGGTCGTGTACATCGACGCCTTGCCCAGCGCGTCGCAGGCCCGCGTCTGAATCGCCGTGCCGTTGAGAGTGGCCCCGCGTCCGGTCGCGCCGACCCAGCGTTCATGGATGATCGGCTGGTTGATCATGCCCAGGACCGGCACCCCGCCGTGCAGCAGGGCGATCAGGGTGCCGAAGCTGGGCTTGCCGGTAATGAAGGCCTTGGTGCCGTCGATGGGGTCGAACACCCATACCCATTCGGCGCCGGGGTTGGTCACGCCGTGTTCCTCGCCGACGATGCCGTGGTCGGGGAACTCCCGTTCGACCATGAACCGCATGATGGCTTCGGAGTCGCGGTCAGCGATGGTGACGGGGCTGTCGTCGGCCTTGTCGTCCACTGCGACCGGAGTCCGGAAGTGGCGGCGGATGACATCGGCACTGGCGTCGGCCAAGCGGTGGGCGAGGTCGATAAACGGCTGCGGGCAGGTGTCGGCCATCAAAGGCTCCTGAAGCATCAAGGCATTCAGCCGTGATACCCGCGCCGCGCCGGTTGCACAACACCCCTTCCGGGCAGGGTAGAGGCTTCTTTACCTCCGCCGGGTCGGCAGGCTACGCTTACCGCCCCGAAATCAGCCCCCGCAGGATCATGTCCGCTTCCCCGTCCCATCCCCTGGTCGTCATTCCCGCCCGCATGGCCTCGACCCGCCTGCCCGGCAAGCCGCTGGCTGATATCGCCGGCGTCCCCATGATCGTCCAGGTGTGGCGCCGCGCCATCGAGGCCGAGGTCGGCCCGGTCATCGTCGCCTGCGCCGAGGAGGAAATCGCCGAGGCCATCACCACGGCTGGCGGCGTGGCGGTGCTGACCGACCCGGACCTGCCCTCGGGCTCGGATCGGGTGTGGCAGGCGGTCGGGCGGTTCGACACCACCGGGCGGCACGACGTGATCATCAACGTGCAGGGCGACCTGCCGACCCTGGACCCGGCCCTCATCCGGGCCAGTCTGGCGCCATTCGAGCAGGGCTGTGCGGCCGACATCACCACCTTGGTGTGCGAGATCACCGACCCCGAGGAACGCACCAACCCCAACGTGGTCAAGGCCGTCGTGGCGTTCCGCGACAGCGACCAGACCGGCCGGGCGTTGTACTTCTCGCGCGCCACCGTGCCGTGGGGCGAGGGGCCGTTGTGGCACCACATCGGGCTGTACGCCTATCGCCGCTCGGCCCTGGCGCGGTTTGTCGCGCTGGCGCCGGGCGTTCTGGAAAGCCGCGAGAAACTGGAGCAGTTGCGCGCCCTGGAGAACGGCATGACCATCGATTGCGTGTGCGTTGACACCGTTCCGCTCGGGGTCGATACTCCGGCCGACCTCGAAAAAGCCCGGCGGATCCTTTCGGCCCCATGACTTCCTTCACCAGCCAGAAAATCGCCTTCCAGGGAATGCCGGGGGCCTATTCGCACCTCGCCTGCAAGGCCGTGTTCCCCGACCATGAGGCGCTGCCCTGCGCGTCGTTCGAGGATGCCTTCGCCGCCGTGCGCGACGGGGCGGCCGGCTATGGCATGATCCCGATCGACAATTCCGTGGCCGGGCGGGTGGCCGACATCCACCACCTGCTGCCTGAAAGCGGGCTGCACATCATCGGCGAACACTTCCAGCCGGTGCACCACCACCTGCTGGCCGTGCCGGGCGCGCGGCTGGAGGACATCACCGAGGTTCACAGCCACGTCCACGCTTTGGGCCAGTGCCGTACCCTCATCCGCGAACTCGGCATCACGCCGGTGGTCGCCGCCGACACCGCCGGGTCGGCCCGCGACATCGCCCTGGCCGGCAATAAGAACGTGGCCGCCATCGCCTCGGGCCTCGCGGCCGAGACCTATGGCCTGGTGTCCCTGCGCGCCAACGTCGAGGATGCCGCCCACAACACCACGCGCTTCATCATCATGGCGCGCGAGGCGGTGGTTCCGCCAGCCGATGGATCGACGGTGGTGACCAGCTTCGTGTTCAAGGTCCGCAACGTGCCAGCCGCCCTGTACAAGGCGCTGGGCGGATTCGCCACCAACGGCGTGAACATGACCAAGCTGGAGAGCTACATCGTCGATGGCATGTTCGTCGCCGCCCAGTTCTACGCCGAGGTCGAAGGTCACCCCGAGGACCGCAACCTGCGCCTCGCCCTCGATGAACTCTCGTTCTTCTCCCGCGAAGTCCGCATTATGGGCGTCTATCCGCCCCACCCCTTCCGCTTTGAACACCGCGCCGGTCTGGCCGAGGACTGAGGCGGGCCATGACGTGTAGCAGCCGGTCCGCTGACGCGGAGGGTTGCCGCCAGCCTGGAGCGATGCTCCAGACCTCCTTGTTTTTCTTGAAGACATAAAAGGGGTTTGGGGCTTGCCCCAAGCGGGCCGGGCGGCAGCCCGCGTTTCACGAAAGCGGATCACCCAGAAAATAGCAAAACGGCCGGGAAGATATTCCCCGGCCGCGTTTTAGTCTGCCGTCAAACGGCCGGTGTTACGCCGACTTCACTTTGCGCAGGAATTCATCGACAACTGATTTCAGGGTGTTGGAGTCGCGGGACAACTGGCCCGCTGCGCCCAGCACCTCCTGGGAGGCGTTGCCGGCTTCGCCTGCGGCGTGGGTGACGCCCTGGATGTTGGAGCTGACTTCCTGGGTGCCGAGGGCGGCCTGTTCGACGTTGCGGGCGATTTCCTGGGTGGCGGCGTTCTGTTCCTCCACCGCGCCGGCGATGGACGCCGAGATTTCGCGCACTTCCTCGATGACGTGGCCGATTTCCTTGATGGCCGTCACGGCGAGCTTGGTTTCCTGCTGGACGCGGGTGATCTGGCCGACGATTTCCTCGGTCGCCTTGGCGGTCTGGCTGGCGAGGTTCTTGACTTCGTTGGCGACCACGGCAAAGCCCTTGCCGGCGTCACCGGCGCGGGCCGCCTCGATGGTGGCGTTCAGGGCCAACAGGTTGGTCTGCTCGGCGATGTCGGTGATGAGGCCGACCACTTCGCCGATCTTCTGGGCGGAGGTGGCGAGTCCGGTGACTTGCTCGTCGGTCTCGCGCACCTTGGCGACGGCGCTGGAGGCGATCTGGCTGGCATGATTGACCTGACGGGCGATCTCGTGAATGGACGAGGTCAGTTCCTCGGCCGCCGAGGCCACGGTTTCCACGTTGGCCGAGGCCTCCTCCGAGGCGGCCGCGACGGCGGTCGCCTGGACGCTGGTTTCCTCGGCGATGGACGACATGGCCTGCGCCGTCGATTCAAGCTGCGTGGAGGCCGACGAGACGGTGCCGACAACGGTGGCGATCTCGCGGTCGAAGGCTTCGGTCAGTTGTTGGATGTGCTCGGCGCGGGCCGTGCGGGCTTCCTGCTCGGCGGCCTGTTCGGCAGCCAGACGGTCGGCCCGGATCATGTTCTCCTTGAACACCAGGACGGCCTTGGACATGGCACCGAGTTCGTCGCCGCGATGCGTGCCGGAAATGTGCTGGGTCTTGTCGCCATCGGCAAGACGGGTCATCTGGCCGGTCAGGGCGACGATGGGCCGCGCCGTGGCGCGTGCCACTAGGGACGCCAGCAGCACCAGACCGGCCAGCACGGCGGCTACGATGCCGCCCATCAGCAGGGCCTGCTGGCGGAACACGGCATCGACGTCATCGACGTAGATGCCCGCGCCGATGGCCCAGCGCCAGTCGGCGATGCCGGCGACGTAGCTGACCTTCATCACCGGCTTGTCCTTGCCCGGCTTGGGCCACATGTAATCGACGAAGCCGGAGCCCTGCGATCCGGTGTGGGCGATCTCGGCGAACAGCGGGAACCCAGTGGGGTCCTTGATAGAGCGCATATCCTTGCCGTTCAACGCCGGGTTGATCGGGTGCAGTACTGTCACACCGTCGAAATCAACGACGAAGAAGTAGTTTTCACCGTCCTCGAAGCGCAAGCCATTGACCACTGCAAGGGCGCGTGCCTGGGCCTCGGCGGTGCTGAGGGTGCCGTCCTTGGCCTTGGCGAGGTAGGTTTTCACGGCCGTTTCGGCAACCTGGACCATGTTCATGGTCTCGCCCCGACGGTCTTCCATCATCTGGGCGCGCTGGTTCAGCAACGCCGTTGCGGCGATGATCAGGGCGCCGACCACCGCGAGAGCGACGATCAACCAGAGCTTGCCGGCGATCCGGACATTGTTGAGCCAATTCATTTCACACCACCCCATTGTACGAATAAAAAGACGTACCCGCCTACCTCTTTTGGACGATAGCATAAGCGTCTCACTCGCAGTTTCAAGGGGTGTTATTGCAGCGCAAAGGCGATTCCGCAGACAGCCTCATGGTTGTGAATGCCTTACGCAACGGAAAGAACAGTCGCCTTCAGGTGTACAATTCTCAGAGGTGCCCGCATGTCCGGGGCGGGGGCTGTCAGGAAGCAATGATCCTCAAAGGTTGTGGTCATGCTGGCGCCGGCGATCACCCGTGCCGCCTGGCGAGCCACGGCATCGGCCGAGTCGAGCCATGGCACCGGGCGCGGTGCGGCAGCAATCAGTTCAGGGCGCAGCAACGGATAATGGGTGCAGCCCAGCACCACCACATCCATCAAGGGGTCGTCGAACAGCGGGGCGATCTCGGCCGCCACCGCGCCGGGCGGCGGGGCGACGCCGCGCAGCTTGCCCTCGGCCAGG
>LAEA01000222.1 GCA_000961745.1 Rhodospirillaceae bacterium BRH_c57 | reverse complement strand
CCCCGACAGCACGCCTCGGCCGCCGCGCACAGCCCGAGGGCGCGCAGGGCGACGCCCATGTTGTTGGCCGCCGTCCGGTTGCGCGGGTCGGTCGCCAGCACCTTCCCATACCCGGCGACCGCCGAGTCGAGGCGACCGGCGCTATGATCCGCAATGGCGTTGGCCAGCACCATGCTGGTGGGGGTGGGACGGGCGAGGGGTGTTGCGTCTGTCATGGGTGGAATCATCAGGCAGGGATGCCGGGTTGTCCAGCGTGGGAGGCAGGCGGAGGCCTGGGTCCCAGCGGCTTAATAATGCGACCACTTTGCAATTTAATACTTGACTAATATGGTCTTGTATTCATATTAGTGTTTCAATATGTACAGATCGCGCAGACTTTTTGGAGGCAGACCATGTCGAACCTGATCGCCGGTTTTCCGCATGACGGCGTCGTCACCGTGAATCGCGTCGTCCTGAAGGACGGATACACCACCGACGACCTGGAAGAGCGGGTAGCCCTGCTGTGTGAGAACGTCAAAACCTACCACTCCGACACCGGATTCGTCGGTGGCTTCGTGTGCCTCAACAGCGGCATGATCTCCAACGAGGGCAGCACTGCCGGCCAGACCGTGCAGAGCCCCATGAAGGACCGCGAGGCCCTTATCGTCACCTTCTGGCGCAGCTTTGTGGAACACGAGGCGTCGCACCGCTCGGACACCTTCCAGCCGCTGTTCCGCGATGTCCTGGCCCTGTGCGAAAACGGCAACGAAGAGATCGGCTACACCATGATGTGGTCCGGCAACGCCTACACGCCCGAAGAAGCCGAGGACGCCCGCCGCATGAAGGCACAGCACGCCGCCTGACCAACAGTCCCCATGTTCGGAAGCGGCCGGTTCATCCCCCTTGGCCGGCTCGTGACGGGGTTTCGTCCAGCCCATTGTGCCATGCCCCGCCGCAGCTTCCGCGCCTGGCCCCCGGATGTCCGCATCCGGGGGCCTTTTTTGGCTCGTAGAAGCGGCCCGGCCAGCTTGAGGCAAGCTCCAAACCCCTTTTTAGTCTTCAAGAAAACAAGAGAGGTCTGGAGTATCCATCATCGGCAAGACAAAATCCGCGGACCCTAGCGCCGTCCGGCGGCACGGGAGATCTGGAGCAGCGCCCGCGCCCCGATTTCGATTTCGGGCATTCCCGACGACTTGCAATCCAGTTCCGCCTGGAGCAGGACGTCGAGCGCCCCGGCCACCCGCTCGGGCGGCCAGCGGCGGAGTTGGGCGGTGAAGCGGCCCTTGACCTTGAAGAACACCGGTGGGCGGAGCAGGGCCAGCGCCTGATCGCCCGACTTGCCCTGGGCCATCGCCCCGCCGGCCAGGTGCAGGCGCATGAAGTGGCGCGACACGCTGCGCAGCAAGCTGATCATCGGCTTGCCCTCGGCGATCAGGCGGTCGAGCAGGGCCTGGGCGTGGGCGGCTTCGCCATCGGCTACGGCAAAGGCGAGGTCGTCCATGGTCATGGCCGACACGTCACCGACGCAGGCCATGACGTCGTCCAGGGTGACTTCGCCGGGGCCGCCCATGTAGGTGGCCAGCTTGGCGATCTCGGAGCGGGTGACCAGGCGATCACCGCCCAGGTGGCTGGCCAGGAAGTCCATGGCGTCGCGGCTGACCGCGATCTGGTTGGCCGCCAGGGTATCGCGGATGACGGTTTCCAGGGCGTGGCCTTCGTCGAGGTAGCAGGGCAGGGCGGCAGCCATCGGTGAACCTTCGGCCACCTTGCGCAGGGCCGAACGGGCCGGCAGGTCGCCGGCCTGCACCACGATCAGCGAATCGCCGGTCGGCGTTTCGAGGAAGGCGGTGATGGCCTTGGCGCAGGCGTCGTCGGCATCGCGCACCCGCACCACGCGGCGCCCCCCGGTCAGGGCCAGGGCGGCGGCCTCATCGGCCAGCAGGGCGGGGTCGGTCTTGATCTGCGGGCCGGTCAGTTCGGCCACGCGGAAGGGATCGTTGGGATCGTCGACCACCGAGCGGACCAGCTTGGCCACCCGTTCGCGCACCAGGCCCTCGTCCGGGCCATAGACCAGGGCCAGGCGGACCTTGGCATCCGGCCGGGTGGCGAAGGCGTCGGCGCGCTCTGGCGAGATCTTCACGGGGTACTCACTTGGTTTTGGCGGTGTCGCCCAGGAACGTGGCAAGGCGCCGGGTGATGTCGTCGGCGACCTGGGTCACCACGCGGTCGCGGCTGTCACGTTCCGAAATGACCGTGGCGTATTGCTGATTGAGCAGGTTGTAGGCCGCGGCACTGCTCGATTCGCCCGACCATAACAGCGCACCGTCGCGATACAGCCCGAAGGTCGCCGTCAGCACGACGTCGGACCGCGTGGTCGTGGCGTCGCGGTTCAGGCCAACCGCCGTGGTCTTTTCCTCCAGTGCGATTTGTAGGGTGTAGATCTTGTCGCGCCCGGCCCCGGCCCGCTCCAGCCGCTGCTCCAGGGCGTTGCGCAGGAGTTGCCCGGTGCGGTTGGGGATGGGCGCCACCGCCACCCTGGTCATTTCCACTGCCAGACCGGGCGTGGCGGAATGTTTTCCGTACAGCGGCCGAAAGCCGCAGCCCGCCAGCACCAGGCCGCACAGGGCCAGGACCGGAACCAGGGTGAAGAGGGCGCGACGGTTCATGGCATTCAGCCCACCACGATGTTGACGATCTTGCCGGGCACCACGATGACCTTGCGGATGGTTTTGCCGTCCAGCCACGGCTGCACCGCGTCCAGCGCCAGGGCGGCCTTTTCGGCGTCGTCCTTGGAGGCGGCGCGGGCCACCTCGACGGTGCCGCGCAGCTTGCCGTTGACCTGTACCGCCAGGGTCACGGTGTCGTCTTCCAGCAGGGCCGGATCAAAGCCCGGCCACGGGCTTTCCACCAGCATGGTGGTGTTGCCCAGGGTCTGCCAGGCTTCCTCGGCGATGTGCGGGCACATGGGGGCGATCAGGCGGACAACCGTTTCGATGCCGAACCGATAGGCCGCCTTGGCCGCCGCGTCGCCCTGCTCCAGCGCGGCGACCGCGTTGGACAGTTCGCGCACACGGGCCACCGCGTTGTTGAAGCGCAGCTTTTCGAGGTCCTCGCCAACCTGGGCGATGGTGCGGTGGGTCAGGCGGACCAGCTTGCCGGCCTCGCCGTCCGGGAGTTCGGAAAGCTCCCCGGCTTCGGGGGCTGCGTCCTGGGTCAGGCGCCACAGGCGGTTGAGGTAGCGCCACGCGCCCTCGATGCCAGCGTCGGACCAGTCCATGTCGCGGTCGGGCGGGCAGTCGGACAGCATGAACAGGCGCGCCGCATCGGCCCCGTAGGTGTCGATGATGTGGTTGGGATCGACCACGTTCTTCTTGGACTTGGACATCTTTTCAGATCGTCCGAGGATCACCTTGGACCCATCGGCCACCTGCACCAGATCCTCGCCGCGCTTTTCGACCTCGGTCGGGTCCAGCCACTTGCCGTCCTCGGACTTGTAGGTCTCGTGGCAGATCATGCCTTGGGTGAACAGGCCGTCGAACGGTTCGGCCACGCCCAGATAGCCGCATTCGGCCATGGCGCGGGTGAAGAAGCGCGAATACAAAAGGTGCAGCACGGCGTGTTCGACGCCGCCGATGTACTGATCGACCGGCAGCCAATAGTCCACCGCGTCGCGGTCGAACGGCTTGTCATCGACGTGCGGCGAGCAGAACCGCGCGAAGTACCAACTGCTTTCAAAGAAGGTGTCGAAGGTGTCCGTCTCGCGTCGTGCCGGCTTGCCGCACACCGGGCAATCGACGTGCTTCCACGTTGGGTGGCGGTCGAGCGGGTTGCCCGGCGCATCAAAGGTGACGTCCTTGGGCAGTTCGACCGGCAACTGGTCCTCGGGCACCGGCACGACGCCGCAATCCTCGCAATGGATGATCGGGATCGGGCAGCCCCAATAGCGCTGGCGCGACACGCCCCAATCGCGCAGGCGGTACTGCACGGTGCCGGTGCCCCGGCCGAGGTCCTCGACACGCGCGATGGCGGCGCGCTTGGCGTCCTCGACCGCCAGACCGTCGAGGAAGCCGGAGTTGATCGCCACGCCGTCGGCGGTGAAGGCCTCGGTCGAGGCTTCGAGTTCGGCCGCGAACTCGGCCGCGTCGCGGTCCTTGGGGGCGACCACGGCGGTCACCTTGAGGCCGTACTTGCGGGCGAAGTCCAGGTCGCGCTGGTCGTGGGCCGGGCAGCCGAAGATGGCCCCGGTGCCGTATTCCATCAGCACGAAGTTGGCGACGTAGACCGGCACCGTCCAGGTCGGATCGAACGGGTGGACGGCGCGCAGGCCGGTGTCGAAGCCCTTCTTTTCGGCCGTCTCGATGGCTTCCTCGGAGGTGCCCAGGCGGTCGCACTCGGCCACGAAGTCGCGCAGGGCCGGAGTCGTTGCGGCCAGAGCGGCGGTCAGCGGGTGATGCGGCGACAGGGCGATGAACGACGCGCCATAGAGGGTATCGGGCCGGGTGGTGAACACTTCGACCGAGTCGTCACGCCCGTCCAGCGGCCAGACGACTCGGGCACCCTCGGACCGGCCGATCCAGTTGGTCTGCATGGTGCGGACCTTTTCCGGCCAGCGGTCCAGGCCCTTGATGGCGTCCAGCAGGTCGTCGGCGTAGTTGGTGATCTTGAGGAACCATTGCGACAGCAGGCGGCGTTCCACGGCAGCGCCGGTGCGCCAGCCCTTGCCGTCGATGACCTGTTCGTTCGCCAGCACCGTGTGGTCCACCGGATCCCAGTTGACCCAGGACTCCTTGCGGTAGGCCAGGCCCGCCTTGAGGAAATCCAGGAACATCTTTTGTTCGTGCTTGTAATACGGTGCGTCGCAGGTCGCGAACTCGCGGGACCAGTCAATGGACAGGCCCATGGGCCGGAACTGGTCGCGCATGGTGTCGATGTTCTGGTGCGTCCACTCGCCGGGATGGGCGCCGCGCTCGATGGCGGCGTTCTCGGCCGGTAGCCCGAAGGCGTCCCAGCCCATGGGGTGCAGCACGTTGAAGCCCTGGGCCCGCTTGAAGCGCGCCACCACGTCACCGAGGGTGTAGTTGCGCACATGGCCCATGTGGATGCGCCCCGACGGATAGGGGAACATCTCTAGGACATAGTACTTGGGCTTGCTGCGGTCTTCCGACGACGCGAAGACGCCACGGTCCTCCCACAGCGCCTGCCACTTCCGCTCGGTTTCCTTGACGTTGTAGCGGTCCACGGACACGGCTCGGGCTCCTCAAGCAGGGACCCCCGCTTGCGCGGGGGTGCCGGAAAATTCAGTGTCGAATTCAGTCGTTACAGGGTCTGTGCGGCGCCGATCAACGGGCTGCCGCGGCAATGCGCAACTGGCGGGCCCGCGTCAGGACGGCGTTCTCGAACTCGGTCGCCACGCTGTCGGCCACCGGGGTGTCGACCCAGGCGCCCGAGGCGTCGCGCACCTGGCGGAACACGCTGGCCTTGACCGCGTCGGCCCGCAACTCGCGGCCCAGGATGAACACGTTGACCTTGAACCGCTCGCCGGGGTTGGCCTGCGGGCTGTGCCAGTCGGTGATGATGACCCCGCCGAACGGGTCGGCCGACGACAGCGGCATGAACGCCACGGTGTCCAGAGAGGCCCGCCACAGATAGGCGTTGACGTTAAGCCCGGTGCCGCCGCCGACATCCTCGGACGACTTGCCGCTG
This sequence comes from Rhodospirillaceae bacterium BRH_c57, assembly GCA_000961745.1. Taxonomy (GTDB): domain Bacteria; phylum Pseudomonadota; class Alphaproteobacteria; order Rhodospirillales; family Rhodospirillaceae; genus Cauispirillum. The sequence goes on along the minus strand of LAEA01000222.1, from coordinate 2,123 downwards.
CCGAACAGGCCGCCCTTGCCGAAGATGGTATCCTGGGGCTCGTCATTGATGCCGCGGCCCCAGGTGTTGGAGGCTTCGTTCTTTTCGTAAGGACGGCTGTCCACGTCCATGCCCGAGCAGCCAGCCAACAGGGCGGTCGCCAGGACCAGCGAAAGAGTCAGTATCGTGGAGCGTTTCAACATCGTTTCCCCGGTTCCCACCACGGCAGGTCTGTCATCCGTTGTCGGTGTGATGAACTACCAACGGACACGCCTGTATACCCCACATGGTCATGGCCCGTACAGGTATCGCGTACCCGCTGCCGCCATAAAGCCGTCTGGGTGGGCTGCCCGGCGGGGCTGTTGCTGAAAAAACACACTGTGCGGAAATTGACACAGACGCCTTCGGTGGCAGCTTGACCCTTTTGAGCGGAAGTGGCCTTATCCTCAAACCGTAGCGGCGGTCTGCGCCCACGGCGCGGGTCGGTAACCTACGTAACCGCTCGTTCCAATCTAACTTGAATTAGGGATATGGAAACAATGAAGAAGCTTCTTATCGGCACCTCCGCTCTGGTTGCCGCCGGCCTCGTCGCCGGTGCCGCGCACGCTGCTGACCCCATTAAGCTCAACGTCGGCGGCTTCGCCGGCGCTTGGGTCACCTTCGCCGACCAAGACGACGCCTTCATGGGCACCAGGGAAGTGACCGCCGTCGATGTCAAGGGCGACGCCGAAGTGATCTTCACCGGTTCGACCGTCCTCGACAACGGCCTGAAGGTGTCCTTCAAGACCGAAATGGAAGCCGGTGGCCGTCACATGGGAAAGGTCATCGACGAATACAATATCGCCGTCTCTGGTTCCTTCGGTACCGTCGTGATGGGTGCGGACGATACGGCTCTGGCCGCGATCGCGGTAACTTCGCCGCGCGTCGGTGGCCGCCTGCACGGTGGCGCCTTCTCCGAAGGTGACGTTGTTGACGCTCAGGTGATTCTGAGCCCGGCTGGCAACACTGCCCCGATCGCCTCGTTTGTCAACACCGGTGGCGACAGCGAATCGATCTCCTACATCACGCCGGCCTTCGCTGGCTTCACCGTTGGCGCAACCTACATGCCCGATGCTGGCGACGGCCGCAACAATTTCCAGCAGCCGAACGGCCTGAACACCACTGAAGCTTACGGCGTTGGCGCCGCCTACAACGGCGAGTTCTCCGGCGTTGGAATCAAGCTCTCCGGTGGCTGGCTGACCGGTGACGTGTCCAACCAGACCGCTACCACCGTCTCCACCATCGATGACTACAACGAGTATCAGGCTGGCCTGAACGTCTCCTTCGCCGGCTTCACCGTTGGCGGTGGTTACCGCGTTATCAACGCCGACCTCGCCGGTGGTGCTGACAACGATGCTCGCGCTTGGGACCTCGGCGTTTCCTACAAGACCGGCCCGTACGGCGTGTCCCTCGCCTACTTCGACGCCAAGGCCGAGAACGGCGCTGGCGTCGGCGACGACAGCCGCCAGGTTTGGGAGCTGAACGGCGAGTACACCATGGGTCCGGGCGTTGCCCTGGTCGGTGGTCTGGCTCACGCCGAGTTCGAGAACGGTGTTGCCACCGGTTCCACGGCTGCGACCGTCGCTGCCAACCAGAACGATGGCTGGGCCGTGTCCACCGGTATCTCCCTGTCCTTCTAAGTCTTACGACGCAGAAGCAGAGATTGCCAAAAGGGAAGGGGTGGCTTCGGCTGCCCCTTCTTCTTTTTTGCATCCGCTCGACCTCATGATTGCGCTCGCGCTGCAAGGACACTAAATTTAACCGTGGTACGGGGTATCGTGCGCCCGATTTCAAACACCACATTGACGTGAGCGGGACCGAGACATGTCAACCTGTGCGATACAGGGCGACGGCGCACGCCGGATCATCGTGCTGGCCAATGCTGTTTGGGATGACTTCTTCGCCGCTCCAGGCCTTGATTTTCCGGAGCGTGAGCAGCCCCAGATCCCGTAACCGCCCACCCGTCAATGGCCGCCACGCCCCAGGCGCCTGTCCCCTCAAGGGCCTTGATCGTTGCCGCAGTGATCCCGCCCAGCGCTACCACCGGCACCGCGCCGCGCCGCGCCACGGCGGCGAATCGCGTCGCGCCCAGCACCGGCGCCCCC